>NZ_AP024322.1:0-306913 GCF_018408855.1 Caballeronia sp. NK8 | reverse complement strand
GACATGTCTATAGGATAAATCTCAACATTGTCCGCGCCCATTGTCGCGTTTTATGTACGGACTGCCTGTAAGTGACTGCCCGAGTTCTCAGGAACTGGGATCTTTTATCTATTGTTGCCTAACGGCAATTATTTTTGCGCAGTCGCAGAAAATTGGCACGTCAATCGTACTGACCAATTGTGATCATCTTCATCATCAGACGGTACGTGTTATAGGCCAGCCAATTAAGCGTCCGCTCCGTCATGGGTCGCGACGCATAATGCTTTTCGTCGATGGGGCGGCCTTCGTCGAACGCCTGGAGAATGGCGTCGTGCAATCCGGCGATTTCAGGGTGATTGACGAGGACCATGTTGGCCTCGTTGTTGAGCACGAGCGAGAGCGCGTCGAGATTCGATGAGCCGATGGTGGCCCAGTCGGCATCCACGACCGCGACCTTGCCGTGGAGCATCGTCTTCTCGTATTCGGCGATGCGTACGCCGTGCTTGAGCAGGTTGCCGTAGAGAAACGGCGTCGCGTAATCCAGTGCGACGAATTCCTTGCGGCCGATCACGAGCGACACGCGCACGCCCCGCTCGGCCGCGCGCACGAGCGCGCGCCTCAGCTTGCGCCCCGGCATGAAGTACGGATTCGCCAGCAGCACTTCGCTTTCGGCGTGCGCGATGGCCCGCAGATACGCCTTCTCGATCGCGCGGCGATTGAGCAGGTTGTCGCGCGCGACGAACGCGATGCACGGCTGATCGACCGCGTGAATCTCGCCGAGCCGCGCGCGCCTGCGCGCCTGCATCGCGCGCCGGGCGTTCCAGCGGCCCGGAGCGCGCTCGCTTTCCTGTGACTCGCAGCCCGGTTGCGTCGGCTGGCGCGGCTTTACGCCGAGACGGATGCGTTGCCATTGCAGATCGAACGCCTCGCGCTCGTCCTTGACGACGGGGCCTTGCGCCTCCATCGCAAAATCCCAGCGCGGCCGTTCGAGGCGCGCGCCGTTCTGCTCGTAGTCGTCGACGATATTGATGCCGCCGCAAAACGCGTAGGTTTCGTCGATCAGCGCCAGCTTGCGATGCGTGCGCGAAAAACCGAGCGGCCCGAACAGCAGATGCGGGTTGTAGATGCGATGCTCGACGCCGCGCTCCTGCCAGAGTTTGAACATCGGCAGGTTGCTTTCGGTGCCGATGCCGTCGGTGATCACCCGCACCGTGACGCCGCGCTCGGCCGCGCGCACGAGCGCATCGGAGACGGCGCGGCCGATGTCGTCGTTGGCGAAGATGTAGGTTTCCAGCGACACCGACTTGCGCGCCTCGTCGATGCGCTCGATCAAGGCCGGAAAGAACTGCACGCCGCCCTTGAAGAGCCGCACCTGATTGCCCACCGTGAAGCACAGGCGGGGCGGCCGGCGGCCCGAGAACATCGCCTGGCGCAGCCGCTTGAAACTGCGCCGCGGACGCAGTCCGATCATCGGTTATGCGCCGCGAGGCGCTCGGGCAATTGCAGGATCGCTTCCCGGTTCGACCACGAGAAGCACTGGTCCGCGGCCTCGCGAAACGGCAGCCACCGATGCGCGGTGTGCTCGCGCGGCGCGAGCGTCACTTCGAGGCAATGCGGCACGAGCAGGCTGAACTGATGCTCGGTGTTGCGCGTGACGCCCTCCGCATAGCGATGCCGCCATTGCGGATAGATCTCGTATTGAATGCTGTGATGCCAGTCGAGCAGCGCGCGCTCCGGAATGAGCGCACTGCCGATCACGATGCCCGTCTCTTCCTGCACCTCGCGCGCGGCGGTTTCGCCAAGCGGCTCGTCGATGTGATCTTTCGAGCCCGTCACCGATTGCCAGAAGCCCTTGTGATCCGCGCGTTCGATGATGAGCACGTCGAGGTCCGGCGTATGAATGACGACCAGCACGGATTCGGGGATTTTCGGCGGCTTCTGCATGTTTTTGTGTACGCGCGTTTCATTGTGTGTCGATGCCGAAAGACTGTAACGCAAAAAATGAAAAAGGCGCACACGGCGCCCTTTTCATCACATCGACAACAAAACCTGCTTACTGCGCCTTCTGCTCCGGCTGACGCAGGCGGATGTGCAACTCGCGCAACTGGCGCTCGTCCACTTCGCTCGGCGCCTGCGTGAGCAGATCCTGCGCGCGCTGCGTCTTCGGGAACGCGATGGTGTCGCGGATCGAATCGGCGCCGGACATCAGCGTGACGATGCGGTCCAGACCGAACGCGATACCGCCGTGCGGCGGCGCGCCGTACTGCAGCGCGTCGAGCAGGAAGCCGAACTTCAGACGCGCTTCTTCCGCGCCGATCTTGAGCGCGCGGAACACCTTGCTCTGCACGTCTTCCTGGAAGATACGCACCGAACCGCCGCCGATTTCCCAGCCGTTCAGCACCATGTCGTACGCCTTCGCGAGGCAACGGCCCGGATCGGTTTCGAGGTATTCGAGATGCTCGTCCTTCGGGCTCGTGAACGGGTGATGCGCGGCCACGTGGCGGTTCTCTTCCTCGTCGAACTCGAACATCGGGAAGTCGATGACCCACAGCGGCTTCCAGCCGGTTTCGATCAGGTTGTTCGCACGGCCGAATTCCGAATGGCCGATCTTCAGACGCAGCGCGCCGAGGCTGTCGTTCACGACCTTCGCGCGATCCGCCGCGAAGAAGATGATGTCGCCGTCTTGCGCGCCGGTGCGCTCCATGATCGCCGCAAGCGCCGCGTCATGCAGGTTCTTGACGATCGGGCTTTGCAGGCCGTCGCGGCCACGGGTCTTGTCGTTGACCTTGATCCACGCGAGGCCCTTCGCGCCGTAGATGCGCACGAACTCCGTGTAACCGTCGATATCGCCGCGCGACAGCTCGCTGCCCTTGGGCACGCGCAGCGCCGCGACGCGGCCGTCCTTCGAGTTCGCCGGCATGCTGAACACCTTGAAGTCGACGTCCTTCACGGCATCCGTGAGGTCGGCGAATTCGAGCTTCACGCGCAGGTCGGGCTTGTCCGAACCGAAGCGGCGCATCGCTTCCGAGTACAGCATGACCGGGAATTTTTCCGGCAGCGCGACATCCATCGTCTCCTTGAAGACGTGGCGGATCATGTTTTCGAACAGATCGCGGATTTCCTGCTCGGTGAGGAACGAGGTTTCGCAGTCGATCTGCGTGAATTCCGGCTGACGGTCCGCGCGCAGGTCTTCGTCGCGGAAGCACTTGGTGATCTGGTAGTAACGGTCGAAGTTCGCGACCATCAGCAATTGCTTGAAGAGCTGCGGCGACTGCGGCAATGCGAAGAACTGGCCCGCGTTCACGCGCGACGGCACCAGGTAATCGCGCGCGCCTTCCGGCGTGCTCTTGGTCAGCATCGGCGTTTCGATGTCGATGAAGCCTTGCGCGTCGAGATACTTGCGCACTTCCATCGCGACGCGATAGCGCAGGCGCAGGTTCTTCTGCATCTGCGGGCGGCGCAGGTCGAGCACGCGATGCGTGAGGCGCGTGGTTTCCGAGAGGTTGTCGTCGTCGAGCTGGAACGGCGGCGTGACCGATGCGTTCAGCACCGTCAGCTCATGGCACAGCACTTCGATCTTGCCGCTCGTCAGATTGGCGTTGACGGTGCCTTCAGGACGGTTGCGCACGACGCCCTTCACCTGCACGCAGAATTCGTTGCGCACGCCTTCGGCCACCTTGAACATTTCGGCGCGGTCCGGATCGCAGACAACCTGAACGATTCCCTCGCGATCGCGCAGGTCGATGAAGATAACGCCACCGTGATCGCGGCGGCGCTGCACCCAGCCGCACAGCGAGACGGTTTCGCCCAGGCGGGCCTCGGTCACCAGACCGCAGTATTCAGATCGCATCGACATGATGTTGTGTCTTTCGTTGTTCGTTAATCAACGGCTCGCGCGTTCGGGTCATGCTCTTCCTGCGGCTGACGCTCGGTTCGCGCGGCCGGCATTACATCGGCGGCTCGGTGGGGCGGCGGGCGGGCGCGACCGGTGCCGGCGCGCTCGGCGCGGGAGCCACCACGCCCATCGAGACGATGTACTTCAGTGCGGCGTCGACGGTCATGTCCAGTTCGACGACTTCGCTTTTCGGCATCATCAGGAAGAAGCCGGATGTCGGGTTCGGCGTCGTGGGCACGTAGACGCTCACGTGGTCTTCGTCGAGGTGATTGAGCACGTCGCCGCCCGGAATACCCGTCAGAAAGCCGATGGTGTACGAGCCCTTGCGCGGATACTCGATCAGCAGCGCCTTGCGAAACGCGTTGCCGCTCGACGAGAGCAGCGTGTCCGATACCTGCTTCACGCTCGTGTACAGCGGCCCGACCACCGGGATGTGACGCAGGATCGCGTCCCACCATTTCACGAGCTTCTGGCCGACGAAGTTCTGCGTCAACAGCCCGACGATGAAAATGAACGCGATCGTCAGCACCGCGCCCACGCCCGGCAGATGGAAGCCGACGACGCGCTCGGGCTGCCACGACTGCGGCAGCAGGAGCAGCGTCTGGTCCATCGTGCCGATCACGAGCCCCAGCACCCAGAGCGTGATGGCGAGCGGCACCAGCACGAGCAGGCCGGTGAGGAACACGGATTTCAGCGTAGTCTTTTTCGTCGTCATTTACACGGAGAGAAGGCTGCGCCGGCTCTCGTTGTCTTTGGAGATTCGGCTTGGCAGGCGAGCCGCGCCCGGTTCCGGGCACGGTCGGCGAGATCGTCTGCGCGACCTGGGATGAGGCGGATTCGCCGCCCTGCGCTTCAGGCTGCGTCCGACGATGCGGACGCGCCCGCCGCGGGCTTGACGGTTTCCGACGATGACGTATTGGCCGGCTTCGCGCTATCGCCCGAATTCGAGCTGCTGGCGCCAGCCGCCGCGGCGTCATCCGATTTCGCCGCCGAAGCGTTCGCCGCGCCGCCCTTCGAGCCGTTGTTACCGCTACGGAAATCGGTGACATACCAACCCGATCCCTTCAACTGGAATCCGGCAGCGGTCACCTGCTTCGAAAAAGCATCCCGTCCGCAGGCAGGACATTGCGTGAGCGGCGCATCGCTCAGTTTCTGAAGCACGTCTTTTTCGTGGCCGCAGTGTGCGCAGCGGTACGCGTAAATCGGCATGGCACTCTTCCTACAATGATCTGTCGACGCTTGCAAAGCCTTGAATTATAGCCGCAAACCAATATTGACCCGCGATTTTCGGGATCGCGGACGCAGAATTGATCCGCTTGTATATCGGGGCGCGGCAGGCGTTTTTCAAGCCGGTCCGCTCAGATTCGCCGCCAGGTCAGCCAGCGCTCGCGGCCAGCGAATACCGGAATGGAACCGCTCACTTCGCGGTCTTCGATCAGTTCGAAGTGCGGCAACAGCAGCGCGTCCAGTTCTCCGCGCTCGATGCCGAAGGGCGGCCCTTTCGGCGTCGATCCGATGAAATAGAAGCCCGCGAGCAGCGCGCCGGGTTTCAGGAGCGCCGCCATACGGTCGGCATAGTCCTGCCAGCGGTCTTTCGGCAACGCGCAGAGAAACGCGCGCTCGTAGATCCAGTCGAGCGAAAAAGGTGGCGCGTAGGCGAAGAAATCGGCCTCTTCGACGAGCCCCGCATGCGCGCCCAGTTGCAAGCGCGCAGCCGCAACCGCGCTCGCCGCGAAATCGATCGCGCGCACCGGCCAGCCGCGCTCGGCAAGATAAAGCGCTTCGTACGCGCTGCCGCAGCCGGGAATCAGTACGTTCAGCGCATTCCGCGACGCCACGAAGTGCTTGAACGCTTCCGGCACGCCGGCCTGATCCCACGGCGTGAAGCGTTGGTCGAAGCGTTCGTCCCAGAATCCGGGCGAATTCGGGTCGCGATTCTCGAAGCTGGGAACGTCTGGATTCGTCGGATCGCTCATGATGTAGACCTCACGGATGGCTGAGCCACAATTGCGCGACCACGACGCCCGCGCCGGCAATCGCGACGAGACCGGCGACGAGCAGCGTCACGAGCAGGCGGTTGGTCCGCTTTTGCTCGACGAGCAGCAGGCGCATGAGTTCGTCGCTGCCGCTCTTCGGCGCGTCGTGATGCTCCGCCAGAATATGGTGGATCAGCCGCGGCAACTGCGGAATGGTCTTGCTCCACTGCGGCGCTTCCATCTGCAGGCGCTCGTACCAGCCCCGCCAGCCGATCTGCTCGTTCATCCAGCGCTCGAGATACGGCTTGGCCGTTTTCCACAGATCGAGCTCCGGATCGAGCGAGCGCCCGAGTCCCTCGACATTGAGCATGGTCTTTTGCAGCAGCACGAGCTGCGGCTGAATCTCGACATTGAAGCGGCGCGACGTCGAAAACAGGCGCATCAGAACCTGCCCGAGCGAAATGTCCTTCAGCGCGCGATCGAAATACGGCTCGCAGACCGCGCGAATCGAGCTTTCCAGTTCCTCGACGCGCGTGCTCGGCGGCACCCAGCCTGATTCCAGGTGCAGCGTCGCAACGCGGTGATAGTCGCGCTTGAAGAACGCGAGGAAGTTCTGTGCGAGGTAGTTCTTGTCGAAGTCCGAGAGCGCCCCGACGATGCCGAAATCCAGCGCGATATAGCGCCCGAAGGTGGCAGGATCGAGACTCACCTGGATGTTGCCGGGATGCATGTCGGCATGAAAGAAGCCGTCGCGGAACACCTGCGTGAAGAAAATCTCGACGCCTTCGCGTGCCAGCTTCGGAATATCGACGCCTGCCGCGCGCAGCGTCTCCACCTGACTGATCGGCACGCCGACCATGCGCTCCATGACGAGCACCGTCGGCGCGGACAGATCCCAGTACATCTCCGGCACGAGCAGCAGATCGAGCCCCTGAAAATTGCGGCGCAGCTGGCTGCCGTTGGCGGCCTCGCGCATCAGGTCGAGTTCGTCGTGCAGATATTTGTCGAATTCGGCGACCACTTCGCGTGGCTTCAGACGCCGGCCGTCCGCCCACAGCCGTTCGGCCCAAGTCGCGATATCGCGCAGCAGCGCGAGGTCGGAATCGATCACCGGCAGCATGCCCGGCCGCAACACCTTCACCGCGACCGGTTTGCCCGCGTGCTCGCCGTTCCTGATCTTCGCGAAATGCACCTGCGCGATCGACGCGCTCGCCACCGGAACGCGCTCGAATTCGTCGAACAATTCGTCGATGGGCGCGCCGAGCGACTTTTCGATGAGCCCAACGGCCACCGTCGAATCGAACGGCGGAACGCGGTCCTGAAGCTTCGCGAGTTCATCGGCGATATCGACAGGCAACAAGTCGCGCCGCGTCGACAGCACCTGGCCGAACTTCACGAAGATCGGCCCGAGGCTTTCCAGCGCGAGACGCAGCCGAATTCCGCGCTCGATGTTGAACTTGCGGCCGAACGTCGTGATACGCATGAGAAAGCGCACGCGGCGATCGTCGATGCCGCTCATGACGAGTTCATCGAGCCCGAAACGGACGATCGTGAAGAAAATCTTGAGGAAACGCAGAAAACGCATGGTTCGGATTCGCTTCAGCTCGTTATTCGTGCGAGTCGCGCACGGACTCGCCGCCGGTTCGCGCTGAAGCGCCGCTACCCGGTCGTGATGGTTGGGTGATGTGTCCGCTACTCTGTTCGATTCTTTCAATGCGCTTCTCGACGCGCGCCAGCGCATCGCGCGCTTTCGACAGCTCGGCGTTGAACGCGTCGAGCGCGCTCTTGCGCACGAGCTGCGGGCGCTCGTCGAGGAAATATTCGGTGAACGTGTCCAGCAGGTTCCGCCCGGTGCGCTGCGCCTGCTCCTGCACGGCGCGCGCGATGAGGCCCACGCGATGCGCGGGCGCATCGCCGATCACGCGCGCGAGATCTTCTTCCGGGTCCCAGCGCAGATGTTCGGCGAGTTTCGCGAGCGTCTGCGCGAATTCGGCGTCGCCTTCGATGCGAACGTGCTTCATCACCGCCGCCTGGCCGCCTTGCAGAAACGCAGGCACGGCGTCGAGCGGTACGGAGATCGTCACGTCGAACGCGCCCGCCTCTGCTTCGGTGGTCGCGGCGAAGAGGCCGTCCGGCTGCACCACGAGCGCGATCGAAACCGGCGTGCCCGCAAGCTTGACGCGCTTGCCCGCGTAGGGTTTGACGCGCTCACGTGCCCACGGCTCGCGCGCGAGCAGATGATTCACGGCGGCCGCGAACCCACTGGATGCGGTCTTCAAGGCGGGATTTGCTGCGGGACGGGCGGATTCGTCTGCGTTGGTCATCGGCTATGAGATGAAAAAACCCGCGCGAGACGCTCGCGCGGGTTTCTATTCTACCGCCGCAACCGATGATCACACTGACGGTTGCCGGCGCGCGGCCACGCTCAACTGACCTGCTGAATCCCCGCCAGCAGCCAGCCTTCGTTGCCCGCCTTCTGCTTCGACAGGTTCCAGACCTCGACGAACGGTTCCGCCGCCGCCCCTTCCGACTCGCGGATCAGGCCGTGGAAGCGCACGCTCGCGAGATACTCGGTCGGGCGGTCGTCGACGCCGAGCACATCGGCGTTGAGTTGCACCACGTCCGTGCGGTTCGGCGCGCTGCCGCGGGCGTCGACGTCGAGCTTCACTTCGGCGAACATTTCCGGCGTCGTGAACTCGCGGATGTCGTTGACGTTGCCGCGATCCCACGCGTCCTGCAGACGCACGAAGTAGACCTTGGCGTTACGGACGAACGCTTCGGTGTCGAAGCCAGCGGGCACGTTCGCGTTCACGGCCTGTTGCGGGGCCGACGACTCGATATAGTTCGCACCGAAACCGGTCGGCTGCTGCGGCACCTGCGGCGGGTCCTGATTCAGGCTCGTGCGCGCGGTGGCGCCGTACGGCGAGCCCGAATTCGAGCCCGCGCCGGCGTACGCGGGCGTGTTCGCGTTGTTGCCCTGACGCTTGCGCATGATGAAGCGGAACAGCATGACGGCCGCCAGCACGATCAACGCGATCATGATCATGTTGGCCATCGCGCCGGCGAATGCTTCGCCGAGCCCGAAGTGCGACAGCAGCGCCGCGATGCCCAGACCCGCGGCAAGACCGGCGATCGGTCCGAGCCAGCGGTTGCGCGCGGGTTGCGCCGCGGCGGGCGCGCCCGGAGCGGGTTGCGCGCGCTGGGCCTGAGCCGCCTGTCCCGGCTGGCCCTGCATCGACTGCGACTGGGACGGCGGCGTGGCCTGATGCTGCTGCGTCGCCGTGGCCGACTGCCGGCCCATGCTGCGGCCGCCGCCCATGCGCTTGGCTTCCGCCGTTTCCGCGAAGATTGCGCCAGCCGCAATAACGCCAGCCAGCGCCAAGATTCCGGCCTTCCTGAAGAGGATGTTCAGGAAACCCCGGGATTGGGGTTTGCGCGAATCGAACATATCGAATCCTTTAAGAGTGGAACACTAAAATTTGGTCCCGACGTGTAACGCTACCACGCCACCTGACAAATTGTAATATTCGACTCGATCCAGGCCCGCTTGTTCCATCATTGTTTTTAAAGTTTCCTGGTCCGGGTGCATGCGGATGGACTCAGCCAGGTACCGGTAGCTGTCCGCATCTTTGGCCACTTTTTCGCCAAGCCACGGCAAAATCTTGAAACTGTAGATATCGTACGGCTTTTTGAGCGGTTCCCACACTTTCGAGAATTCCAGCACGAGCAGGCGGCCGCCTGGCTTGATCACGCGCTGCATTTCGGCCAGCGCACGATCCTTGTGCGTCATATTACGCAAACCGAAAGCAACTGTAACTATATTGAAATAATTGTCCGGGAATGGAATCTTCTCGGCGTCGCACAGCAGCGCGGGCGTCAGCACGCCCTTGTCGATCAGGCGGTTGCGCCCAACGCGCAGCATCGATTCATTGATGTCCGTATGCCAGACTTCGCCCGTCTCGCCCGCCTGTTTGGCGAAAGCCATCGCCAGATCGCCCGTGCCACCCGCGAGATCGAGCACCTTGTATCCCGGCCGCACCTTGGCCTGCCCGATCGTGAAGTGCTTCCAGATCCGATGCAGTCCGCCGGACATCAGGTCGTTCATCAAGTCGTAGTTGCTCGCGACGGAATGGAACACGCCCGCCACTTTCTTCGCCTTGTCCTGCTCGTCGACCGATTCATATCCGAAGTGGGTCTTGCTCATCGCGCTTTTTCCTCGCCTGTTGTTCGTTATGTGCTGCGCAATCGTCGCGCCGGCTGTGCGGCGTTATGCCGCAGCCTTGATGTTCAGTGGCAATGCCCACCGGATTTCTTCACCGCCATCGGCGCGTCGCGGTCCGCGCCGGCGGCTTCCAGTTTCGCCAGATACTCGCGCCACAGGGCGTCCTGACGCGTCGCCAGGTCGTGGAGGATGTCCCACGAATAGATGCCGGTATTGTGGCCGTCCGAAAAATTCAGTTGCAGCGCGTAATGCCCGACCGGTTCGATACCGATGATCGTCACTTCGCGCTTGCCGGTCTGCAAGGTTTCCTGGCCCGGTCCGTGGCCCTGCACTTCGGCGGAAGGCGAATACACGCGCAACAGCTCGAAAGGCACGCGAAACGATTCGTCGCCGTACTGCAATTCGAGCACCCGGGATTTCGAATGCACGACGACGCCGGTGGGAATCGGCGTCGTGGATGTGAGTCCGCTCATGGTCTTGCCTTATTGATGTCCGAACGCCTGGTTCAGCTCGTTGCGCACCTGTTCGCGCAAGAGCGTGGCCTGGGCGCGGCGCTTCGAAAGCTGCGATTCCGACACGGTGCGCTGGCGCGGCGCCCAGATCGGCAGAGGAAAGCGGGAATCGTTGGAAAAGCGTGGAATGACGTGCCAGTGGACGTGCGGCACCTGATTGCCGAGGCTCGCCAGATTGATCTTCTCCGGTACGAGCACGCGGCGCATTGCGCGCTCGACGCCGTTGACGGCGGTCATCACGCGCGCGCGGTCGCCATCCGGCAAATCGGACATTTCAGCGACGTGCGAGCCCCAGATCACGCGGCACAGGCCCGGCCAGTCGGGCTCGTCGGCGAGGACGACGCGCAACGCGTCGTCCGACCACAGCACCTCGCCGCCGTCTTCACGGCAAAACACACAGTCCATCTCATACCTCTAGCGAATCAACCTCGATTTCGCTATTACACCAGTACGCGCTCGATACCGCCATTGTTCGCGCGTTCGACGTACTGTTCCATCCAGTTCTCGCCTAGCACCTTGCGCGCGATTTCCACGACGATATAGTCCGCCTCGATATTGGCGTCCTCGTTGTAGCGCGACAGGCCTTGCAGACAGGACGGGCAGCTCGTGAGGATTTTCACGTCCGAGCCGTTGGGTTGCGGACCGTCGCCGGCCTTGAGCACCGAACCGGGCTGCGCGCCCGCAGCGCCAGCCGACGCGTTCGCGATATTGATGCCGTTCGCGCCCGCTTCCGCGACGAGCGGAATGCCCCGCAGCCTCGCCGCGCCCTTGCGGATCTCCTCTTCCTTGCGGAAGCGCACCTGCGTGGAGATGTCCGGACGCGTGACCGCGAGCGTGCCCGATTCGCCGCAGCATCGATCGTTCTTCTCGATCTTGTACCCGTCGTTCTGCGAGCCCATCAGTTCGTTGACGAGCTTGACCGGGTCCATCGTCTTGATCGGCGAGTGACACGGATCGTGATACATGTAGCGCGTGCCCTTCACGCCCTCGAGCCGGATGTTCTTCTCCAGCAGGAACTCGTGAATGTCGATGATCCGGCAGCCCGGGAAGATCTTCTCGAATTCATAGCCCGCGAGCTGGTCGTAGCAGGTGCCGCACGACACGACCACGGTCTTGATGTCGAGATAATTCAGCGTATTCGCGACGCGATGGAACAGCACGCGGTTATCCGTGACGATCTTCTCGGCCTTGTCATACTGGCCCGAGCCGCGTTGCGGGTAGCCGCAGCACAGATAGCCCGGAGGCAGCACGGTCTGCACGCCCGCTTCCCACAACATCGCTTGCGTCGCGAGTCCGACTTGCGAGAACAGGCGCTCCGAGCCGCAGCCGGGGAAGTAGAAGACGGCTTCCGAATCGACCGTGGTCGTCTTCGGATTGCGGATGATCGGGACGATCTTGTTGTCCTCGATATCGAGCAACGCGCGCGCCGTCTTCTTCGGCAGATTGCCCGGCATCTTCTTGTTCATGAAGTGGATCACCTGCGTGACCACCGGCGGCTTGCCGACCGTCGCGGGCGGTTTCGCCGTCTGCTTCTTCGCGAACTTCTTCAGGATGTCGTTGCCGAGACGCTGCGCCTTGTAGCCGACGCCCATCATCGCGGTGCGCGCGAGATTGATCGTCTGCGGATTGGTCGCGTTCAGGAAGAACATGCCGGCCGCGTTGCCCGCGTTGAACTTCTTCTTGCCCATCTTGCGCAACAGGTTGCGCATGTTCATCGTGACATCGCCGAAATCGATCTTCACCGGGCAAGGCGTCACGCACTTGTGGCAGACCGTGCAGTGATCGGCGACGTCGTTGAACTCGTCCCAATGCTTGATCGACACGCCGCGGCGCGTCTGCTCTTCGTACAGGAAGGCTTCGACCAGCAGCGACGTCGCGAGAATCTTGTTGCGCGGGCTGTACAGCAGGTTCGCGCGCGGCACGTGCGTCGCGCAGACCGGCTTGCACTTGCCGCAGCGCAGGCAGTCCTTGATGGAATCGGAGATCGCGCCGATATCCGATTGCTGCATGATCAGCGACTCGTAGCCCATCAACCCGAACGACGGCGTGTACGCGTTGCGCAGGTCCGCGCCGTCGAACAGCTTGCCCTTGTTGAAGCGGCCGTGCGGATCGACGCGCTGCTTGTACGCGCGGAATTCGCCGATTTCCTCTTCGGTCAGGAACTCCAGCTTCGTGATGCCGATGCCGTGTTCGCCCGAAATCACGCCGTCGAGCGAACGCGCGAGCTTCATGATGCGCGCGACCGCGTGATGCGCGTCCTGCAGCATCTCGTAGTTGTCGGAGTTGACGGGAATGTTCGTGTGCACGTTGCCATCGCCCGCGTGCATGTGGAGCGCGACGAACACGCGTCCGCGCAGCACCTGCTTGTGGATGGCCTGCGCTTCATCGAGGATCGGCTTGAATTCGCCGCCGTTGAAGATCTGGCGCAGTTCGCCGCGAATCTCCTGTTTCCACGAAATTCGCACCGTGCGATCCTGCGCGACGTGGAAGATATTCGCGTCCGGCTGCATGTCGACGCGATCCGCGAACTTCTCCGCGAGCGCTTCGTAGCCGAGATTGACGAGATAGTGCTGCGCCTCGCGCAACGGCATGTCGAGCTTGTCGCCGACGAAGGTCCAGCGCTCGCGCACGCGCTTCAGCAAATCGAGCGCCTGCGTCACGCGGTCTTCGAGCAGTTCGGCGCTGGGGATTTCGTTCGCGTCGTCGGTCTTGCCGAGCGGCAGCTTGCCGGTGCGGAAGAACGCCTCGAGCGCATCGACGAGTTGCAGCTTGTTCTTGATCGACAGCTCGATATTGATGCGCTCGATGCCGTCCGTGTACTCGCCCATGCGGTCGAGCGGAATCACGACGTCTTCGTTGATCTTGAACGCGTTCGTGTGCTTCGCGATGGCGGCGGTGCGCGAGCGGTCGAGCCAGAAACGCTTGCGCGCCTCGGCGTTCACCGCGACGAAGCCTTCGCCGCTCTTGCCGTTCGCCATACGCACGACTTCGGACGTTGCAGCGGCGACGGCATCGGCGTCATTGCCGACGATATCGCCGATCAGCACCATCTTCGGGAAGGCGTTGCGCTTGCTCTTGGTCGCGTAGCCGACCGCGCGCAGATAGCGCTCGTCGAGATGTTCGAGGCCCGCGAGGATCGCGCCGCCCTGCTTCGACGTCTCGAACAGATAGTCCTTGATTTCGACGATGCTCGGAATCGCGTCGCGCGCCTGGCCGAAAAATTCGAGGCAGACGGTGCGCGTGTGCGCGGGCATCTTGTGCAGGATCCAGCGCGCGGACGTAATCAGTCCGTCGCAGCCTTCCTTCTGCACGCCGGGCAGACCGGCGAGGAATTTATCGGTGACGTCCTTGCCGAGCCCTTCCTTGCGGAACGTGCGGCCGGCGATGTCGAGGTTTTCGGTGCGCAGCAGCTTTTCGCCGGGCGGACGATTGCCGTCGAACCAGTCGAGCCGGAAACGCGCCACTTCGACGTCGTGAATCTTGCCGCAGTTGTGATCCAGACGCGTGACTTCGAGCCAGTTGCCTTCGGGATCGACCATGCGCCACCACGCGAGATTGTCGAGCGCCGTGCCCCACAACACCGCCTTCTTGCCGCCCGCGTTCATCGCGACATTGCCGCCGACGCACGATGCATCGAGCGAGGTCGGATCGACGGCGAACACGAAGCCCGCCTGCTCCGCCGCTTCGGTGACGCGCCGCGTGACCACGCCCGCGCCCGAGAAAATCGTCGCGACCTTGTGATCGACGCCCGGCAGATCCGTCATTTCGACGGGACCGAGCTGTTCCAGCTTTTCCGTGTTGATGACCGCCGAAAACGGCGTGAGCGGAATCGCGCCGCCGGTATAGCCGGTGCCGCCGCCGCGCGGAATCACGGTGAGGCCGAGTTCGAAGCACGCCTTGATCAGACCGGCGATTTCGGCTTCCGAATCCGGCGTCAGCACGACGAACGGATACTCGACGCGCCAGTCGGTCGCGTCGGTGACGTGCGCGACGCGCGACAGGCCGTCGAACTTGATGTTGTCCTTCTGCGTTTCCTTCCCCAGCACGCGCGATGCGCGGCGGCGCAAGTCGGCCATGTGGTCGAACTCGGCGGCGAAATCGTCGACGGCGCGGCGCGCGGCGGCGATCAGCAACTGCACGCGCCCGGCGCGCTCGCGGCTGCCGGCTTCTTCGCTGTGAGCGGTGAGATCGGCGCTGCGGCGCTTTTCGATTTCCGCGAGCCGGTGATTCAGCGCTTCGACGAGCAACGCGCGGCGCTTCGGGTTGTCGAGCAGGTCGTCCTGCAGATAAGGATTGCGGCGCACGACCCAGATATCGCCGAGCACTTCATACAGCATGCGTGCCGAGCGGCCGGTGCGGCGCTCGTTGCGCAGTTCGTCGAGCACGGCCCAGGCTTCGTCGCCCAGGAGCCGCATGACGATTTCACGATCGGAAAACGACGTGTAGTTATAAGGAATTTCGCGGAGACGCGGCTCGGTATCGAGCGCCAAGGCGGCATGGGCGCCGTTCGGATCGAAGGCTTGGGGTGCGTTCATGTTCGACGGTTCGGTGTGCCGGCGCTCGCGCCATGAAAGCGGAATTGCCGGCGATGCGCGTGGGGGCGCAAATTTTCGAATGAGACTAATCTTGGCGAAGGCCGCCGGATCGCCCGTACACGACGGTGAGGCGAATCGCGTTCACGGCGCCTTCGATGTGCCCTGGATCAACGCCACGATCGTGCGTGGCGCGCATCCCTCTCCGCCGCGGGATGCGACTCGCGGGAGACATGCGCCAGTAAATCGATCCGAAGCTGCCGGTGCATCTGCCGATCCTGATTGCTGATTCGTAAAAGGAAATTCTAACCCATCACGATGACACGCGTTTGCGAGCGCTAGCAGCGAGAAGGGGCTTTTGCGTGCGATTTCGCGACACGTTTCCGGCATTTTCGACGCTTTTTTGCACGACCGTCCGGACGGTCCGAATACATCGCACGTTCGGACGATGCCCGGTTGGCGCTATCATTGACGCTTTCGCCCTCAAAACCCGCGCGCATCGCGGCCGCCTGACGATTCCTCGCATGACACATCCCGACTACCTGAAAAAAGTGCTGACCGCGCGTGTGTACGACGTCGCGCGCGAGAGCGAGCTGGAACCCGCGCGCAGCCTGTCCGCGCGCTTGCACAACGCCGTGTTCCTCAAGCGCGAGGACAATCAGCCGGTGTTCTCGTTCAAGATTCGCGGCGCGTACAACAAGATGGCGAACCTCTGCGCGGACGAACTCGCGCGCGGCGTGATCACGGCGTCGGCGGGCAATCACGCGCAGGGCGTGGCGCTGTCGGCGGCGCGGCTCGGCTGCCGGGCGGTCATCGCGGTGCCGACCACCACGCCGCAGGTGAAGATCGATGCGATCCGCGCGCACGGCGGCCCGACGGTCGAAGTGGTGCTCGCGGGCGAGTCGTACAGCGACGCCTACGCGCGCGCCGTGGAACTTCAGCAGGAGCGAGGCCTGACGTTCGTGCATCCGTTCGACGATCCCGACGTGATCGCCGGGCAAGGCACCGTCGCGATGGAAATCCTGCGCCAGCATCAGGGCCCGATTCACGCGATCTTCTGCCCGATCGGCGGCGGCGGGCTCGCGGCGGGCGTCGCGGCGTACGTCAAGGCGGTGCGGCCGGAGATCAAGGTGATCGGCGTGCAGACCGAGGATTCCTGCGCGATGGCGCAGTCGATCAAGGCGGGCGAGCGCGTCACGCTGAGCGAAGTCGGCCTGTTCTCGGACGGCACGGCGGTGAAGCTCGTTGGCGAGGAAACGTTCCGGCTGTGCCACGAACTGCTCGACGAAGTCATCACCGTCGATACCGATGCGCTCTGCGCCGCGATCAAGGACGTGTTCCAGGACACGCGCAGCGTGCTGGAGCCGGCGGGTTCGCTCGCCGTCGCGGGCGCGAAGCTGTATGCGGAGCGCGAAGGCATCGAAGGCAAGACGCTCATTGCGGTGACGTCGGGCGCGAACATGAACTTCGACCGCATGCGCTTCGTTGCGGAGCGCGCGGAAGTCGGCGAGGCGCGCGAAGCCGTGTTCGCCGTGACCATTCCGGAAGAGCGCGGCAGCTTCAGGCGTTTCTGCGAACTGGTCGGCACACGCAGCGTGACCGAGTTCAACTACCGCATCGCCGATGAAAAGGCCGCGCATATCTTCGTCGGCGTGCAGATCAAGGCGCGCAAGGAAACGGCGCAGATGATGACGTCGTTCGTCGAGCATGGTTTCGCGACGGTCGATCTCTCGCACGATGAACTCTCGAAGCAGCACATCCGATACATGGTCGGCGGGCGCTCGCCGCTCGCGCGCGACGAGCGTCTGCTGCGTTTCGAATTCCCTGAGCGTCCCGGCGCGCTGATGAAGTTCCTCTCGTCGATGGCGCCCGACTGGAACATCAGCCTGTTCCACTATCGCAATCAGGGCGCGGACTATAGCTCGATTCTCGTCGGCATTCAGGTGCCGCAGTCGGACAACGCGGAGTTCGAGCGCTTTCTCGCGACGCTCGGCTATCCGTGGTGGGACGAAGGCGCGAACCCGGTCTACAAGCTGTTCCTCGCGTAAGGCGTGTCGATGCCGAAGTTCACGCTCGAAGACAAGCTCGTCGTCGCGATTTCATCGCGCGCGCTGTTCGATTTCGAGGATGAGAACCGCGTCTTCGAGACGGGCGATCTCGCCCGATACGAAGCGCTGCAACGCTCGCGGCTAGAAACGCCCGCGAAGCCGGGCGTCGCGTTCGGGCTGATCCGCAAGCTGCTCGCGTTGAATGCGAACGAGCAGCGCGTCGAAGTGGTGATCCTGTCGCGCAGCGATCCGATCAGCGGACTGCGCGCGTTTCATTCGTGCCGCGAGCATGGCCTCGCGATCGAGCGCGGCGTGTTCACGCGCGGCCGCTCGCCGTTCGCGTATCTGAAGCCGTTGCGCGCGTCGCTGTTTCTGTCGGCGAATCCGGACGACGTGCGCGACGCGCTCGCCGCGGGCTTTCCCGCCGCGCGCGTCCTGCCCGAAACGCCGCGCGCCGCGAGCCGTTATGCGGACGAAATCCGCATTGCGTTCGATGGCGACGCCGTGCTGTTCTCCGACGAAGCCGAGCGCGTGTTCCAGAGCGATGGTCTTTCCGCGTTCGTCGGCCATGAAACGCAAAAGAAGGATTCGCCGCTTCCGGGCGGCCCGTTGAAGCCGCTGCTGGCGGCTTTGAACAAGCTACAGCGCATCGCCGACGACCACGACAGCCGCTCGCCGATGCACATCCGCACCGCGCTCGTCACCGCGCGTTCCGCACCGGCGCACGAGCGCGCGATCCGCACGCTGATGGCCTGGGACATCGAAATCGACGAAGCGATGTTTCTCGGCGGCCTCGACAAGGGCGAATTCCTGCGCGAATTCGAGCCCGATTTTTTCTTCGACGATCAAATTCGCCATTGCGAATCGGCTCGCGTCGTTACGGCGACGGGGCACGTTCTCAGCGGCATAGCGAACGCATCATGACACCCGATCAATCTCCGCTCGGCAAGCCCGTCCACTACACCGAACAGTACGATGCGTCGCTGCTGTTTCCGATCGACCGCAAGCGCGCGCGCGACGCGATCGCCGTGCCCGCGCGACTGCCGTTCTTCGGCACGGATATCTGGAACGCGTATGAGCTTTCGTGGCTCAACCGGCGCGGCAAGCCGCAGATCGCGGTCGCGACGTTCTTCGTGCCGGCGGATTCGCCGAATATCGTGGAATCGAAGTCGTTCAAGCTGTATCTCGGCTCGTTCGCGCAGACGCCGTTCGATTCCATCGACGATGTGCGCGCCGCGATCAAGCGCGATGTCTCGGCGGTGTGCGGCGCGACGGTTTCCGTGCAGCTCGCGGCGCCGGCCGATTTCGGCAAACTGGCGATGGAAGAGTTCGACGGTTTGTCGCTGGACCGTCTCGATCTCGATTGCGATGTGTTCTCGCCTGACCCTTCGTTGCTGAAGGCGGCGCATGACGAAGTGCCCGTCGAAGAGACGCTGTTTTCGAATCTGTTGAAGTCGAATTGCCCGGTGACGGGACAGCCGGATTGGGGCAGCGTGCAGATCCGCTATTACGGCGGGCAGATCGATCACGCGGGGTTGTTGCGGTATGTCGTTTCTTATCGCGGACATACCGGGTTTCATGAGCAATGCGTGGAGCGCATCTTCATGGACATCATGCGGGAATGCAAACCGGAACGGCTTGCGGTATATGCGCGTTATACGCGGCGCGGCGGGCTGGATATCAATCCGTTTCGGACGAATTTCAATTTGCCGATGCCGGATAATGCAAGGTTGGCGCGGCAGTAATAAAGACGCGGCTCTGCTTCACATGAACCAGAGCCGCAATCGCATTTACGCCTTCTTATACGCCACGCAATCCACCTCGACCTTGCAGTCGATCACCATCGACGACACGACACACGCGCGCGCCGGCGGATTCGCGCCGAAGTACTCCTTGAACACCTTGTTGAACGAAGCAAAGTCGCGCGGATCATCCAGCCACACGCCGCAGCGCACCACGTGCTCCGTCCCGTAACCCGCTTCCTTCAGAATCGCGAGCACGTTCTGAATCGCCTTGTGCGATTGCTCGACGATGCCGCCGTTGATCACCTCGCCGTTTTCCATCGGCGTCTGGCCCGATACGAACAGCCAGCCATCCGCCTCGACCGCGCGTGCGAACGGCATATGCGCGCCGCCTTGTCCCTTGCCACCTTCAACGCCATAACGCTTCATCTTCAACTCCTTTTCCTGATTCGAACAAATTCTCAAAACGCGCCCTGTGCATCCAGTTTCGATGCGGAACCGCGCGCCACGAAACGTCCCGCGCGCGCGCCGGTCACGGCCCGCTCGCGATACGTCAAAACGCCATTCACCCACACCGCGTCGATGCCGTCCGCCGCCTGTTGCGGCTCGGCGAACGTCGCGGCATCGCGCACGCGCTCGGGATCGAATACGACCAGATCCGCGTGATAGCCGACCTTCACCTCGCCGCGCTCCGTCAGACCGAAACGCCGCGCCGACAGGCTCGTCATCTTGCGCACCGCCTCTTCGAGCGGGATCAGCGCCGTATCGCGCGCATAGTGGCCGAGCACGCGCGGAAACGCGCCCCACAGACGCGGATGCGGCAGCGGATCGTTCGGCAAGCCGTCCGAGCCGACCATCGTCGCGGGATGCGAAAGGATGCGCCGCACGTCGTCCTCCGACATGTTGTGATACACCGCGCCCGCCGGCTGCAGACGCTTCCCGGCTTCCTGCTGGCTGACCTGCCATTCGTCGGCGACTTCGCGGATCAGCTTGCCAGCCATCTCCGGATGCGGCGTCGACCATGTGATCGTGATGTCGATATCGCCCGTCACCTGCTTCAGGTCGAGCGTCGACGAACTGCGGTTGTATGGGTAGCAATCGCATCCGACCGGCTGGCCGTCGCGCGTGGTTTCGATCGACTTCAGCACTTCCGTGCTGCGCCCCCAGTTCGACGGTCCCGCGCATTTCAGATGCGAAATCACCACCGGCACGCGCGCATGACGGCCGACGCGATACGCCTCGTCCATCGCGTCGAGGATCGCGTCGAATTCGGTACGCATGTGCGTCGTGTAGAGCGCGCCCGCCTTCGCGAGCGGCTCGGCCAGCGCCTGCACTTCTTCCGGCGGCGCGTTGAACGCCGATCCATACGCAAGCCCGCTCGACAAACCGAGCGCGCCGTTATCCAGCGCTTCTTCGAGTTGCGCGCGCATAGCCGCGACTTCATCGCCGGAAGCCGCGCGATCCAGCCGGTCCATATGGTTGTTGCGCAACGCCGTATGGCCGATCAGCGCGCCGACATTCACCGTCGGTTGCGCCTCGTTGACCGCCTCCACATAGGCGGCGAAGGTCGGATATCTGAACGCGGCGGCCTCGCCGAGCAAGTTCATCGGATCGGGCGGATCGCCCTTGAGCGTCACCGGCGACGCGCTGATCCCGCAGTTGCCGACGATCACCGTCGTCACGCCCTGCGTGATCTTCGGCATCATCTGCGGCGAGCGGATCACGTGCGTGTCGTCATGCGTGTGGACGTCGATGAAACCGGGCGCGAGCACTTTGCCCTCGGCGTCGAAGGTTGCGTCGGCGCTCCAGCCGGACAGGCCGCCCGGCGCCTCGATCGCGACGATGCGCCCGTCGCGCACCGCGACATCGCGCAGGACGGCGGGCGCGCCCGTGCCGTCGATCAGGCGCGCGCCAACGATCAGCGTGTCGCACTTTTCCATGGTCAGTCTCCCAAGGGTTGACGCTCGCCGCCGCCGCGATGCGAATCGAGCGCGTGCTTCATGCGGCGCAAGAGTTCGCGGCTGTGATCGGCCTGCTTGACGGCCAGTTCGGTAACGAGCAAATCGAGCGCCATCATCATCGCGTAGCGCGACGACGACGGTTTGTAGATGAAGTCCGTTTCGATCGCGATGACCGGAATCAGCCAGTCCGCGAGCGCGCCGAGCGGCGACGCGGGCGCGGTCAGCGCAATCACGCGCGCGCCGTACTGCTTCGCGAGCCCGCAGCTTTCGACGATCTCGGGCGTATGCCCCGTTACCGACAGCGCAATCACGACATGTTCTTTCGACAAGGTCGACGCGACCATGCGCTGCAACAGCCCGTCCTGATACGACGCAACCGGCCGGCCGAGCCGCACGAGGCGAAAGCGCATTTCATCGGCGAGCGCGGTCGAGCCGCCGCCCATGCCGAACACGTAGATCATCGAGGCCGCGGCGAGCGTGTCGGCGGCCTGAGCGATTGGCGCGGCGGCCAGCGCCCCCTGATTCTGCGCGAGCGTCGCCTGCACTTCGTCGAAGATGCGCGCGGCGAGCGTATCGGGCGCCGCATCGCCTTCGTCCGGACGGCGCGTCAGGAAGCGCTGGCCGACCGCCGCCGCCTGAGCGAGCCGCAGCTTCAGTTCGCGGACGTCCGCGCAGCCGACTGCCTTCGCAAAACGCGTGACCGTGGCCACGCTCACCTCCGCCTTGTCGGCCAGCGCGCCGATGCTCGCGCGCGATGCGCCCGTCAGGTCGTCGAGAATCAGCGCGGCCACCTTGCGCTCGGCGCCGCGTAACTCGGGCGCGCGCTCCGCGATGCGGGCGACGATGTCGAAACTGAGCGGGTCGGCGTGGCCGTTCATGTTGGCTTGAGGGTTTACCTGAGGCTTGTGTTACTAAATAACATTTCCATCACGGATGCTACTTTGGTTAACATAGCACCGTCAACTCTGACGCGCATTGGATCGTGCACAGGGTTTATTTAAACGGACGATGGAGTAGCAGCACATGAAAGTTACAAACTATCAGAACGCCACGATCGACCCGTTCGGCAAGGGTCTCGGTATGGTGCCGGGTACGGGCATCCAGTTGCAGGACGCGTCGCGCCTGCAATGGAATCTGCTCGAAGAAGACGTGAGTCTGCCCGCCGCCGTGCTCTATTCCGATCGCATCGAACATAACCTGAAGTGGATGCAGGCATTCGTCGGCGAATACGGCGTGAAGCTCGCGCCGCACGGCAAGACGACCATGGCGCCGCAACTGTTTCGCCGTCAGCTCGACACGGGCGCATGGGGCATCACGCTCGCGACCGCGCATCAGGTGCGCGCGGCGTATCGCGGCGGCGTGCATCGCATCCTGATGGCAAATCAGCTCGTCGGCAAACGCAACATGGGCATGATCGCCGAGTTGCTCACCGATCCGAACTTCGAGTTCTTCTGTCTGGTCGATTCCGCCGATGGCGTCGATCAGCTCGGCGAATTCTTCAGTTCGGTGCGCAAGAAGCTGAACGTGCTGATCGAACTCGGCGTGCCGGGCGGACGCACGGGCGTGCGCGACGACGCGCAGCGCGATGCCGTGCTCGCTGCGATCGCGCGCTGGCCGGACACGATCGAGCTGGCGGGCATCGAGTTATACGAAGGCGTGCTGCAGGACGAAACGAAGGTGCGCGAGTTTCTGCAAAGCGCAGTCGATGTCACGCGCAAGCTGATCGCCGAAGGGAAAATCGCGCGCAAGCCCGCGATTCTCTCGGGCGCAGGGTCGGCGTGGTACGACGTCGTCGCCGATGAATTCGCCAAGGCCCACAGCAATGCGATCGAAGTCGTGCTGCGACCGGGCTGCTATCTGACGCACGACGTCGGCATCTACAAGAAAGCGCAAAACGAGATTTTCGCGCGCAATCCGATCGCGAAGAAGATGGGGCAAGGCCTGAAGCCGGCGTTGCAACTGTGGGCGTACGTGCAGTCGATTCCGGAGCCGGATCGCGTGATCATCGGGCTCGGCAAGCGCGATTCCGCGTTCGATGCAGGCATGCCGGAGCCGGCCAAGCATTATCGTCCGGGCAATGAGGCGCCGCGCGATATCGCGTCCGACGAAGGCTGGGAGATTTTCGGCCTGATGGATCAGCACGCGTACCTGCGCATCAAGCCGGGCGACGACGTGAAGGTCGGCGACATGATCGCGTTCGACATCTCGCATCCTTGCCTGACCTTCGACAAGTGGCGTCAGATTCTCGTCGTCGATCCGAAGTATCGCGTCACCGAAGTGATCGAAACGTTTTTCTAAGCTTTCTCTTCGACGGCGACCGCCTGCGACGCATTGGCGGCCGCCACTTCCTGAATGCGTCCCTCGAACATATGCAGCGCGCTCGACAAGGCTTCGATGGCCTCGTCGGGCAGCGACGCCATCGTGTCGTGCAGGAACGCATTGCGCCGCGGCAAGCCTTGTTCGGCGATCGCGCGCCCTTGCGCGGTCAGCGCGACATTCGACACGCGGTTGTCACGCGCATCGACGCTGCGCACGATCCAGCCGAGCCCTTCCAGCGTCTTCAGTTGCCGCGTCAGCGCGCCCGGGTCCACCTTCAGGCGCTCGACGAGTTTTTTCTGCGACAGCACGCCCGCGTGCTCGTGCAACGCGAGCAGGATGCGCCAGCGCGGCATCGGCTGGCCGACGGCCGCCTCGAACGCCGACATGAACGCGCGATACGTGCGTCCGAACTGCTGCACGACGGCGATACGGTCCTGTTCATTCATGCTTTCGATTTCCGTTGTCATTCGGCAAGAATCGTCGGTTCCTGCGGCCCTTTCAGTCGTACAGGCGGCACGCGGCGCGACTGCCACACCGACACCACCGCGACCAGCGCCGCCAGCGCAAGGCCAATGTGAATCGCCGCGACGAGCGCTTCGCGCGCGGCTTCGAGCAGCATCGCGCCGTCGTGGCCCGCGGACGTCAGCTGCGCGAGCAGCGCCCGCTGGCCGTCGCGATTGATGAGGATTTGCGGGTCGGAGAGATCGCCGGCCCAATGCAGCGCACGATCTTTTTCGAGCGCGAGATTCACGCCGCTCGCATAGAGATGGCTCACGAGCGTGCCGGTCAGCGCGGTGCCGATCATCCCGCCGATCATGCGCAGCGATTGCAGCAGCGCGGTGGCGATGCCGAGATGCGCGCGCCCCGCCGTCTGCTGCGCGAACACGGTGAGATTCGGCATCACGAAGCCGAGGCCGAGGCCGCCGAGCAGCATGATCACGAGCAGCAGCGCGCGCGGCATGTCATGCGTGGCGACGACCACGCCCAGACACGACACGGCGAGCAGCGAGAAGCCGATGTACAGCATCAGGTTGGCGTTCTTCAGACGCGTCACGATGCGCCCGTTGACGATACTGCCGATCGTGATGAACACGACGAGCGGCGTGATCATCATCCCCGCATCCTTCGGCGACATGCCGAATCCGCCCTGGAACAGCAGCGGCGCGTAGAACAGCAGCGAGAACATCGTGAAGCCGCCGAGAATCGCGAGCGTGAAGAGCGCGGCGAGCGCCTTGTTGCGGAACATGTCGA
This sequence comes from Caballeronia sp. NK8, assembly GCF_018408855.1. Lineage (GTDB taxonomy): Bacteria > Pseudomonadota > Gammaproteobacteria > Burkholderiales > Burkholderiaceae > Caballeronia. Next base: position 282,476 of record NZ_AP024322.1, on the reverse strand, counting down.
CGGGCAGGATCGCGTAATCGCAGCGCATCTCCCATTTCCACAGCGCGAAACCGGCCGCGACGCTCATCGCGAGCAGCGCGGCGGTTTCCGCGCTGAAGCCGTGCTTCGGCAGCATTTCGACGAACAGTTGCAGCGCGCCGAGCGCCACCGCGATCAGCACGGCGCCGGGCCAGTCGAGCCGCATCTTGCCTTCGTGCGCGACGTGGCGCAGATGCGGCAGAAAGCGCCATACGAAAAAGAGCGACGCAATGCCCACGGGCAAGTTGACGTAGAACACCGAACGCCAGCCGTAGTATTGCGTGAGAATGCCGCCGAGCGACGGCCCGATCGCATTGGCGATGCCGAACGCGGAACTCATCAGCACTTGCCAGCGCAGGCGCACGACATTATCCGGAAAGAGATCGGCGATGCACGCGAACGCCGTGCCGACCAGCATTCCGCCGCCGATGCCCTGCAGCCCGCGCGCGAGAACGAGGAACATCATGCTGTTGGCGAGCCCGCACAGCACGGACGCGACGGTGAACACGACGATCGACGCGATCACGAACGGCTTGCGGCCGTAATAGTCGCCGAGCCGCCCGAAAATCGGCACGGTGATGACGGAAGTCAGAAGATACGACGTGGCGACCCACGCGTAGAGATCGAAACCCTTGAGTTCGGCGACGATCGTCGGCAGCGCGGTGCCGACCACCGTCTGATCGAGCGCGACGAGCATCGTGACGAACGAGACGCCCAGCATCGCCATGAGGGATTCGCGGAACGGCAGGACTTGTCCGCTGGAATGATGCGCGGCTGTGTGAACGGCCATCTTTGTGGGCGCAATAATTGACTAGTCAACGGAAAGGGAATCATAGCACGCTGCCGCGCTCTAATCTGGATGGCAAATCACTCTTCACCGGACAGAAAACATCGCATGGAACCGACGCCGATCATCACCTCGCCGCTCACGCCCGACGATTTCGCGGCGCTGGCGCGCGCGAAGGAATTGCTGGAAAGCCCGTCGCTGACGATGAAGCTCGCGAGCGTCGTCGGCGCGCCCATCGAAAAGCTGATGGGGCGCATGCCGTCCGTCGCGCAGGAAAAAGTCGACGAGGCGACGCAAATCGCGCTGAAAAAGTGCCTCCAGCTCGCGCTGCGCACCATCGGCAAGAGCGCGCCGTCGGACTCGCTGCTCGCGCCGCCGCCCGACAAGCCGCACAACCTGATGCACAAACTGGCGGTCGCGACGACCGGCGCGGCGGGCGGCGCGTTCGGGCTGTTCGCGCTGCCGGTCGAATTGCCGGTCACGACCACGCTGATGTTCCGCTCCATCTGCGACATCGCGCGCAGCGAGGGCGAGGACGTGCATCGCGTCGATACGCAACTGCAATGCATGATGGTGCTCGGCATGGGCGGCACCAAAGCCAGCGACGACAGCGCCGATATCGGCTATTTCATCGTGCGCAGTGCGCTCGCGCAGTCGGTGTCGCGCGCGACCAACGAGATCGCGGCGAAGGGTCTGAGCAGTCACGGATCGACCGCACTGCTCAAGTTTTTGCAGACGATCGCGTCGCGGTTCTCGGTGCAGGTCAGCGAGCAGGTCGCGGCGAAGTCGATTCCGGCGATCGGCGCGGTGCTCGGCGCGATGGTGAACACGGTGTTCATCGACCACTTTCAGCAGATGGCGCATGGCCACTTCACCGTGCGAAGGCTGGAGCGGCGCTATGGGGCATCGGCGGTCGAGCGTGCTTATCAGACGATCGAGGTGCTGGGCGGGCGATGAACAGCCGCATCGATGAATGTGGCGGCGCGCGCGAGCGCTTCGCGCGCTTCTGGCATGAACGGCGCCCAGATCTGGAAGATGTGCGGGACGTCGCGCCAGATGTCGAGTTCGACGCGCACGCCCGCCGCGCGCGCTTGCGCAGCCACGCGAGTGGAATCGTCGAGCAGCAGTTCCGTGTCGCCGACCTGGATCAGGAGCGGCGGCAAGCCATCGAATTCGCCGAACAGCGGCGATGCGTAGGGCGTGCGCGCGTCGGCGGTGCCGAGATACTGGGCGGCCACGCGCGGAAACACCGACGCGTGATACATCGGGTCACGCCCGTCGTTGGTCCGCATCGAGTCGCCGCCGCAGGTCAGATCTGTCCACGGCGAGAACAGAACCCCCGCCGCGGGTAGGGGGTCGCGGGCGTCGCGTAGCGCGAGGAGCGTCGCGAGCGCGAGACCGCCGCCGGCTGAATCGCCGGCAATCACGATCGATTGCGCAGGAACGCCGTCTCCCAGCAAGCGACGGTATGCGGCGACGCTGTCATCGAGCGCCGCAGGAAAGCGATGCTCGGGCGCAAGCCGATAGTCGAGCGAGAAGACGCGCGCATTCGCCGGCACGGCCAGACCGAACGTGATCGCCCGATGACTGTGCGGCGAGCAGAAGTAATAGCCTCCGCCATGCAGATACAGGATGGTTGCGCGGGGACTGGTCGGCGGCGTGAGCCATTCGCCGCGTAGTGGCCCATCGGCGCTCGAATTGCGGATATCGAGTCGCCAGCCTTTCGGCACACGCGGCGACCAGATTCGACGCGATGCGTATCTTCGTGCCAGCTCGACGTCCAGTTCGGATTCGGCCGAATGCGGACGCATGCGCCTGCGCACGACCCAGCACGCCAGGGTGCTTTGCCAGCTCATCGTCGAACTTGCGAGACGTCAGCCCGCGTCAATTCGATGGCATCACCTGACCGCGTATCTCGCCGGTCGGGTTCTCCTGCGTGTGAATATTGAAATACCACTGACCCGTCATGAGATCGTTGACCTGTTGATCGGTCAGCGTCGCTTGTCCTTTCATGGGGCTCGCGAGTGCTTTCTTGTCGACGGGTACTTGTGGCTTCGCGTTCTGGCCGACCGGCGCGGGACCGTGGAAATGCGCCATCGTCACCGGGCCGGAGAGTTCCGCGTAGGTCACGGTCCAGGCGAAGACTTTGGTGTCGGTGTCGAAGGTCGCGTCGAGTGCGCCGTGGCCTTTGCTTACGCGCGGAGGGACTTCGCTCGAAGGCTGGAGATTGGCTTTCAGCGCGACCGTGTCGGCGTAAGCTGCGCTCGCGGCAAGCATCATGAGGATCGGAACGGCCATCCAGCGGACATGTGGTCTGCATGTCGAGATCATTGTTGCTCTCCTGTTTGGCGGACAGGGCGTCGTCGGGACGATGGCCGCATCGTCATGGTAGAGCATCCGGATGGCGGGCGCTGTTCGCTATCCGGCGAACGAGCGCGCATGTGGAAAAGGGGCGCCTTGCGGCGCCCCTTCTCTAGCTAGCTAAAGCTCGGTACTGCTCTGAGCGCTTTAGAAGCGGTGACGGATACCCGTCGTCACGAGAACCTGACGGCTGCTCGAGGAAAAGTCGGGCGCGCCGCTGATAGCAGCCGGCAGGTACACACCCTCGCCACCGCCGCTGGCGATCTGCACCACACCTTCAGCATAGATGTCCGTGCGCTTGGACAGAGCGTAGTCCGTTTGCAAACCGAACTGGTGGAAGCGGATGCGACTCGAGTCGCCCGCATCGCTCAACTTGGCGTTCGTGAACGTGTAAGCAGCACCCAGCGAGACAGCCGGCGTCACAGCGTAGCGGCCGTTGATCTCGTAGTTGTTGACGACGTTCGAAGCCGAGTTGAACGTGTTGCTGTCCTGGCGGGTCTGCGTCCACAGCAGGCCGACCGTTGCCGGGCCGAATGCGTAGCTGCCGCCTGCGCCGAACGTACGTTGACGAACGTCGCTGAGGATAGCGTTGTTGTCGTCGAACTGTGCAACACCAGTGATAGCACCGACGCTATTGCTGCCGATGCCATTCGCCTGCATATACGCAGCGCCGAACTTCATGCCAGCGTTCGTGTAGCCCGCTCCAATGCTGTAAGCACGGTTCGCCGCAAAGCTGCCCGCGGCGTTCGAGAAGCCATACAGGCCGCTGAACGAAAAGCCAGCGTAGTTGGCGCTCTGGAACTTGATCGAGTTGTTTTCGCGGAATGCATCGCCGTTCAGGTTATCCAGATTGAACGGATGCGCGAAGTACGTTCCGCCCCAGGTTCCAGTCGCGCTCAGCGGGCCGAGGTAGTCGACCACGGAGTCGGCCTGGTGACCCAGCGTCACCGTGCCAGCGTTCGTCGACAGACCGACGTAAGCCTGACGGCTGAAGCCGCTACCGATCGAGCCGCCGTTCGCCACGCTGAAGCCGTTCTCCAACGTGAAGATCGCCTTCATGCCGCCGCCGAGATCTTCAGCGCCGCGCAGGCCCCAGCGGCTCATGTTGACGTTGCCGCTCGTGACGCCCCACGAGCTGTTCTTGAAGTGGTCCGAACCTTCCGGAGCCTGCACGTTGTTCACGTACGTCAGACCTGCGTCGACCAGACCATACAGCGTGACGCTGCTTTGCGCGCTGGCAGCGGTTGCGAACGATGCGGCCAGCGTAGCGATGGCCGTTACGATCAAATTCTTTTTCATGAGTGTTCCTTTCGTGGAGTCTTGGGACTCGTGGGTTGCTTCAGGCCGAACGCCTGTCGAGCGCGGATTTGCCTCTTCGCTCATGCGGCTCGGCACCGATATTCGGCAGGACAAAGTTTATTGCCCGCATTTTTTGAGAAACGGTCGAAAGAAACACAAAAGGCTTTTTGAATAAATCGAAAAGTGTATTTTCAATATGGATAAACGCTTAGGCTGCATGGACTTACGGATCACGTCGCCTGTGCTTTCCAGGTGCTTCGAAGGAGTCAGTTGCATCCATGCGACAGTGGTCACATTGAGACACGCGTGACGAATCAGAACACTCCCATTCCGGCCCCGCTAGTCCGGCGCTAGCATCGCGCACGCGAGAAGACAGTGCTGTTCTCGCCTTCTGCTCGCCTACACAATGCGTTCGCAAGACGCCTCTCACTTCGCTATTTCAATGAATCAATTCCAAGCGATGCGCGTCTTTCTGAAGGTGGCGGAATCCGAATCGTTCGGCCGCGCCGCCGCCGCGCTCGATCTGTCCAACGCCGTGGTCACGCGCTACGTCTCCCTGCTCGAAGCCCATCTCAATACGCGTCTGCTGAACCGCACGACAAGAAGCGTCTCTCTGACCGAAGCCGGCCGCGCCTATGCCGAAGGCTGCCGAGCGGTCATCGATCAGGTCGAGACCATCGAGGCATCGGTGGCCAACAGTTCGGTGGATCCATCGGGCACGCTGAAGCTCGTGGCGTCCGCGTCGTTTTCATTGCTCGGCCTCACGCCGATGTTGCGCGAATTTCGCGAGCGCTATGCAAACGTCAAGCTGCGCCTGACGCTTCTGCATCGTCCGGTCGATCTCGTTGCGGAAGGTTTCGATGTCGGCATCGTCGTGCCGCAACTAGTCAGTAGCGGCATGCTCATCAACCGCCCGCTGGTCAGCGTGGCGGCGGTGCTCGTCGCGTCGCCCGGATATCTTTCTCGACGCGGCACGCCCGCGCGTCCCGCCGCGCTGGCGCAACACGAGTTTCTTGCGCCGTCAGCGGACATTCACGGTTCGACGTGGTCCTTCATCGGACCTTCGGGCGTGCTGGAAAGCGTCGCGCTCGATCCCACCTACACCGTAAACAGTTCGCATATGTTGCGGCAGGCCGCGCTCGCCGAAATGGGCATCGCCGTGCTGCCCGAGAGCTATGTGGCGCAGGACATCGACACCGGCGCACTGTTGCGTCTGCTGCCGGGTTATTCACTCAAGGATGCACAGAAGGAAGTGTCGATCGTCTATCCGGGCCGCCGGCATGTGTCGGCCAAAACGCGCGCCTTCGTAGATTTCGCGCTGACCTATTTCCGCGAGCGCGGATCGGTCAACGCGAACCTCGCGCCGCCGGCTGAATAGGAACTGCGAACGCGGCGCCCGTTACGCCGCGTCACCCGATCAGAGAATCGTGGCGCACTGTTCCAGGATGCGCTCCAGGAGCTGTTCGCATCGCGCTATCAGCGCAAGTCCTTCGCGACGGCGGGCACCTCGCGTTTTCGTTGGCAGGTCCCGGCGAAAATCCTCCAGTGCACCAAGCAACGGTCGATACTGCAACACACTGGCCGCCCCGACAACTCGATGATGCCAATCGCGCAGATCATCCACCGTGCCACGATCGAGCAATCGGCGAAGCGCGGCGAGATCGTCCCGGAACGACGAGACAAACGCATCCAGCAACGCCTTCACCGTGGCTTCGCTGCCCCATAGTTGCGCCATCGCGCCCAGATCGAGCTCGTCATCCTCGCGCGGCGACACGGATTGGTCTTGCGGTGCGTGCGGAGCGGGAACAGTCGCGGCGCTGTCGGTCACCCACCAGCGGTGCAGATGCTCGCGCAAGGTGGCGAGCCGCGTCGGCTTCACGAGGCAATGATCCATGCCCGCCTCACGGCATCGGCGCAACTCGTCGGGTGCGGTGCTCGCCGTAATGCCGAGAATCGGCAGCCGACGTGCCGTGCCCGCCTCATCCGCGCGGATGCGACGCGCGAGCTCGTAACCCGTCATGTTCGGCATGTGGCAATCGGTGATCAGAAAGCCGTAGCGCGTATTCGCAAGCGCCGCGAGCGCCTCGACACCGTCATGCACGACATCGCAGGCGAAGCCGAGCAAAGAAAGCTGATGACGGATCAATTCCTGATTCACCGGGTGATCCTCGGCGACGAGTACGAGCTTGCCGCCGCGCAGTGCGTCGCCGCGATCGGGGGCCGCCATTTTCGTGTCGTGACTTAGCGCCACGCCGGACGCGATCTGCGGCATGCCGGTCAGCGCGGCGACGCATGCCGCGCCGAGTCCATGCCATGAAATCGGATTGACGCTCACGCGAATGTCGTCTTCGAGAATGCGGTAGCCGGTCGGCTTCGGCTTCTCGGTCACGTGAATCACACGCGAACCGAGCGGCACGGCGTTCTCATGCGTATCGCTCAGAAAGACGATCTGGACGTCTTCGAGCGATGTGGGTTCCGAGCGCGCGAGTTCGCAGGGCGCATAACGCTGCAACACGAGGCCGAGCGCCTCGCCATAATGCATGAGCGCCGCCGCCACGCGGTCGTCGTCGATCGCGACGATGCCGCGCTTGCCGCGCAATCCGTCGATTTGATAGTGCAGCGTCTCGATGGGCATCGCGAGACGCACGTTCATGGCCGTGCCGACACCGATCGCGCTCTCGAGACTCATCGTTCCGCCCATCAGTTCGACGAGACGATTACAGATGGTCAGCCCAAGCCCGGTGCCGCCGAAGCGGCGCGTCGTGGACGTTTCCGCCTGCACGAAGGGTTCGAAGAGGCTCTGCTGGGCCTCAGCCGCAATGCCGATGCCGGTATCCCTGACGCACAGTTCGATCACCTGCTCCGCGTCGCGCTGTTCCACTGCGCGAACGTGGAGGGCTACATCGCCCTTGATCGTGAACTTGATCGCGTTGCTCATCAGGTTGAAGATGACCTGCCTGAGACGCACGCTGTCGCCCCGCACCTGCGCAGCCACTTCCGGCGCCACGTCGACGCGTACGCGCAACCCCTTTTCATGCGCTCGTCCGGCAAGCAGGCCGATGGCGCTATCTACGAGCTCGCGCAGATCGATCGGCGTCGACTCGATCGTCAGGCGCCCGGCCTCGATCTTCGAATAGTCGAGGAGATCGTCCAGAATCTGCAGGAGCGCGCTCGCGGAATCCTGAATCATGCCGAGCATCTGGGATTGATCCGGATTCAGCGGCGTGTTCTCGAGCACTTCGACGAGGCCGAGAACGCCGTTCATCGGCGTGCGGATCTCATGGCTCATCATCGCCAGGAAATTGTCTTTCGCGCGCGAAGCAGCCTCGGCGGTATCGCGCGCGCGTGCGAGTTCTTCCGCGCGCGCGTGCTCCACGCTGGCGTCGGCCCAGTATCCGCTCCACACCACGCCGCCGTCGTCTTCGCGGTGCGCGACGAGATCGGCGCGAATCCAGCGCCTCACACCTTCGATGGTCGAACGGAACTCGGTATGAAGCGGTTCGAGCGTGCGCGCCGAGGTCTCGATTTCGGCGAGCAGACGCGCGCTGTCCTCGAGGTTGACGTGCGTCAACGCGTGAATCGGATCATCGGCCAGCGCGATGACATCGAGCCCGAGCAGTTGACGGGTGTCTCCATCGATATAAGGAAGGCTGTAGGTGCCATCGCTCGCGCGGCGCAACTGAAACACGACCGCGGGCAACGAACGCGTCACGTCGTGAAGGCGCCGCTCGGTCTGCCGCGCGCGGGTTTCGGCGTCGCGTATGTCGGTGATGTCGATCATCGTGCCGACGACGCCCGCGCGCTCGCCATTCGACGCGGTGAACGCGCCCGTCCAGAAAAGACCGCAGCGCGACAGATTCTGCTGGTCGCAGAATTCGGCTTCGACTTCCTGCCGCTGACCGGTGGTCAGCGTCGCGTGCGTCAGTTCGTGCAGCAGCCGGCTGTGCTCCGCGCCCCACGCCGTCACATCGAGACTCGTGCGGCCGAGAATGTCCTCGCGCCGCACGCCGAGCGCTTCCTCGAACGCGCGGTTCACCGCGATGTAGCGGTTCTCCATGTCCTTCGCGATGAGCGGGTACGGCACGACCTCCATCATCGTTTGCTGGAAACTGAGTTGCGTCGCGAGACGCTGTTCGGTTTCCACGCGCCGGTTCATTTCCTGTTGCAGGCGGATGAATGCGCGAAGGGTCACGAACAGCACGGCAGCAATGCCGATCAGCGCCGGCAAAAGGCGCAGCGCCGTGATGTTCCAGCCCGCGAAGCCCGGCGAAGTGGTCCTGGCGACGGCGGAGCCGGGCTCGGGGATTTGCGTGAACGCCCGCTTGATCAATTCATCGAGCGGGTGCAGTTCGGATTGCATGGCGTAGTTCAGGCGTCCGGGCGGACTGGAGGCCACGATCATGTCGATCTCGCCGCGCTGAAATGCGGTCGTCGCCTGGGTCCAGTCATCAAAGGGTTTCGGATCGAACGTGACGCCCAGCGACGCCTCGATTTTTTCGAGCACCACGCGTGGCGGTTCGAGCGACGCGTCCTCTGCCTGGCTTCCTTCGATTACGCCAACCGCGATCGGCTTCAATGCGCGTAAATAACTGCGCTCGGATTCGTCCAACCCGACGGTGGCCGTTTCGTGATGCGCGTCCGTGTGGACCTCGGCGGTGGCCGACGCAACGCCGGCGTGCATGCCGGGCGGAGCGGAATAGCAATAAGGTGGGGCGATGAGGCAGAGTAAAAGAAGACAACGCCCGAACAATGATCTCAATGCGAACCCCCTGTATGCGGGCCGACGCTTGCAACGACAGTCGCATCGCCGGCTGAGCAAGGCCGCGAGGACACTGGGTCGTCACATGTGACGCCGCCGTCCGCGCGCTTGGTGCTTGCCTGTCGAATGCAAAGGATTTGAGTCTGAACTGCAACAGATCAGGATCGAATCGGAACCGTCCCAATTTGCACAGAAAATAAGCATGCGCGGCCGTCGACGCAGGGTCAGACCAGACCGATCTGCCGCAGATAGGCGACCAGTTCGCCTTCGCTCTCGAGCCCCAGCTTGCGCATGCCGCTTCGCTTTTGTGTCGCGATGGTCTTGCGGCTTCGCCCGAAATGTTCGGCGATCTCATGCACCAGAAGGCCGCTGGCATAGAGCTGAAACACTTCCCACTCGCGCCGGCTCAACACGCCCGCTCGCGCCGGCGATGTGACCGGCAGATGACGCACCGCCGCCGCCACGCTCGGAGAAAGGAAGCAGCCACCCGCTTCGACCACGGATATCGCGTCGCCGAGGCATGCGAGACCGTCACGCTTGTCGATGACGCCGTCCACGCCAAGTTGAACGAGTCCCGCCAGCATGCGAGTCTGGGAAATCATCGTGAGCACGATGACTCTCGGTCTACGCTCCTGCCACGCCAGGCGCCTAAGAAATCCGATCGAACTGTTCTCGCCATCGATACCGCGCATGCCGATATCCGAAAAGACGAAATCGCATGGCGTGGTATCGAGCGCCTCGGCAAGTTCCAAGGTGTCGCGCGCAGTGGCCACGATTCGGACTGCCCCGTCACGCTCCAGAAAGCTTTGAATGCCTTTGACGACGACCGGATGGTCGTCGGCAACGATCGCCCTAAGCGGCGCTTTTTTTCTCATTTTTGTGCGTATTGTTGAGATTGTCCGGCACGCATCGGCCCTCTACGACCGTGCGTCGTCTCCTCCGGTTTTTGACCAACCGCCGCTAGATCAAGCCGCTATCCGCGATGAAACGATAAAGATCAGCGTCCGTCGAGAGATCCAGCTTTCGCATGGCCGCGCATTTTTGTGCGCTGATCGTCTTCACGCTGCGGTCCAGTTCTTTCGCGATCTCGGTGACGTTCGCGCCGCGCGCGTAGCGCTCGATGACTTCGAGTTCGCGGCTCGTGAGCCTCTGCCGAATGAACCGCGCGTGACTTTCGGCATCCGCGAGTGCCAGAGTGCGGCGTATGGCGGGTCCGAGGTAAGTCTCGTTGGCGATGACCGAAACAATGGCCACATAGATCAGATCGAGCCGGTCTTCCTTGCTGAGGAACGCCTGGGCTCCCGCTTCCAGCGCCTTTTTGACGATCGCCGCGTCGTCGCTGCGGGACAGCACGATGGTGCGGACATCCGGATACTGGTTCGCCACATGCTGGATCAGTTCGATGCCATCGCCATGGCGTCCGCCCGGCATGAAGAAGTCGATGATTGCCACATCGCACTCGTCCCGCGCGAGCGACTCGTCGAGCTGCGAGGAATTCGTGCTGCGACTCACCACTTCGACATTGGGAAAACTCCCAGCAAGGCGCTCGATCGCGAGGATGACGAGTGGATGATCATCCGCTATCGCGAGCCTGATCCGTTTAGCGTGCGAGAACACCTGGCTCCCGTTCCCGAATTCCATCGACTCAAACCCCTTCGCTTCACGCGAAATCAAATCCACATCCAAAAACGAAGCACAAGCATCGGATACCGAAACATTGAGATACATAAGATGCATCCGAAATAAAACAAACAAAAATCATCCCAGTCCGCGTGCGCGAACAAATGCGAACAATCCGGGGTCGTTCCTGACCCCGAGCTTATTCATCGCGTCGCGTTTTTGACGACTGATGGTGCGAACGTCGCGATCGAGCTCTTTCGCGATCTCCGTGATCGAATGCCCCTTGGCGAACAGCCGCACGACTTCGATCTCCCTCGGCGAAAGCCGCGGCTCTTCCGAGGAAAAGTCCGTCTCGGTGCCCGCCTCGGCGAGCGCGGCGGAGAACGACGCGCTCACGAACCGCCGCCCGACACTCGCGTGCCGCACAGCCGTCGCCACGAGTTCGATCGGCTCGGCTTTGTTGACGAGGCTGGTCGCGCCGGCGTTCAGAATGGAGCGCAAAATCGCTACATTACTTACGCTGGTCAGCACAACAATGCTGATGTCTGCAAAATCCTGTCTCACCTTGCGAATCAGCAGCAATCCGTCGTTCGCATCGACACCCGGCTCGGGCATGGCGAAATCCGTGACCAGAACGTCGCACGGCTTGATGGCAAGTTCGGACAACAACGTGCTCGCGTTATTTGCCTCACCGACGACTTCCATTCCGTCGTCGCCTGCAAAGAGCGCTTTCATTCCGAGAAGAACGAAAGGATGATCGTCAGCCAGTACGATTCGAAGCTTCAAGAGGCCCCCGGTCATTTTGTGGGTTTTTGAAATTTGCTTGCGGCGGCGAGCCCGCCCGTGGAAATACTCCACGTCAGCAGCCTCGACCACACTTTTCATTGAGTTGGTGTTTACCGAACCGCGTTAAACAAACACATCAAAAACGGCCAAACTCAATGACATAAAGCAAATAAGTAGTGCTTTTATTCTCTTGAATAATTGCTTCAAAAATAGGATGCGATTAATTCGCATACCATAGGAAAAGTCTGATTAGGCTCCCGCAAAATTTCGACTTCGAATCGAGTTGCACCAGGTCAAAGACGCGACGGCGAGAGATTAATATGCGGCAGAGGAAAACGGGGCGTGCCCCGCCATAATTCAGACAGCGCCTTGCCGGAATGAAAAAAATGGGCCGTGGGCTATTAGAGCCGAGACTCATCGTTCCGAACGGTTTGTGCGAGCTCGGATGGGGACGCGTTAATTGGACAGGCGCGAACGACCCATGCCGTGTTTTGGCGAATCATCATTTCGATATTTATTGAAATATCGAACGCCGTGCGGTATCGTCCACACAATGGACTCGAACCTCGTCGTACGCGCGCTCGGCGCGCTCGCTCATGAATCGCGGCTCGCGGTGTTCCGAACGCTCGTCGTCGCGGGCCCCGGAGGCATGGCCGCTGGCGAGATCGCGCAGCAGGTCGGACTCGCGCCGTCGAGTCTGTCGTTTCACCTCAAGGATCTCTCGCACGCGGAACTCGTCACCCCGCGCCAGGAAGGTCGCTATGTTTTCTACTCGGCCAACTTCGGGGCGATGAACAGCCTGATTGGCTTCCTCACGGAGAACTGCTGCGCGGGCGCGCCGTGCGACGCCAGCGGGCTGCCGAACTGCTGCGGAGATTCGGCATGAAGCGCGAGGGATTGCTCGCCGATCGAACATCGCGGAATCCAATGAGCACGACCGACCCCACGCGCGCTAACGCTGCCTCGACGATCGGCTTCTTCGAGCGATACCTGACCGTTTGGGTGGCGCTGTGCATCGTCGCGGGCATCGGCCTCGGACAGATTTTTCCGGGACTCTTTCACGCGATCGGCGATATGGAAGTCTCGCAGGTCAACTTGCCGGTTGGCGTTTTGATCTGGGTGATGATCATTCCGATGCTGGTCAAGATCGATTTCTCCGCGCTCGCGCAGGTCGGCGCTCACTGGCGGGGCATGGGCGTGACCTTGCTCGTGAACTGGCTGGTCAAACCGTTTTCGATGGCGCTGCTCGGATGGATTTTCGTGCGCCACGTGTTTGCCGCCTGGCTGCCCGCCGGCCAGCTCGACAGCTACATCGCAGGTTTGATTCTGCTGGCAGCCGCACCCTGCACCGCGATGGTCTTCGTGTGGTCGCAGCTGTGCAAAGGCGACCCGTACTTCACGCTCTCGCAAGTGGCGCTCAACGACGCGATCATGATCGTTGCGTTCGCTCCGCTCGTGGCGCTGTTGCTCGGATTGTCGTCGATCACGGTGCCCTGGGGCACGCTGATCGTTTCGGTCGGACTGTACATCATCATTCCGGTGCTGCTCGCGCAGTGGCTGCGCAAGCGTCTGATAGCGAGAGGCGAGGCGCACTTCAGGGAGACCGTCGCCCGCCTGGGCCCGTGGTCGATTGCTGCGCTCCTCGCAACACTCGTACTGCTGTTCGGTTTTCAGGGCGAGGCGATCGTGCGAGAACCGCTCGTTATTGCGATGCTCGCCGTGCCGATCCTGATTCAGGTGTTTTTCAATTCGGGGCTCGCTTATCTGCTCAATCGCCGCCTTGGCGTCGCGCATTGCGTCGCTGGACCGTCGAGCCTGATCGGCGCAAGCAACTTCTTCGAGCTGGCCGTCGCCACGGCCATCAGTCTGTTCGGCTTTCAATCGGGCGCGGCACTCGCCACGGTCGTCGGTGTGCTCATCGAGGTGCCGGTCATGCTGCTGGTGGTGGGCGTCGTCAATCGTTCGCAACGCTGGTACGAAGCCGCCTGACCACTTTCCACAGACATGTTTCCAGATCTCCCGAATCTCAACGCTGCCCACGCCGACATCCCCGACAGCGAGAAGCTGCAGCCCCGAACGATTTCGACACACGCGCCGCGAATCCTGTTGCTATATGGCTCGCTGCGACCGACGTCGTACAGTCGTTTTCTCACGCTGGAGGCCGAACGTCTGTTGCAAACGTTCGGTGCCGACACTCGTGTGTTCGATCCTTCCGGCCTGCCGATGGTCGACAGCGTGTCAGCCGATCATCCGAAGGTGGTCGAACTGCGCAAGCTTTCCGAGTGGTCGGAAGGACAGGTATGGTGCAGCCCCGAACGGCACGGCACGCTCGCCGCCGTGTTCAAGAACCAGATCGACTGGTTGCCGCTGGAGTCAGCCGGAATTCGACCGACCCAAGGCCGCACGCTCGCCGTCATGCAGGTATGCGGCGGTTCGCAGTCGTTCAACGCGGTGAACGCGTTGCGCGTGCTCGGCCGCTGGATGCGTATGGTCACCATCCCCAATCAATCGTCGGTGGCCAAGGCCTGGCAGGAGTTCGACGAGACCGGCCGGATGAAGCCTTCGTCCTACTACGATCGCGTCGTCGATGTGATGGAAGAACTCGTGAAGTTCACACTGCTGGTTCGTGACCGATCGGACTACCTCACGAATCGCTACAGCGAACGCAAGGAAGCGCAGCCGGAAGAGGCAAGCTCGCTCGCGGCGATCGCGATGGAACGCGAATGATGCCGGCCATTTTGTCCGCGCAGGTAAAGAAAAACCCCGCGCGAAGGCGGGGTTGATCTTTACGCTTTCGGTAGCGAAACCTCAGAACGGAATATCGTCGTCCATGTCGTCGAAGCCGCCGCCCGCCGGCGCGCTCGGGCGGCTCGAACCGCCACCCGCGCCACCAGCGCCGCCGCCGCTCGGGCGTCCGCCGGCAGGGGCCCGGCCGCCACCACCACCGCCGCCGCCGGAGCGCTCCATCGGTGCGCTGCGGCTGTAGCCGCCGTCATCGCCGCCAGCGCCCGCGCCGCCGCGGCCGCCGAGCATCTGCATCTGATCGGCGACGATTTCGGTCGAGTAACGCTCCTGGCCCGACTGATCGGTCCATTTGCGCGTACGGATGCGCCCTTCGATATACACCGACGAGCCTTTCTTCAAATACTCGTTGACGATCTCGGCGAGCCGGCCGAAGAACGCCACACGATGCCACTCCGTGAGTTCCTTGAATTCGCCGGAGCCTTTGTCCTTGTAGCGGTCCGTCGTCGCGAGACGGATATTGGCCACGGCGTCGCCGCTCGGGAGATAGCGGGTTTCCGGGTCGGCGCCCAGATTGCCCACGAGAATGACCTTGTTGACTGATGCCATGATTTCTCCGGTAGATTCCTTGCTAACTGTCAACCGTACGATGCGATTGGCCGATCCCGTCTTCAGACGTGACGTCGGCTGCACCGCGCCGGTTTGATTCGATGGTTCAAAAATTCTCTCAGGCCGCGCGCTCGGTCCGGCGCGGCGGCGCCTTCATTCCGGCCGCGACCAGAAGCCACGCGAGCACCAGCCCCGAACAGGCGAAGAACACCGCGCTCGGCCCGTCGAGCTTGAGCAGCCAGCCGCCGATCACCCCGCCCATGGCAAGGCCGATCGACTGCGTCGTGTTGTACACGCCCGCTGCCGCGCCCTTTCTCGTGCCCGGCGCGAGCTTCGACACCAGCGAAGGCTGCGATGCCTCCAGCACGTTGAAGCCGAGAAAGTACACGAACAGAATGGCGGCCACTGACCACAGCGTATGAGGAGCGGCGCCCAATAACAACTGACCGATCAGGATAAGCCCGATCGCACTCAGCATGACGCTCTTCATTTTTCCACGTTTCTCGGCGGCGATGATGGCCGGCACCATCATGACGAACGCGAGCGCCATCACGGGCAGGTAAATCTTCCAGTGCGACGCGACCGGCAGCCCGCCTTCCTCGAGAATGCGCGGCACGACGAGAAACAGCGCGGTCTGCGTGGCGTGCAGCACGAGCACGCCGAAGTTCAGACGCAGCAATTCGACGTTATGCAGCACTTCGGCGAAAGGCGCCTTGACGTGAACGGGATGCGCCGGCGGATCGGGCACGACCCAGAAGACCACGCCGACGGCGAGAATCGACAGCACGCCGATCACCGTGAAAAGCCCGCTCATGCCGACCCAATGGAACACGATCGGCGCGCCGACAATCGCCACCGCGAACGACACGCCGATGCTGCCGCCGACCATTGCCATCGCCTTGGTGCGGTTTTCCTCGTGCGTCAGGTCCGCGATGAACGCGATCACCGCCGACGACACCGCGCCCATGCCCTGAATCACGCGCCCCGCGATGATCCACGTCATCGAGTGCCCGACGGCCGCGACGAAACTGCCGAGCGCGAACACCAGCAGACCGAACGCGATGACCGGCTTGCGTCCGAACTTGTCGGACACCCAGCCGTAGAAGATATAGAGCATCGATTGCGTAACGCCGTACGCGCCGAGCGCGATGCCGACGAGCAGCACGTTGTCTCCGCCGGGGATGGTTTTCGCGTAGATGGAAAACACCGGCATGATCATGAAGAGCCCGAGCATGCGCAGGGCGAAGATCGCGGCGAGCGACACGGTCGCGCGCAGTTCCGGCGCGCTCAGACGTGTGGACGTGGCAGACGGATTGGACATCAGAAACGGGAAATGGATGAGAGTCGCGTCTGGCCTGGCCTGCGGCGCAGCCAGGCGCGGTCGCCTTGTTCTTGCTCGAAACGGCACTATATGGGACACACGGCCTGGGCCGCCGCGTGCCTCGCCAGCAAGCCCCCGCGCCGGCCGATCGCCGCGCATCCGGCCCTTCGGGCTCGGGCGCTGCGCCCTTTAAAAGTCGTTATAGTAGCAGGTTTGGCCCCCTCTCTTTCCGCCCGGCACAGGCAACATGGCCCGCCGGAGCGGATGAAAGCGCCGCTGAAAACACCAGAGAGAACCCCGGAACACACTCGTGGAAGAAATTCGCATTCGTGGGGCTCGCACCCACAATCTGAAGAACGTCAATCTCGACTTGCCGCGCCACAAGCTGATTGTGATCACGGGGCTGTCCGGGTCGGGCAAGTCGTCGCTCGCATTCGATACGCTGTACGCGGAAGGTCAACGCCGTTACGTCGAAAGTCTTTCGGCGTACGCGCGGCAATTCTTGCAGCTGATGGAAAAGCCGGACGTCGATCTGATCGAAGGTTTGTCGCCTGCCATTTCCATCGAGCAGAAAGCGACTTCGCACAATCCGCGCTCGACCGTCGGCACCGTCACCGAAATCCACGACTATCTGCGCCTCTTGTACGCGCGCGTCGGCACGCCGTATTGCCCGGATCACCTGATTCCGCTGGAGGCGCAAAGCGTCTCGCAAATGGTCGATGCCGCGCTCGCGCTACCCGAGGAAACCAAGCTGATGATCCTCGCGCCCGTCGTCGCGGATCGCAAGGGCGAGCACGTCGAATTGTTCGAGGAAATGCAGGCGCAGGGTTTCATCCGGTTTCGCATCCGCTCGGGCGGCGGCACGGCGAACGAGGGTGTCGCGAAAATCTACGAAGTCGATTCGCTGCCCAAGCTCAAAAAGAACGACAAGCATACGATCGATGTCGTGATCGACCGCCTGAAAGTGCGGCCCGACATGAAGCAGCGTCTCGCGGAATCGTTCGAAACGGCGCTGCGTCTCGCCGACGGCCGCGCGATCGCGCTCGAAATGGACACCGAAAAGGAAAAGCTCTTCAGCTCGAAGTTCGCGTGCCCGATCTGCTCGTACTCGCTGCCGGAACTGGAACCGCGGCTTTTCTCGTTCAATAATCCGATGGGCGCGTGCCCCGAGTGCGACGGGCTCGGCCAGATCACCTTCTTCGATCCGAAGCGCGTGGTCGCGCATCCGTCGCTGTCGCTGGCGGCGGGCGCGGTGAAAGGCTGGGACCGTCGCAATCAGTTCTATTTTCAGATGCTGCAGAGCCTCGCGGCATTCTACGAATACGAGATCGACGCGCCGTTCGAGGATCTGCCCGAAAAAGTGCGCAAGATCCTGCTGTACGGGTCCGGCAAGCAGGCGATTCCGTTTTCGTACATCAACGAGCGCGGACGCGCGTCGGTGCGTGAGCATGCGTTCGAAGGGATCATCCCGAATCTGGAGCGGCGCTACCGCGAGACGGATTCGGCCGCCGTGCGCGAGGAACTCGCGAAATACCAGAACAATCAGCCGTGCCCGGCGTGCGAAGGCACGCGTCTGCGGCGCGAGGCGCGTTTCGTGAAAGTCGGCGCGGACGATCAGGCGCGCGGCATCTACGAAATCAGCGGCTGGCCGCTGCGCGACGCGCTCGGCTACTTCCAGACGCTTCGGCTCGAAGGCGCGAAGGGCGAAATCGCCGACAAGGTGGTCAAGGAAATCGTCGCGCGGCTCTCGTTCCTCAACAACGTCGGGCTGGATTATCTGTCGCTGGAACGGAGCGCCGAAACGCTGTCCGGCGGCGAGGCGCAGCGCATCCGGCTGGCATCGCAGATCGGCTCCGGGCTCACCGGCGTGATGTACGTGCTCGACGAGCCGTCCATCGGCCTGCATCAGCGCGACAACGACCGGCTCATCAATACGCTCAAGCATCTGCGCGATATCGGCAATTCGGTGATCGTCGTCGAACATGACGAGGACATGATCCGCATGGCCGATTACGTCGTCGACATGGGGCCGGGCGCGGGCGTGCACGGCGGCGTGATCGTCGCCCAGGGCACGCCGGTTCAGGTGCAGAAAGACGCCAATTCGATCACCGGCCAGTATCTGTCCGGCAAGCGCACGATCGGCTACCCCGCCGAGCGCACCGCGCCGGACGAGCGCATGCTGCGCATCGCCGAGGCGCACGGCAACAATCTGAAGCGCGTGACGCTGGATCTGCCTGTCGGACTTTTGACCTGCGTGACGGGCGTGTCCGGCTCGGGCAAGTCCACACTTATCAACGACACCCTTCAGCACGCGGTCGCGCAGCACCTGTACGGCTCCTCGACCGAGCCGGCGCCGTACGAGTCGATCGAGGGTCTGGAGCACTTCGACAAGGTGATCGCCGTCGATCAGTCTCCGATCGGCCGCACGCCGCGCTCGAATCCGGCCACCTACACCGGCCTTTTCACGCCGATCCGCGAGCTTTTCGCGGGCGTGCCGGCGGCGAAGGAGCGCGGCTACGACCCCGGCCGCTTCTCGTTCAACGTCAAGGGCGGACGCTGCGAGGCGTGCCAGGGCGACGGCGTGCTGAAGGTGGAAATGCACTTTCTGCCCGATGTCTACGTGCCCTGCGACGTGTGCCACGGCAAGCGCTACAACCGCGAAACGCTGGAAATCCAGTACAAGGGCAAGAACATCAGCGAGGTGCTGGACCTGACGGTCGAGTCCGCGCACGAGTTCTTCAAGGTGGTGCCGGTGGTCGCGCGCAAGCTGAAAACGCTGCTCGACGTCGGTCTCGGCTACATCCGGCTCGGCCAGTCCGCGACCACGCTGTCGGGCGGCGAAGCCCAGCGCGTCAAGCTTTCGCTGGAACTGAGCAAGCGCGATACCGGTCGGACGCTGTACATCCTCGATGAACCGACGACCGGTCTGCACTTCCACGACATCGCGCTTTTGCTCGAAGTGATCCATCGGCTGCGAGATCAGGGCAACACGGTCGTCATCATCGAGCATAATCTCGACGTAATCAAAACCGCCGACTGGGTGATCGATCTCGGTCCGGAAGGCGGCGCGGGTGGCGGGCAGATCATCGCGCAGGGGACGCCGGAACAGGTCGCGAAGTCGAAAGCGAGTTTTACCGGCAGATATCTGGCACCCTTGTTGCAACGAGCCAAATCAGCGGCCTGAACGCCGGCGCAGGGGCGCCGCGCGCCAGACCATGGGGATGCGCCGCGCGCGCCGCGGCACGAATAACCGTCGTACGCAGCAGGGGAAAGGAACGCAGTCATGGCGAAGCGCAACGAAGCGGCCAACGAGGAGGCACGGGTACGGGACCTGCCGACGCGCCACGTCAGGCTGACGAGCGACATGAGCTTGCCGAAGCTGTCGGCGGTGGAAATCGGCAGCTATATTCTCGCGCTGCTGGCGCTGTACCTCACGCTCAGGCTGCAACTGCTCGGCGGCATGCTCGCCGGCATGCTGGTGTTTCAGCTCACGCACATGATGGCGCCCGTGATCGAGCGTCACGTCGTGAGCAAGGGCGCGCGGCTCATCGCGGTCGGGCTGATCTCCGCGATCATCGTCGGCGGATTGACCGGCGCGACGATCGCCACCATCGAACATTTCGAGCGCGATTTCCCCAGCCTGCAAAAACTGCTCGATCAGCTGATGAGCATCACGTCCAGCGCGCGCCTCAGCGTGCCGGACTGGATCGCGAATTATCTGCCCGTGGACACCGTGCAGATGAAGGACAAAGCCACCGAACTGATGCACAAGCACGCCGAGATGCTGCAGCAAGGCGGCAAGGAAATGGCGCGCGGCTTCGGGCATATCGTGATCGGCATGATCGTCGGCGCGATCATCGCGGTCAGCGCGCCGCGCGCGATGCATCATCGGCTGCCGCTGTCCACGGCGCTCGTCGCGCGCGTGTCGCGCTTCGCCGACGCCTTCCGCCGCATCGTGTTCGCGCAGATCAAGATTTCGGCGATCAACGCCGTCTTCACCGCGCTGTATCTGCTCGTCGCGCTGCCGCTCTTTCACGAGAGGCTGCCGCTTTCGAAGACGCTGGTGCTGATCACGTTCATCGTCGGGCTGTTGCCGGTGGTCGGCAATCTGATTTCGAACACGATCATCGTCGGGATTTCGCTGTCGGTGTCGTTCGGCACCGCGGTCGCGTCGCTCGCGTTCCTGATCTTGATCCACAAGCTCGAATATTTCCTGAACGCGCGCATCATCGGCGGGCAGATCGAGGCGCGCGCGTGGGAACTGCTTCTCGCAATGCTCGCGATGGAAGCGGCGTTCGGCATTCCAGGCGTAATCGCCGCGCCGATTTTCTACGGATATATCAAGCGCGAGCTGATTTATCTGCGGCTCGTCTGAAACGTCGTCCGCAAATGAAAACGCCCGCAAGCATCTTGCGGGCGTTTTCGCGTCTGAAGCACCTTTAACGGAATACGACAGTCTTGTGTCCGTTCAGCAGAATGCGATGCTCCGCGTGCCATTTCACCGCGCGCGCGAGCGTCACGCATTCGACATCGCGGCCGATCGCCGTCAGTTGATCCGGCGTCATGTTGTGGTCGACGCGCTCCACTTCCTGCTCGATGATCGGGCCTTCGTCGAGATCGGAGGTCACGTAGTGCGCGGTCGCGCCGATCAGCTTCACGCCGCGGTCGAACGCCTGATAGTACGGCTTCGCGCCCTTGAAGCTCGGCAGGAACGAGTGATGGATATTGATCGCGCGGCCCGCGAGCTTCTCGCACATGTTCGCCGACAGGATCTGCATGTAGCGCGCGAGCACGACGAGATCGGTATCGTGCTGATCGACGATTTCCAGCACGCGCGCTTCCTGCGCGGCCTTCGCTTCGGGCGTCGACTTCAGAAGCGGCAGATGATGGAACGGAATGTCATAGCTCGCGGCGAGCTGATAGAAATCCTTGTGGTTCGAGATGATCGCCGGAATCTCGATCTGCAACTGGCCGGTGCGATAGCGGAACAGCAGATCGTTCAGGCAATGGCCGATCTTCGACACCATGATGACGACGCGCGGCTTCACCGACGCATCATGCAACTCCCAGCGCATGCCGAATTCGTCGGCGAGATCGGTGAAGGACTTGCGCAGCGCTTCGAGGCCGGGATCGCCGCCGACTTCCTGAAAATGCACGCGCATGAAGAACTCGCCGGTGCGGCTGTCGCCGAACTGCGCCGAGTCGAGGATATTGGCGCCGAGGTTGAACAGGAAGCCGGACACGGCATGCACGATCCCCGGACGATCCGGGCACGACAACTTCAGATAGAAACTATGTTCGGTCGACATGACCTTTCCTCGTTCGTTTGATTCTTGATGTTCAGAGCGGCGGCGGATCGAGCAGCGCGGCGATGCCTTCGCACGCGTCTTCGTCGATCCACTGGTGGCGCAGCATGCAGTCGAGCGTCGCGAGACTGGCGTCGACGGTAAGCGCGCCCTCCTCGATCCAGCGCGCGACATCTTCGATGCGCGCGAGACGATGCTCGCCGACTTCGCCATCCTGATTGCGCGGCGCGAAATCGGGCGGCAGACAGACGTCGTAGACGAAGATCTGCTCGGCCTGCGTGCCTTCGGGCAAGGACTGCAGCACATGGAAGGTGCGGCCGCGCGCGGCGGTTTGCGCGAGTTCCGCGCTCATGCCCGCCTCTTCCCAGCATTCCTTCACGAGCGTGGGCATCAGCTCGAAACCCCAGCCGATACCGCCCGCCACGATGTTGTCGAGCATGCCGGGATCGGTCGCCTTGGTGTCGCTGCGGCGCGCGATCCACAACTGCGGCGCCTTGTCCCGATATTTTACGATGCCGTTCAGATGCACCGCGTAGGTCATCGTGCCGAAGAATCGCGATGCCGCACGCTCGATGAATGCGAGCGGCGGCGCGTCGAAGTCGTTGCGGATCGCGTAGGTTTCGTCGCGCCAGCCCGGGATTTTTCCTTCGGCGTAAAGCGCGCCGATGACCGCGCCGAGCGCGGCGCTGCGCGTATTCACATCGGCGAGCGATGCATGCAGGCGAACCGATGCCGCGTCGACGTCGAACACGTCCGGCCAGCGGCGCAGCGCGTCGACATCGGCATGGCGAATCCAGCCGACGCGTTCAGCCCCGATGAAAAACGGCGCGTGCGCGGCCGCGTCGAAATGGCGCGCGGCGAGGATGGCGGGCAAAGTCATGCGCAAGCCCTCAGTCGCGCAACGCGACGCGAATGCCCAGCGCGATGAACGTCACGCCCGCGAGCCGGTCGAGCCACACGCCCAGGCGCGGACGGCGCTTCAGCCACGCGCCGATCATCCCCGCGCCGATGCCGAACAGCGAAAACACGACGACCGTCTGCAACATGAACACGCCGCCCAGTTCGAACATCTGCAGCATCACGCCTTGCGCGCCGTGCGGATCGACGAACTGCGGCAGGAACACGATGAAGAACAGCGTGACTTTCGGATTCAGCATGTTGCCGATCACGCTCTGACGGAACACCGTCGAAAGCGGCTGGCTCGGACGCTCGTGCGCGGTCGCGAGACCATGACTGCGCAACGCCTTGATGCCGATCCACACCAGATACGCCGCGCCCGCGAACTTCACCGCCTGAAACGCCATGGGCGACGAACGCAGCAGCGCCGCGATGCCGAGCGCCGCGAGCGTCGTATGGAAGATCACGCCGAAGGCGAAGCCGAGCGCTGCGACGAGGCCCGCGAGACGCCCTTGCGAAATGCCGCGCGCCAGCACCTGAAGATTGTCCGGACCGGGCGCGACGGTAATCGCGACCGATGCCGCCAGAAAGAGCAGGAAGTTGGGCATCTCAATGTCCGCCGAATTCGCACACGGTATAGAGCGGCACGCCGTTTTCGCGCAGCAGCTTCGAGCCGCCGAGATCCGGCAAATCGATGATTGCCGCCGCTTCCACCACATTCGCGCCGAGCCGTTCTAGCAGAATCTTGCCCGCCATCATGGTGCCGCCGGTCGCGACCAGATCGTCGACGATCACCACGCGATCTCCCGGCTTGCACGCATCCTCGTGAATCTCGACGGTCGCGCTGCCGTATTCCAGGTCGTACGACTGCGAGAGCGTCCTGTAGGGCAGCTTGCCCTTCTTGCGGATCGGCACGAAACCGAGGCTCAGCTCGTACGCGAGAATCGGCCCGATGATGAAACCGCGCGCGTCCATGCCGGCGATCACATTGACGTTCTCGTCGATATAGCGCTGCACGAACAGGTCGATCAGCGTGCGCAGCGCGCGGCGATCCTGCAGGACGGGCGTGATGTCGCGAAACTGCACGCCGGGCTGCGGCCAGTCGTCGACGGTACGCACGCGTTCCTTGATGAAACGCGCGGCGTCGAGCTGGGCGTTCGAAGGGGTAAGGGACATGACTTCTCCGGAGTCCGCGCCGTGAGGCCGCGCGTTCGCCTTGGTGACAAAAGAGAGAGACTACGCCGCCCGGCGATTGCGCGAGAGCCGTTCTTCGGCAAGCGCCAGCACTTCGGGCAGGCCGCGCAGCACGACGATATCGTTCGCGCGCAGCTTGGTGTCGGGGTCGGGTTCGACGCCCCGGATGCCGTGGCGCCGGATCGCGGTCACCTCGACACCCTCGCCGACGAGCCCGAGATCGTCGAGCGAATGCCCGACGGCTTCGGAATTTGCGTCGATGGGTACGGATTGTAGCCGGACCTGCTCGTGGCCATCGTCGTCGTCGTCGTCGTCGGCGCCGCGGAAATAGCCGCGCAGAAGGCTATAGCGCGCATCGCGCATTTCCTCGACACGCCGCACCACGCGACGCATCGGCACGCCCATCAGCACGAGTGTGTGCGACGCGAGCATCAGACTCCCTTCGACGATCTCCGGAATCACTTCCGTCGCGCCCGCGGCGGTGAGCTTTTCGAGATCGGCGTCGTCGACCGTACGCACGATCACGGGCAAGGTCGGCGCGAGCTCGTGGATGTTGTGCAGCACGCGCATCGCGGAAGGTGTGTTCGCGTAGGTGATCGCGATCGTCGCCGCGCGATGCAGGCCCGCCGCGAGCAGCGACTCACGCCGCCCGGCATCGCCGAACACGACCGACTCGCCGGCCGCCGCCGCCGCCGCGACGCGGTCCGGGTCCAGATCCAGCGCGACGTAGGAAATGCCTTCCTGCTCCAGCATGCGCGCGAGATTCTGCCCCGCGCGGCCGTAGCCGCAGATGATCACGTGGCCGCTCTGCTTCAGGCTCTGCGTCGCGATCTTCGTCATCTGCAAGGATTGCAGCATCCATTCCGTCGACGACAACCGCAGCACGATGCGGTCCGCGTTCTGGATGATGAACGGCGCGGCGAGCATCGAAAGGAGCATCGCGGAAAGAATCGCCTGCAGGATGATCGGGTCGACGAGATGCGAATCCAGAATCAGGTTCAGCAGCACGAAGCCGAATTCGCCCGCCTGCGCGAGCCCGAGGCCCGTTCGCATCGCGACGCCCGGCGACGCGCCGAACACGCGCGCGAGACCGGTGATCATCACGGCCTTGAGCAGAATCGGCAAGACGAAGAAGCCGAGCACCAGCAACGGATGCTCCCAGATCACGCGCGGATTGAGCAGCATGCCGGTCGTCACGAAGAAGAGACCGAGCAGCACGTCGCGAAACGGCTTGATGTCCTCTTCCACCTGATGCCGGTACGGCGTCTCCGCGATCAGCATGCCCGCGATGAACGCGCCGAGCGCGAGCGACAGGCCGAACTTGTCGGTGATGAACGCCGCGCCCAGCGTCACGAGCAGCAGGTTCAGCATGAACAGCTCTTGCGAGCGCCGCCGCGCGACGATATCGAACCAGCGCGTCATGAACTTCTGGCCGACGAACAGCAGCACCGTCAGCGCGACGACGATCTTCACCGCGGCGATGCCGAGCCACATCGCGAGCTGCGACGAATTGCCGTTGCCGAAGGCCGCGATGATGATGAGCAGCGGCACGACCGCCAGATCCTGAAACAACAGCACGCCGAAGATGTTGCGGCCGTGCTCCGCTTCGAGTTCGAGCCGTTCCGCGAGCAGCTTGCTGACGATGGCCGTCGACGACATCGACATCGCGCCGCCGAGCGCGAAGCTCGCCTGCCATGTCATGTTGATCCAGAAGTGCGCGATCCAGCCGAACAGGAGCGCGAGCGCGATGGTCGCCGCGACCTGGCTCGCGCCGAGTCCAAACACGATGCGCCGCATCGAGCGCAGCTTCGACAGCGAGAACTCCAGCCCGATGGAAAACATCAGGAAAACCACGCCGAATTCGGCGAGATGCTGCGCGCGGTCCGTATCTGGCGCGATACCCGCTGCGTGCGGCCCCACGATGATGCCGACCGCCAGATAGCCGAGCATCGGCGGCAGATTGAAATAGCGGAATACGACGACGCCTGCCACGGAGCAGAGCAGCAGCAACAGCGTCATTTCGAGCGGAGATGTCATCCGTCTAGCGTCCTCGTTCGGCGGCGAGCCGAAGCGCTTTGCTGACGCGCTCCGGAATCTTGAAAAAGCCCCTGACGCCGGGGCCCGCGGGGGGCGGATAGGCGGCGGCGTGCCGGGCTGCCTGAGGGGCAGCCCGGAATCGCCTTTGCTATACTCCGCGCATGATAGCGAAAATCAATGGCGACCGGGCACTGGCGCTGGCTCGCAACGTAATCCAGATCGAAGCCGACGCGGTTCGCGGGCTTTCCGAACTTCTCGACGAAAACTTCACGAACGCGGTCGAAACGCTGCTCGGCTGTCGCGGCCGCGTGGTCGTTTCGGGCATCGGCAAGTCGGGCCATGTGGCGCGCAAGTTGGCCGCGACACTGGCCAGCACCGGCACGCCCGCGTTCTTCGTGCATCCGGCCGAAGCGAGCCACGGCGACCTCGGCATGGTCACCGCCGACGACATCTTCATCGCGCTGTCGAACTCGGGCGAAACCGAAGAGCTTGTCGCCATTCTGCCGCTCATCAAGCGGCTCGGGGCGAAGTTGATCGCAATCACCGGCCGTCCCGAATCCAGTCTCGCGCAATTGGCGGACATGCATCTGAACGCGCGCGTCGACAAGGAAGCGTGCCCGATGAATCTCGCGCCCACGGCCAGCACGACCGCCGCGATGGCGCTCGGCGATGCGCTCGCCGTCGCCGTGCTCGACGCGCGCGGCTTCGGTCCCGACGATTTCGCGCGCTCCCACCCGGGCGGCGCGCTCGGCCGGCGCCTGCTCACCTACGTGCGCGACGTGATGCGCGTGGGCGACGAAGTGCCGGTCGTCCTGCTCGACGCGACCGTTTCGGACGCGCTCTTCCAGATCACCGACAAGCGCATGGGCATGACCGCCGTCATCGACGAAAATCGTCACGTGCACGGCATTTTCACCGACGGCGATCTGCGCCGCATCCTTCAGCGCGACGGCGATTTCCGTGCGCTGAAGATCGCCGACGTCATGAGCCGTAATCCGCGCACGATCGCGCCGGACCATCTCGCGGTCGAAGCCGTGGAACTGATGGAGCGCTATCGCATCAATCAGATGCTGGTCGTGGACACCGATGCGACGCTGATCGGCGCACTGAACATGCACGACCTCTTCTCCAAGAAGGTAATCTGATGGCGCAGAAGCCTCCCACCGCCGCCGAACGCGCGAGCCGGCTCAAGCTGATGGTGTTCGACGTCGACGGCGTTTTCACCGACGGCAGCCTCTACTTCAGCGCCGACGGCGACACGATGAAATCGTTCAATTCGCTCGACGGCCACGGCGTGAAAATGCTGCAGTCGGTCGGCGTGCAGACGGCAATCATCACGGGACGGCAATCCGGCATCGTCGCGGCGCGGGCGCGCGAACTCGGCATCACGCATCTCTATCAGGGCGTCGCGGATAAAACCGTCGCGCTCGCCGAGCTGCTCGACGCGACCGGCATCGCGGCCGACGAATGCGGTTATATGGGCGACGACTGGCCCGATCTCGCGGTGATGCGCCGTTGCGGCTTCGCGGCAGCGCCCGCGAACGCTCATCCTGAAGTGATTCAGCGCGTGCACTGGGTCGCGGAAGCGCGCGGCGGACACGGCGCGGTCCGCGAAGTCTGCGATGCGATCCTGCGCGCGCAGCATCGTTATGACGCGCTGCTCGCGGCGGCGCTCGGAGGCTGAGCCCATGCAGCGTCCCGGAAAGCTTGCGTCCCTTTTGCCGCTCGTCGCCGTGGCGGCGCTCGCCGGCGGCACTTACTGGCTGCTGCAGGCGTCGCTGCCTTCGGCCGGCCAGGCGCCGCCGCCGGAAAAGCGCCACACGCCAGACTATTTCGCCAACAACTTTTCCGTGTCCGAACTCGACGCCACCGGCACGACGCAATATCGTCTGACGGCGAAGTCGATGGTGCATTACGAAGACGACGAAATCAGCGACCTGACGCTGCCCGCGATGCGAATGTTCCAGCCGCAGAAGCCCACCGTCACGGCGACGGCCCTGCGCGGCACGGTCAATGGTGACGTCTCGATCGTCGATCTCTACGACGACGCCCGCATCCTGCGCGCGGCCGGCTACGGAGATCCGCAGATGCAGGCTGATTCCCAGCATTTTCGCGTGCTGGTGAACGACGATGTCATCGAAACGGAAAAACCGGTTAGACTTCAGCGCGGCCCGTCCGTGATGACGGCCGATGGCATGAACTACAACAACGTGACCCGGGTAATGAAGCTATTCGGTAACGTGCGCGGTGCGATCGCCGCCACGGATATCAACGGCGGCTCGTCGAAATAACCCCGGCACTCCCATCCGAATTGTGACTGCATGAACGAAAGGTTCCCTCGTCCCGATGGCGGCCATGCGCGCGCAACGCTCGCGCGCCACGCCACGCACGCCGTGCGGGCCGGGCTCGCTGCCGCCCTGACTGTCGGGCTAGCGCTGGCCGCGCTGCCGGCGCACGCCGAGAAGGCAGACCGCGACAAACCGCTCAACATCGAAGCGGACAACATGTCCTACGACGATCTCGGCCAGAAGAACGTCTTCACCGGTCACGTGGTCGCGACCAAGGGCACGATCGTCATCAAGGCGGATCGCGTGGAAGTCACGCAGGATCCGCAGGGCTATCAGTACGCGACCGGCACGTCGACGGGCAATAACCTCTCGTATTTCCGCCAGAAGCGTGACGGCCTGGACGAGTACATCGACGGCAACGCGGTACGCATCGACTACGACGGCAAGAACGACTTCACCAAGCTCACGACGCGCGCCGTCGTGCGCCGCCTGCAGGGCCTGACGAAAGTGCAGGACGAAGTGCACGGCAGCGTGATCACGTACGACGGCCAGAAGGACTTCTATACGGCAACCGCCGGCAAGGACCAGGCTAGTCCCGGCAATCCGAGCGGCCGGGTGCGCGCGATGCTCGCGCCGCGCTCGGGCGGCGCCGCGCCGCTGAACGGGTCGCCTGCCACGCTTGCTCCGTCGAACACCATTCAAGGAAACCCGCAGCAGTGAATGCGCCCGCCATGCCCCACCGCAAGCCGGAAGGCGAGTCGAGTTCGCTCGTCGTCCGTAATCTGAAGAAGCGTTACGGGTCGCGCACCGTGGTAAAGGACGTCTCGCTCGATGTGAAGAGCGGCGAGGTGGTCGGCCTGCTCGGCCCGAACGGCGCGGGCAAGACCACGTCGTTCTATATGATCGTCGGCCTCGTGCCGCTCGACGCCGGCGAGATCGACCTCGACGGCAATTCGATCAGCCTCCTGCCCATCCATCAGCGCGCGCATCTCGGCCTGTCGTATCTGCCGCAGGAAGCCTCGGTGTTTCGCAAGCTCACGGTCGAGCAGAACATCCGCGCGGTGCTGGAACTGCAAACGGATGAATCCGGCAAGCGCCTGTCCAAAGACGCCATAACCAAGCGCGCGGAAGCCTTGCTCGACGAACTGCAGATTGCGCACTTGCGCGAGAACCCCGCGTTGTCGCTGTCGGGCGGCGAGCGCCGTCGTGTCGAGATCGCGCGCGCGCTCGCGACCAACCCGAGCTTCATTCTGCTCGACGAACCGTTCGCGGGCGTCGACCCGATCGCGGTGCTGGAAATTCAGAAGATCGTGAAGTTTCTGAAGCAGCGCAACATCGGCGTGCTGATCACCGACCATAACGTGCGGGAGACGCTCGGCATCTGCGATCACGCGTACATCATCAGCGACGGCTCCGTGCTCGCGGCGGGCGCGCCGAGTGAGATCATCGAGAACGAAAGCGTGCGCCGCGTCTATCTCGGCGAACATTTCCGCATGTGAGTGCGGCCGGATGAGATGCGGAATTAGTGCGCCGCATCAAGCCGAAGCAGCAAATCTTACGTGCCGCCCTTCCCGGGCGGCATGCGCTTTTTGGAATCGCCGCGAGGTTTCGCGCGCGTGGCAAACTCTCTACAATGAATAAAACTTTGCCATGAAAGCCAGCCTCCAACTCCGCCTCTCGCAGCATCTTGCGCTGACCCCGCAACTTCAGCAGTCGATCCGGCTGCTGCAGTTGTCGACGCTCGAACTGCAGCAGGAAGTCGCGATGGCCATCGCCCAGAATCCGCTGCTCGAGAACGAGGACGACTGGATCGCGAGCCCGCTGCGCGTTGCCGCGGACGGATCGCTGATCGCATCGCCGGCGACGCAGAACGCGCCGTCCGAGTCGATGATGAGCAATGGCTCGTCGTCAAGCACGTCCAGTTCCGAACGTTCGGAAAGCAGCGAACCACAGGGCGTCGACGAATACAACGGCATGGGTTCGGACAGCGGCCAGGATTCGAGTTCATGGAATCTGGAAGACTACGGCCGCTCGAACAACGCCTCCGACGACGACGATCTCCCGCCGTTGCAAATCCACGAATCGACCACGACGCTGCGCGACCATCTGACGGCGCAGTTGCGCATGACCGCGGCGAATCAGCGCGATCGCGCGCTCGTCACGTTTCTGATCGAATCGCTGGACGAAGACGGTTATCTGACTTCATCGCTCGATGAGGTTCAGATGGATCTGCCCGAGGAACTCGAAGTCGATCTCGACGAACTCAGCGCAGCGCTTGCGTTGCTGCAAAGTTTCGACCCGCCCGGTGTGGGCGGTCGCTCGGCATCGGAATGCCTGAAGCTGCAGTTGCTTCGGCTCGACGGCTCGGCCACGCGCACGCTCGCGCTCGAGATCGTCACGAACCATCTGGAACTGCTCGCCGCGCGTGACTTTACGCGCCTGCGCAAACAACTGAAGGCAGGCGACGACGCCCTGCGCGACGCGCATGTGCTGATCAAGTCGCTGGAGCCGTTTCCGGGCGCCGCGTACGGAAAGAGCGAAGCGGATTACGTGGTGCCGGACATTCTCGTGCGCAAGAGCGCGAGCGGCTGGACGGCGGAGCTGAATCCGGAGATCGTGCCGAAGCTGCGGATCAATCATCTGTACGCGAATATCCTGCGCAACAATCGTGGAGACCCTGGCAGCGGTTCACTGCGTCAGCAGCTTCAGGAAGCGCGCTGGCTCATCAAGAACATTCAGCAGCGGTTCGAGACGATCCTGCGTGTCGCGCAGGCCATTGTGGAGCGTCAAAAGAACTTCTTTGCACATGGTGAAATCGCCATGCGGCCCTTGGTTTTGCGGGAGATTGCTGATACGCTGGGATTACACGAATCGACGGTTTCTCGTGTGACGACAGGGAAGTACATGCTCACCCCATTCGGGACGCTTGAATTTAAGTACTTCTTTGGATCGCACGTTTCGACCGACACGGGAGGCGCGGCATCGTCCACGGCGATCCGGGCCCTCATCAAGCAACTGATAGGAGCGGAAGACCCCAAAACTCCTCTTTCAGACAGCCGCATCGCCGAACTGCTGGCGGAACAAGGATTCGTGGTCGCGCGGCGCACCGTCGCCAAGTACCGCGAAGCCCTCAAGATCCCTGCAGTGAATCTGCGCAAGTCTCTATGACCCGTCTCTGTAGTCCATCGCGTGTTGCGATGGGCGTTTCCCGGCCGCATCGCGAGAGCGCGGACGTGCCGGCCGATGCATCCCGTTTTTCAGTCGCGCCGGGATGACGCGCTGACGGAATGCACAGCCGACCGGTATCGGACGAGCCGACGTGATCTTACGGCCATTAGCTTGGAGAGCAACTATGAATCTGAAGATCAGTGGACACCACCTCGAATTGACGCCTGCGTTGCGCGAGTACGTGATCACGAAACTGGACAGGGTGCTCCGTCATTTCGATCAAGTGATCGACGGCAACGTTGTCCTCTCGGTCGACAATCATAGGGAAAAGGAAAAGAGGCAGAAGGCAGAAATCAACCTGCACCTAAAGGGTAAGGACATTTTTATCGAGAGTTGTGACGCTGATATGTACGCGGCGATCGACCTGATGGTCGACAAGCTCGACCGGCAGGTCATCAAGCACAAGGGCAAGATCCAGGGTCATGCCCACGAGTCGGTGAAGTATCGCGGCGAACCGCAGGAAGTGGAAGCGCCGTCGCAGTGAATATGCACTGCGCGCGAGCGCGCCGCCCGATCGCCGGATGATCGCGAAGCCCGCCGCCACAGGCCGGCGGGCACGATTCGAGGAAATGCTCAAATATCCGAAACCGATCGAACTCGCGCTCGCATCGAACCGAAGCCGCCCCGACTGGCGGCTTTTTTGTTGGATTTTCGCCGTAAGGAGGCACAAGCCATTGATTTTCAGGGCTTTGTCCTGCAAATTGGATTGCAGATCGGTGCAATGGCGCGGCGCACCATAGGGCTCTGCCCTGTTCTATAATGGTCCGGTAATTTTTTTGGATCGCCGTCGGGAACGCTGCTTGGGAACGCCGCCAGCGCACTTTTGGTTTCACCATCGCCGTGAGCGCTTTCAGACAGCGGCCACGATGAGGAGCTATCAGGCCACGCATCAGCCTGCCAACATGAATCGTTTAGCCAAATTTCTTCCCATCGAGAACGTCGTTCTCGGACTGTCCGTTACCAGCAAGAAGCGTGTATTCGAGCAAGCGGGCCTGATCTTCGAGAACCAGAACGGCATCGCCCGCAGCATCGTCACCGACAATCTCTTCGCTCGTGAGCGCCTCGGCTCGACTGGCCTCGGCGAAGGCGTCGCGATTCCGCACGGCCGCATCAAGGGGCTGAAGCAACCGCTCGCCGCCTTCGTGCGCCTCGCCGAACCGGTCGCGTTCGAATCGCCCGACGGCCAGCCGGTCTCTCTGCTGATCTTCCTGCTCGTGCCCGAGCAGGCGACGCAACAGCATCTGGAAATTCTCTCGGAGATCGCGCAACTGCTCTCCGACAGCGACGCGCGCGAGCGTCTGCACAAGGAAGAAAATCGTGACGCGCTTTATCAAGTGCTCACGCAATGGCAACCGTGACAAGTACGCGAGCATAGCGAATCGCGTCTGTAGCCCGCCCCACGCCGCTCTCGCGCCACGGGGCGCCTCGCTTACGCGAAGCTTCTAGGGCACAATCGGTCAAACGCAGCGCCATGCGGCGTATCGAAGCGACCCGCTTCGTCGTTCCGCGAAGGCTGCTCCCGGCTTCCAACGGAGTTCCGGCCTCATGGATACGTCCAGCATCAACGCCCAAAGCATTTTCGACGACAACGCCGCCACTCTGAAGCTCAGCTGGCTCACCGGGCACGAGGGCTGGGAACGCGGATTCTCGAGTGAGACGGTCGCCAACGCGACATCGAGCGCGGACCTCGTCGGCCACTTGAACCTGATTCACCCGAACCGTATCCAGGTGCTCGGCGACGCCGAGATCAACTACTACCAGCGCCAGTCCGACGAAGACCGCTCGCGCCACATGGCCGAACTGATCGCGCTCGAGCCGCCGTTTCTCGTGGTCGCGGGCGAAGTCGGCGCGCCGCCGGAACTCGTCCTGCGTTGCACGCGCTCGTCGACGCCGCTTTTCACCACGCGCATGTCGGCGGCGGCGGTGATCGACAGCCTGCGCGCGTACATGTCGCGCATCCTCGCGCCGCGCGCGACGCTGCACGGCGTGTTCATCGACATTCTCGGCATGGGCGTGCTGCTCACCGGCGATTCCGGTCTCGGCAAAAGCGAACTCGGGCTCGAACTCATCAGCCGCGGACATGGCCTCGTGGCCGATGACGCCGTCGATTTCGTGCGCCTCGGCCCCGACTTCGTGGAAGGCCGCTGCCCGCCGCTCCTGCAGAATCTGCTCGAAGTGCGCGGCCTCGGGCTGCTCGACATCAAGACGATCTTCGGTGAAACCGCCGTGCGCCGGAAGATGAAGCTCAAGCTGATCGTGCAACTCGTGCGCCGCCCGGACGGCGAATTCCAGCGCCTGCCGCTGGAGAGCCAGACTGTTGACGTGCTCGGCCTGCCCATCAGCAAGGTGACAATTCAGGTGGCGGCGGGCCGCAACCTCGCCGTGCTGGTCGAGGCCGCCGTGCGCAATACGATTCTGCAGCTGCGCGGCATCGACACCCTGCGCGATTTCATGGATCGTCAACGCCTTGCGATGCAGGACCCCGACAGCCAGTTTCCCGGCAAACTGATCTGATCGCGCGATGCACCGCGTCGCGCGTGCCGGATCGAATCGGGCGCAGGTGCTAAGCTAAGAGAAAGCGAATCCCTCGAGACCCATGCGTATCATCCTGATCACCGGCATCTCCGGTTCCGGCAAGTCCGTCGCGCTGAACGCCCTGGAAGATGGCGGCTACTATTGCGTCGACAACCTGCCGCCGCGTTTTCTGCCCGAACTCGCCGCCTATCTCGCGAAGGAAGGCCAGGCACGCCTCGCCGTCGCGATCGACGCGCGCTCGAGCCTCTCGCTCGATGAAGTGCCGGCCATCATCCGTCAGCTATCGAGCGATTACGACTTGCGCGTGCTGTTTCTCAACGCGAGCACGCAATCGCTGATTCAACGCTTCTCCGAGACGCGCCGGCGGCATCCGTTGTCCGGCCCGCCGATGCGCGAAGCCGATGTCGGCGTGCTGAACTCGCTCGCCGAAGCGATCGAGCGTGAGCGTGAACTGGTAGCGGGTCTCGCCGAGTACGGCCATCAGATCGACACGAGCAACCTGCGCGCGAACGTGCTGCGGGCATGGGTCAAGCGCTTCGTCGAAACCGAAGCCGCCGACCTCACGCTGATGTTCGAGTCGTTCGGTTTCAAGCGCGGCGTGCCGCTCGACGCCGATCTCGTGTTCGACGTGCGCACGCTGCCGAACCCCTACTACGACCGCGAACTGCGCCCGTTCACGGGCCTCGACCAGCCGATCATCGATTTCCTCACCGCGCAGCCGCTGGTCGGCGAGATGATCGACGATATCGGCGCGTTCGTCGGCAAATGGCTGCCGCGCTTTCGCGACGACAACCGCAGCTATCTCACCGTTGCGATCGGCTGCACGGGCGGCCAGCATCGCTCGGTGTTCATCGCGGAGGCGCTCGCCGCGCGCTTTTGCGAGACGGCAAACGTGATCGTGCGGCATCGTGACGCGCCCATCCCGGCTGGGTGACAGCGCGCCTCACACGCGAACCGGATCGCCGCACTGGCGGTCCACCCTGGAGGGGCGCGATGTCCTCGAATCCCGTTCTGGCCGACTTGCCGCTGTTTCCGCTTCACACCGTGCTGTTTCCCGGCGGCCTGCTGCCGCTCAAGATTTTCGAGGCGCGCTATCTGGACATGGCGCGCGAGTGTCTGCGCGAGAAAACGCCGTTCGGCGTGTGTCTGCTGAAGAGCGGGCACGAGGTCGCGTCGCCGGGCGATCCGTCGGTGCCGGAAAGCATCGGCTGCCTGGCCGAGATCTCGGAATGCGATGTCGATACCTTCGGCCTGCTGCTCGTTCAGGCGCGCGGCACTGCGCGCTTCAAACTGACGGATCATCGCGTGGAGCCGAGCAATCTGATCGTCGGCACGGCCCAGCTGCTGGGCGATGACGAACCACTCCAGGGCGCCGAGGCACTCGCGAAGTTCGGCGCATGCGCGGAAGTGCTGGAGCGCATCGTCGACACGATCAAGGAGCGCGAGCCGCAGAATCTTCCGTTCGTCGAACCGTTTCTATACGACGACCCCACCTGGGTATCCAACCGCCTCGCCGAAATCCTGCCGATTCCGATGCGCGCCCGCCAGAAGCTGATGGAATTGATGGATGCCGGCGCGCGCATCGACGTGGTGCATCACTACATGCAGCACCATCAGTTGCTTTAGATCAGTGAGCCGGACAGCGCGTCGAGCAGTTTGCGCACCGGCGCGGGCACACCGTATGAATCGATCCGCGCGAGCGGCGCCCAGACGGTTTCGGTGTCCATCAACTCGCGCGGCGTTTCGCGCGCTTCGCCGAGCCGCGGCTCGATATCCAGCTTGAAGTGCGTGAACGCGTGCGACAAGGGCGCGAGACGCTGAAGCGGGTGACGGCTCGCGCCGAGATTGTGCGCGACCTCCGTCAGCGCGGCCTCGTCCGCCGCTTCGGGCAGGCTCCAGAGTCCGCCCCAGATGCCGATCGAAGGCCGCTTCTGCAGCAGGATCGAATCGCCGTCCTTCAGGATCAGCATCCACGTCTTCCGCGTCGGCACGGCCTTCTTCGGGCGCGCGGCGGGCAACTCTCGCTGTCGTCCTTCAACCTTCGCCACGCAATCCGATGCGAATGGACAGCGCGCGCAATCCGGCTTGCCGCGCACGCAGAGCGTCGCGCCGAGATCCATCAGGCCCTGCGTGTACGCGGTCACTTCGTCCTTGTTCGCGGCGTCCGGCAAGAGCGATTCCGCGAGCGCCCACATCGCATTCTCGACGCGCTTCTCGCCCGGAAATCCCTCGATGCCGAACACGCGCGCGAGCACGCGTTTCACGTTGCCGTCGAGGATCGTCGCGCGCGCGCCGAACGCGAACGACGCGATCGCCGCCGCCGTCGAACGTCCGATGCCCGGCAGCATTGCGAGCGCATCGACCGTCTGCGGAAACGCGCCGCCAAGTTCGTGCGCGACCACCTGCGCGCAGCGATGCAGATTGCGCGCGCGCGAGTAGTAGCCGAGCCCGGCCCAGAGCGCCATGACGTCGTCGATGGGCGCATCGGCGAGCATGGTCACTGTCGGAAAGCGTTCGAGGAATCGCGCGTAGTACGGAAGGACGGTCTTGACCTGCGTCTGCTGCAGCATGATCTCCGACAGCCAGATGCGGTACGCGTCGCGCGTGTTCTGCCACGGCAGGTCGTGCCGGCCGTGAATGCGTTGCCACGCGATGAGGCGCGACGAAAAATCGGTGAGAGCGAGCATCGGAAATTAGCGTTGGCAGCGCGGGCAAAAGTACGTGGAGCGCTGTCCCTGGACGATTTGTCTGATCGCGGTGCCGCACACGTGGCACGGCAGGCCCGCGCGATCATAGACGAAATAGTCGAGCTGGAAGTAGCCCGACTCGCCATTGCTGCCGACAAAATCGCGCAAGGTGCTGCCGCCCTTGTCGATGGCGGCGGCGAGCGTCACGCGCACTGCGTCCGCGAGCAGATCGTAGCGCACGAGCGAGATGCGCCCGGCAGCGGTGGTCGGCCGGATGCCCGCGCGAAAGAGGCTCTCCGATGCATAGATGTTCCCCACGCCCACGACGATATCGCCCGCCAGCAGCGCCTGCTTCACCGACACCTTGCGCCCGCGCGTCTCGCGAAACAGCAGCGTGCCGGAGAACTCCGGCGAGAACGGCTCGACGCCCAGACTCGCGAGCAGCGGATGATCGAGGACGTCGCCGTCCGCGCGCGGATGCCAGAGGATCGCACCGAAGCGGCGCGGATCGCGAAAGCGCAGGATGAACTCGTCGAACACGATATCGACGTGATCGTGTTTCGCCGCCTCGGGCGGCTTCGGCACGTGACGCAGCACGCGCAATGTGCCCGTCATGCCGAGATGTACGATCAGCCACCCTTCCACCGTCTCGAACAGCAGATACTTGCCGCGCCGCTCGACCCGCTCGATCTTCAGATGATCGAGCGTTTTCGGAAGATGCGGCGGGATCGGCCAGCGCAGCGCCGGCGTGCGTACATCGACGTGCTCGACACGCCGTCCGGCGACATAGGGTTCGATTCCCCGGCGGGTGACTTCGACTTCCGGCAATTCGGGCATTTTTCTGGAGAGAGACTTGCTGGGACGGTTGTGCCGGTATTTTAGCGACCGCGTTACAATCGACCGAAACATCGTCTGGATTTCCATGAACTCGTTCGTCATGAAGCTGTTTGCGAAGCGTCACGCCGGCCTGGCGCATTCGTTCGCCGTGCCCATGTCGCGAATCGCCGGCGCCGTCGCGCTCGCGATGGCCGCGCTCGCATTTGCGCCCGCACACGCGCAGGCGCCGAACGCGTCGCCCGTTCCAAGCGAAGACGACCAGTCCGACGCACAAAGCGCGGCCGATCTGCTGACCGCACCGGTGAGCGGTGCTGAATCGCAGGACTTGCCGAACGTGGCAATGTCCAGCCAGATCGTGTTCCAGGTGCTGGCGGCCGAAGTCGCGCTGCAACGCGGCCAGCCTGCTCCCGCTTACCAGACCTATCTCTCTCTCGCCCGCGACACGCACGACCCGCGTTTCGCGCAGCGTGCGACCGAAATCGCGATCGCAGCGCAAAGCCCGAACGATGCGCTCACGTCGGCGCAGCTCTGGCAGCAGTTCGCGCCGCATTCGGAGCGCGCGGCGCAGTTGAGCGCATCGCTGCTGATCGTCAGCGGCAAGCCGGACGACGCCAAGCCCACGCTCGAGCGCGAACTCTCGAAGGTGTCGCCCGAACAGCGCGGCGAGGCCATTCTTTCCTTGCAGAGCCTGCTCGCGCGCGGACCGAATCGCGTCGGCGGGCTGAACGTGCTCAAGGATCTGACGAAAAACGATCAGGACCGGCCCGAAGTGCAGCTCGCGCTCGCACGCCAGCAATTGATCGCGGACGATCAGCCGGGCGCGAAGGCATCGCTCGAAAAGGCGCTGCAACTCAAGCCAGACTATCTGCCCGCCGCGCTCACGCTCGCGCGCATGGGCCCGGAGGAGCGCAAGGAAGGCATCGCTTCGTTCGAGAAGTATCTCGACAAGAACCCGAAATCGCATGATGCACGGCTCGCGCTTGCGCAGTTGTATCTGTCGTCCGACAGGCTCGACGACGCGCAGAAGCAGTTCGAGATCATGCGCAAGAACGACCCGAAAGACCTGACACCGTTGATGGCGCTCGCGCTCATCAACATTCAGAAGAAACAGTTCGACAAGGCGCAGGATTTTCTGAATCTTTACGCGAAGACGGCGGAAAGCACGCCGGGCGCGGACCCGGGCCAGGCGTACATCTATCTCGCGCAACTGGCGCTGGAGCAGAAGAACGAGGCTGCCGCGAGCCAGTGGCTCGACAAGATTCCGCGCACGAGCCAGCAGTATCTGCCCGCGCAGATCACACGCGCGCAACTGCTCGCGAAGCAGGGCAAGGTGGACGACGCGCGTGCGCTGCTCGGCGGCCTGCAAAGTTCCGATCCGCGCGATCTCGCGCTGCTCGCGCGCACCGACTCCGCGATTCTGTTCGAGGCGCATCGCTACAAGGAAGCGGAAGCGAATCTCGCGAAAGCGGTCGCCGCGTTCCCCGACGATCCCGATCTCATCTACGACTACGCGATGGCCGCCGAAAAGAACGGTCATTACGACGTGATGGAAGCGCAATTGCGCACGCTGATGCGCACGCAGCCGAACAACCCGCAGGCGTACAACGCGCTCGGCTACTCGCTCGTCGACCGCAACCAGCGGCTCGACGAAGCGGTGAAGCTGATCGAAAAAGCGGTTTCGCTCGCGCCCAACGACGCGTTCATCATGGACAGCCTCGGCTGGGCGCGTTTCCGTCAGGGCAATTCGGCCGAAGCGGAGAAGATTCTCAAGAACGCATACAACCTTCAGCCGAATGCCGAAATAGGCGCGCATCTGGGCGAGGTGCAGTGGAAGTCCGGTCAGCAGGATCAGGCGCGCGACACGTGGCGGCAGGCGCAAAAGCTCGAACCGGACAACGACACGCTCGTCAAAACGCTAAAACGACTCCAGGTAAACGATCTTTGATGGCATTCGAATTCTTTGCCGGCGCAGCGCTTCGACGCGGCGCGCTCGGCGTCGCGGCCGCCGCCGCGCTGGTGATGTCGGGTTGCGCGGTGCAGCCGCGCGTCCCCACTACAACGAACGCAACCACTTCGCTCGCGACGCAGACGAGCCGCGCGTATCACGGACGCTTCGCCGTGCAGTACAACGACCAGAACGGCGTGCAGCGCAACGCGTACGGCAACTTCGAGTGGCAGGAGACAGGCGACACCGTCACGCTGCAACTGCGCAATCCGCTCGGCCAGACGATGGCGATCGTCACGTCGTCGCCGTCGCTTGCCACGCTCGAACTTCCCAACCGCCAGCCAGTGAGCGCCGACAACGTCTCCCTGCTGATGCAGAACACGCTCGGCTTCGCGCTGCCCGTCGAAGGCCTGCGCTATTGGCTGCAGCCGTCGGCCGCGCCCAGTTCTCGCGCGCAGACGACGCTCGATCCCGAATCGAACAATGGCCGCCCGAAGGAAATCAAGCAGGACGGATGGACGATCGATTACCTCGCCTACGCCGACGCGCCCGCGACCGGGGTGAAGCGCGTGAATCTGATGCGCAACGAACCGCCGCTCGACATCAAGCTGGTGCTCGATCAATAACCTTGCAGTTGCATCACGCATGTTCTCATCGACCGATTCGCTCCGTGACTGCCTCGCGCCCGCGAAGCTGAACCTTTTCCTGCACATCACGGGCCGCCGCCCGGATGGGTATCACTCGCTGCAGACCGTCTTCCAGTTGCTCGACTGGGGCGACCGGCTGCACTTCACGCGCCGCGACGACGGCATCGTCACGCGCAAGACGGACGTGCCGGGCGTGCCCGAAGCCGACGACCTCATCGTGCGCGCGGCGCGCCTGCTTCGGCAGCACACGGGCACGTCGTTCGGCGTGGAAATCGAGATCGACAAGCGTCTGCCGATGGGCGCGGGCCTCGGCGGAGGCAGTTCCGACGCGGCGACAACACTTTTGGCGTTAAATCGCCTATGGGGTGTTGATCTTTCGCGTGAGATTCTGCAGAATCTCGGCCTGCAACTCGGCGCGGACGTGCCGTTTTTTGTCTTCGGGCAAAATGCATTCGCAGAGGGTGTAGGTGAGGCGCTCCAGGCAGTCGATCTGCCAAAGCGCTTCTTCCTGGTCGTCACACCTAATGTTCACGTTCCGACCGCGGCGATTTTTTCGGAAAAAGCCTTGACAAGGGATACGAAAGTCGCCAAAATGATGGACTTTCTTGCAGCGCAAAGGTCAGACACTAACTGGCCGGACAGCTTCGGTCGAAATGACATGCAGGCTGTAGTTGCAGAAAAGTACGCGGAAGTTGCACAGGTGCTCGAGTGGTTTGTCAATCTCGCACCGGCGCGAATGACCGGATCTGGAGCAAGCGTGTTCGCCGCTTTCGCCAGCCGAGCCGAAGCAGAAATGGCGCAAGCCAAACTGCCGGCAAGCTGGAAAAGCGTAGTGACGGCAAGTCTGGATTCTCATCCTCTCTTCGCTTTCGCGTCATAGGTTTTGTTTCGTCGGGTATGTCCTACACTTCCCGGCGAGACTCAGAGTTGTGTAGGGGAGTCGCCAAGTTGGTCAAGGCACCGGATTTTGATTCCGGCATGCGAGGGTTCGAGTCCTTCCTCCCCTGCCATTCCTTTTCTCGCGTTTTTCCTCTCGCCTCCAGCCGCAGACAGGTGCACGATGAGCAGTGACGGCCTGATGGTTTTTACTGGCAACGCAAATCCCGCGCTTGCACAGGAAGTCGTCAAAATCCTTGGAATTCCTCTCGGCAAAGCAATGGTCAGCCGCTTCTCAGACGGCGAGATCATGGTCGAGATTCAGGAAAACGTTCGGGGTAAAGACGTATTCGTTCTGCAGTCCACCTGCGCTCCGACGAACGACAATCTGATGGAACTGATGATCATGGTCGATGCGCTCAAGCGCGCATCCGCAGGCCGGATCACCGCAGCCATCCCCTACTTCGGCTATGCGCGCCAAGACCGCCGTCCGCGTTCCGCGCGAGTGGCCATCTCGGCGAAGGTCGTCGCGAACATGCTGGAAATTGCCGGCGTCGATCGCGTGATCACCATGGACCTGCACGCCGACCAGATTCAAGGCTTCTTCGACATCCCCGTCGACAACATCTACGCTACCCCCGTTCTGCTCGGCGATCTGCGCAAGCAGAACCATGACCATCTGCTGGTCGTGTCGCCGGACGTCGGCGGCGTGGTGCGCGCGCGTGCGCTCGCCAAGCAGTTGAACACCGACCTCGCGATCATCGACAAGCGCCGTCCGAAGGCGAATGTCGCCGAGGTGATGAACATCATCGGTGAAGTGGAAGGACGCACCTGCGTGATCATGGACGACATGGTCGATACCGCCGGCACGCTGTGCAAGGCCGCGCAAGTGCTGAAGGACCGCGGCGCGAAGCAGGTCTTCGCGTATGCCACGCACCCGGTGCTCTCGGGTGGCGCGGGAGAGCGCATCGCGGCGTCGCAGCTGGACGAGCTCGTCGTCACGGACACGATTCCGCTGTCGGCCGAATCGCTCGCATGCTCGAAGATCCGTCTTCTGTCGAGCGCGGGTCTGCTCGCGGAGACGTTCTCGCGAATCCGGCGCGGCGACTCGGTGATGTCGCTGTTCGCCGAAGGTTAAACAGAATTGGCGAAAAGACGCGAAGCACACGCTTCGCGTCTTTTTGCATGATCGATGCGAACGTACGAAGGTTCGCGTCGCTTGTTGTGGGATCACACCTTTTCGATGATCCCGGTTTCCCTGCCTGGTCGCGGGCAGATATAGGAGTCAGATATGAAAGTCGTCGCTTTCGAGCGTAGCAAGCAAGGTACGGGTGCGAGCCGCCGCCTGCGCAACTCGGGTAAGACCCCGGGTATCGTGTACGGTGGTGAAACGGACGTTCAACTGGTCGAACTGGACCACAACGCCCTGTGGCACGCCCTGAAGAAAGAAGTTTTCCACTCGTCGATTCTCGATCTGGAACTGGCCGGCAAGTCGCAACAGGTTCTGCTGCGCGACGTGCAATACCATCCGTTCAAGCAGCTCGTGCTGCACGTGGACTTCCAGCGCGTCGACGCGAAGAAGAAGCTGCACACCAAGGTGCCGCTGCACTTCATGAACCAGGAAACCAACCCGGCCGTGAAGCTGGCGGGCGCGGTGATCTCGCACGTCGTGACGGAACTGGAAGTGGAATGCCTGCCGGCAGACCTGCCTGAGTTCCTGGAAATCGATCTGGCGAAGATCGAAGCCGGCCAGACGATGCACGCGAAGGACATCCCGCTGCCGAAGGGCGTAAGCCTGACGGTGTCCGTCGAGGCAGAAAACCCGGTCGTGGCTTCGGCTACCGTTCCGGCTGCTGTCGTGTCGGAAGGGGCTGGCGAAGCTGAAGGCGAAAAGCCGGCAGCCGAGTAAGCACGCGGAACACCGCTATCCTCTCGATCCGTTCGCAAGAACGGTCGACGTGACCCGCCGGCGCGCAAGCCCCGGCGGGTTTTTTTCGCTCTACACGATTCGACATGATCAAGCTGATCGTCGGCCTGGGCAATCCGGGCGCCGAATACACCGCGACACGGCATAACGCGGGCTTCTGGTTCGTCGACCAGTTCGCACGCGACGCCGGTGCGACGCTGCGCGAAGAACGCCGCTTTCACGGTTTCTACGGCAAGGGACGCCTGCACGGCCACGAGATCCATCTGCTCGAACCGCAGACCTTCATGAACCGTTCGGGTCAATCGGTGGTCGCGCTCGCGCAGTTCTTCAAGATCCTGCCCGACGAGATTCTCGTCGCGCACGACGAGCTCGACCTTCCGCCCGGCACCGTCAAGATGAAGCTCGGCGGCGGCAGCGGCGGACATAACGGCCTCAAGGATATTTCCGCGCATCTCTCGTCGCAGCAATACTGGCGCTTGCGCATCGGCATCGGGCATCCGCGCGATCTGATTCCAGAAGGCGCGCGCGCGGGTGCGAAACCCGATGTCGCGAACTTCGTGCTCAAGCCGCCGCGCCGCGAGGAACAGGACGTGATCGATCAGTCGATCGAGCGTGCCCTTGCCGTGATGCCTTTCGTCGTCGCCGGCGAAACCGAGCGTGCGATGATGAACCTGCACCGTAATTCCTGATCTGGAGCCCACTGTGAGCCGTTTCTGGAGCGATATCGTCCATCGTCTGACGCCGTATGTGCCGGGCGAGCAACCTGCGCTGGCGCATCCCGTCAAGCTCAACACCAACGAGAATCCGTATCCGCCGTCGCCGCGCGTGGTCGAGGCGATTCGTCATGAACTCGGCGGCGACGGCGCGTCGTTGCGAAAGTATCCCGATCCGACCGCGCGGGCATTGCGCGAAGCGGTCGCGAAGCATCACGGGCTGCGCATCGAGCAGGTCTTCGCAGGCAATGGTTCCGATGAAGTGCTCGCGCACGCGTTCCAGGCGCTGCTCAAGCACGACCGGCCGATCCGCTTTCCCGACATCACCTACAGCTTCTATCCGGTCTATGCGCAGCTTTACGGCGTCGAATACGAGACCGTGCCGTTGAACGCGGATTTCGCCATCGATGTCGACGATTACCGCGCGCCGTCCGGCGGCGTGCTGCTGCCGAATCCGAATGCGCCGACGGGCCGCGCCCTGCCGCTTGCGGAAATCGAAGTGCTGCTGAAGGCGAACCCGGACGCGCCGGTGATCATC
This sequence comes from Caballeronia sp. NK8, assembly GCF_018408855.1. Classification (GTDB taxonomy): domain Bacteria; phylum Pseudomonadota; class Gammaproteobacteria; order Burkholderiales; family Burkholderiaceae; genus Caballeronia. The sequence continues at coordinate 238,519 of NZ_AP024322.1, read as the reverse complement.
GATGAAGCGTATGTGGATTTCGGCGCGGAATCGGCCGTGAATCTGATCGATCGTTATCCGAACCTGCTCGTCGTGCAGACGACGTCGAAAGCGCGTTCGCTCGCGGGCATGCGCGTCGGCTTCGCGTTTGGCGATGCGGCGCTGATCGAAGCGCTCACGCGCGTGAAGGACAGCTTCAACTCGTATCCGCTGGATCGCCTCGCGCAAGCCGCGGCGCTCGCGTCATACGAAGATCAGGCGTGGTTCGAGGAAAGCTGCGCGAAGGTCATTGCGAGCCGTGAGCGGTTGACGTCGCAGCTACAGACGCTCGGTTTCGATGTCGTGCCGTCCGCGGCGAACTTCGTGTTCGCGAAGCATTCCGCGCACGATGCCGCCACAATCGCCGCCGCGCTCAAGGCGAAAGAGATCTTTGTGCGCCACTTCAGGCTGCCGCGCATCGATCAGCATCTGCGCATTTCGATCGGCACGCCCGCGGAATGCGATGCGCTCGTCGCCGCGCTGACGGAAATCGTCGCTTAGGAATTGCCCTTCGCAGCCATCAGCGCGTGGTATTTGGCCATCAACTGCTCCGGCGTTTCGACGTGCGCCGGATCGCGCGGAATGCACTCGACCGGACACACTTGCTGGCACTGCGGCTCGTCGAAATGGCCGACGCATTCCGTGCATTTGTTCGGGTCGATCACGTAGATGTCGGGACCCATCGAAATGGCGTCGTTCGGGCACTCGGGCTCGCAAACGTCGCAGTTGATGCACTCGTCGGTAATGATCAAAGACATGCTTCACTCTCTTGCGCCGGTATCTCGACCGGCATGACGCCCGCGCGCCATTTCTGATGACGCACGGGCTGGGCGCTTCACGGCGCCGCAGGGTCCATCTGCGACAGATTACCGACTTTGTCGATCAGCCGCTTTTCCACCGACGGGAACACGAACTTGCTCACGTCGCCGCCGAGCTGCGCGATCTCGCGCACGATCGTGCCCGAGATGAACTGATACTGGTCGGACGGCGTCATGAACATCGTCTCGACGTCGGGCAACAGGTAGCGGTTCATCCCCGCCATCTGAAACTCATACTCGAAATCGGACACGGCACGCAATCCGCGCACGATCACGCGCGCGTTGTTCTTGCGCACGAAGTCTTTTAGTAGCCCGGTGAAACTGCTCACCTGTACGTTCGGGTAATGCCCGAGCACGTCGTGCGCAATATCCAGCCGCTCCTGCAGCGAGAAAAACGGCTTCTTCGCGCGGCTGTCCGCGACGCCCACGACGAGCTGATCGAAAATGCTCGATGCGCGCCGGACAATGTCTTCATGCCCACGAGTGAGCGGGTCGAACGTACCCGGATACACGGCGACAACCATGAGCTTTCTCCTCTTCTATTTACATTGGGTCGCGTGGCTGCGACGCCCCACTCTGCCTCATTCCCATCAAGACTGGCTGTCCCAAATTGGGGAACGCGCATTATTCCTCATTTTCGCGGCGCAGCAAATGATAGCGAACGGCACCCGCCTTACCATCGCGCACGACGCTCCAGCCCGCGAGCGCGTCGATACCCGCCAGGTCCAGCGGATCGCCGCATTCGACGTAAATCGCGCCATCGGGCGCGACGAGCGGCACCGCCAGCGCGAGCGCGCGCAAGAGCAACGCCTGATCGCCGAACGGCGGGTCCAGAAAGATCACGTCGAACGAGCCGGGCGCTAGGCTGGTGGCGAGCCGCAGGGCATCTGCTTCCGCGATTTCGATGTTGCGCGCGCCGAGCTTCGTCTGATTCGCCCTGATCTGCGCGGCGGCCTTCGCGCTGCGCTCGACCATCAGCACGCGCGCCGCACCGCGCGACGCCGCCTCGAAACCGAGCGCACCGCTGCCCGCGAACATGTCGAGGCAACGCTGTCCGGAGAGATCCTGGCCGAGCCAGTTGAAGAGCGTTTCGCGCACGCGATCCGGCGTGGGCCTGAGGCCGTCGAGATCGAGCACGGGCAGCGGTGTGCGCTTCCAGTCTCCGCCGATGATGCGGATCGTGTGCGGTTTGCCGCCGCGCAAGGGCGTGTGGCTGGGCAGGACGGAACGGGTAGCGGTCGAGCGAGGCATAAGAGGATGGTTGGAGTCGAGCGCGCCGGACGTATTTTTGCTTGACGATCGGCCGGCACGGGCAATGAAAGCCAACGTTACCACACGCGCGCGCCGTGCCGGGTGCCGCACGGGCGGGCGCGGCGGCGCCTGATAAAATATGCGGCTTCTACCCTTTCGCGCCGGCCTCGCGCAAAGCGACCTCAAAGCGCGCACGAGGCCACCGATCACGCGCGCATCATCGCCACACATCCATGTTCAGCTTCTTCAAGAAATTCAAAAAGCCGGCTGACGCGCCGCTCGACACGCCTCAGGAAGACATCGTCGAGGCGGACGGGGACGACGACATCTCGGACGCCGAGCTGGAACGGCAGGCGCTCAGCGCCGAAGCCCCACTGGAAGAAGCGCTGCCGGAGGATATTCAGCCGACGGAACCGGCGCCTCCCGAACCCGTCGCTCCTGTTGCGCCCATCACCGCTGCGCCCGTCCAGCTTCCGGCCGGCGATTCGAAGGAATACTGGCAAGGCCGCACGCAGTCGCAATGGGCGCGTGGTCCGGAAACGGATCAGGCGAGCGAAGAAATCCTGCCGCCGCCCACGCTCGATCCTGCTGCGAAGAAGTCGTGGCTTTCCCGCCTGCGTCACGGTCTGTCGAAGACGAGTTCCAACCTGACCGGCATTTTCGTCAGCGCGAAGATCGATGAAGACCTGTACGAAGAGCTCGAAACCGCGCTGCTGATGTCCGACGCCGGCGTCGACGCCACCGAATTCCTGCTCGAATCGCTGCGCGAAAAAGTGCGCTCGGAGCGTCTGACCGATGCATCGCAGGTGAAGGCCGCGCTGCGCGAATTGCTCGTCGACTTGCTGCGTCCGCTCGAAAAATCACTGATGCTCGGCCGCGCGCAACCGCTCGTGATGATGATCGCGGGCGTGAACGGCGTCGGCAAGACGACCAGCATCGGCAAGCTGGCGAAGCATCTGCAGCGCTTCGATCAGTCCGTGCTGCTCGCCGCCGGCGACACCTTCCGCGCCGCCGCGCGCGAACAGCTCACGGTCTGGGGCGAGCGCAACAACGTGACCGTGATCGCGCAGGAAAGCGGCGATGCCGCCGCCGTGATTTACGACGCGGTCGGCGCGGCGCGCGCGCGCAAGATCGACGTGATGATGGCCGACACCGCCGGCCGCCTGCCGACGCAATTGCATCTGATGGAAGAGCTGCGCAAGGTGCGCCGCGTGATCGCGAAGGCGATGCCCGACGCGCCGCACGAAGTGCTGCTCGTGATCGATGCCAACACGGGTCAGAACGCGCTCGCGCAGGTCAAGGCGTTCGACGATGCGCTGGGTCTGACCGGTCTCGTCGTCACGAAACTCGACGGCACCGCGAAAGGCGGCATTCTCGCCGCGATCGCGCGACAGCGGCCGGTGCCGGTGTATTTCATCGGCGTGGGCGAGAAGGTCGAGGATCTGCAACCGTTCAGCGCCGAAGAATTCGCCGACGCGCTGCTCGGCTGAACCTGAAAAGGGCGTCCGCGTGGACGCCCTTTTTTCATCGCGCGAATATCAGGGACGCCGCGATCCACCACATCACGCAGCCGACGATCACATCCAACACGCGCCACGACACGTCCTTCTCGAACCACGGTTCCAAAAGGCGCGCGCCGTAGCCGAGCGTGGTGAACCAGACGACCGACGCGCACATCGCGCCCGCCGCGAACCACGCGTTGGCCGGCCAGCCGCGTTGCGCGCCGATGCCCCCGAGCAGCACCACGGTATCGAGATAGACGTGCGGATTGAGCAGCGACAGCGCGAGCACGGTGGACGCCGCGCCGATCGCCGTCTGCGATTCGCCGTCCGACGCGTTCAGATGCCCCGGCCCGCGCCATGCCGCGAGAAACGCGCGCAATCCGTACAGAAACACGAAGATCGCGCCGGCCCAGCGAATCACGTCGAGCAGAACGGGCGCACGCGCGATGAGCGCGCCCATTCCGGCGACGCCCAGCGCGATCAACAGCACGTCGATGAGCGCGCAAATCGACACGACCACGCCCACGTGCCGGCGCTTCAACCCCTGCCGCAACACGAACGCGTTCTGCGCGCCGATCGCGACGATCAGGCTCGCGCCCAGCCCCGCACCCGACAGATAACTCGACAGTGCTCCGGCAGAAACCGCTGCCGTCATTCGGCGTCCGGCTGTTGCGCCGGAGCGGCCCGTGCGAACGCGTCGATCGTGCAGGCGTGATCCGCGATACGCGCGAGCGTCGGATAGGGGCTCACGTCGATGCCGAAGCGCCGCGCGTTGAACACCTGCGGCACGATGCACAGATCGGCGACGGTCGGCGTATCGCCGAAGGTCAGCGCGCCGACGCGCGGATCGGCGGCGAGGCGCTTTTCGAGCGACGCAAAGCCGGTTTCGACCCAATGCCGATACCACGCGTCCTTGGCTTCATCCGGCACCTTGACCTGATGCTTCAGGTACTTGAGCACGCGCAGATTGTCGAGCGGATGGATTTCGCACGCGACCTGCATCGCGACCGAGCGCACGAACGCGCGATCGGACGGGCGCTTCGGCAAGAGCGGCGGCTCGGGATGCGTCTCCTCCAGATACTCGATGATCGCGAGCGACTGCGTGAGCACGTCGCCGTCGTCGATCAGTGCGGGCACGATGCCGTCGGGATTCACCGCGCGGTACTCGGGCTTCAGTTGCTGGCCGCCGTCGCGCAGCAGATGCACCGCCTCGTACTCGTAGTCGAGGCCCTTCAGATTCAGCGCGATTCGCACGCGATACGCGGCCGAGCTGCGGAAATAGCTATAGAGCTTCATATTCATGCGCTCAGACGACGCGCACGGAAAATTCGCCGATGCCATCGACGCCGCCCTTGAGCAGATCGCCCTTCACGACGGCGCCGACGCCTTCCGGCGTGCCCGTGAAGATGAGATCCCCGGGAAACAGCTCGAAGAGCGTCGACAGATACGCGACCGTCTCGCCCACCGACCAGATCAGTTGCGAGATGTCCGAGCGCTGCTTTTGCTCGCCGTTGACGGTCAGCCAGATCGCGCTCTTTTCCAGATGCCCGACCTTCGAAACGGGATGGATCGGGCCGATCGGCGCGGAACGGTCGAAGCCTTTCGCGGTGTCCCACGGACGGCCGAGCTTCTTCGCTTCGGCTTGCAGGTCGCGGCGCGTCATGTCGAGGCCGAGCGCGTAGCCGTAGACATGATCGAGCGCGTTGTCGGCGGAGATGTCCTTGCCCTGCTTGCCGATCGCGGCAACCAGCTCCATCTCGAAGTGCAGGTTCTTCGTCTGCGACGGATACGGGAACTCGCCCGTGGCGCCGGGCGCGACGTACAGCACGGCATCGGCGGGCTTGCTGAAGAAGAACGGCGGCTCGCGGTCCGGATCGTGGCCCATTTCGCGCGCGTGGGCTTCGTAGTTGCGGCCGACGCAGTAGATGCGCCGTACTGGAAACTGCTCGTTCGAACCATCGACGGGCACCGCTGCTGCCGGCGCCGGAGGAAACACGTAGGTCATCCCGCTCTCCTGTTGCTGTGTGATTTGCAGATTCATGGGCGATGCGAAAAGGGAGTTTAACGTGCGCGCGAACCTCGTGGCGATGCCCGTGAGGCTTGGCGGGCGCGGCTTTGCGAGCTTTCGGCAAGCCTTCGACGGAACGGGCGACGCTTCGTTTTCAGCAAGCATCGGGCGCCGTGCGCGCGAAACGTTCGGCTGGCGTACCTTGCCAGCGCCCGTCAAATGCGGTACTCAATAAGCTTCCTGCACCTTAAAAAGCGCGGCGGCATCGCTCGGATGATGAAATTGAGCGCCCGATCCGCGCCTCTCTCCATGACCGACTCCGCTTCCCTACCTTTCGCCTGCGCACGCTACATCAAGGAAATCGGCCGCGGGCCGAACGGCGCGCGCGCACTTTCGCACGACGACACCTACGCGCTCTACGAAGCGATGCTCGAGGACCGCGTCCCCGAACTCGAACTCGGCGCGGTGCTGCTCGCCTACCGCGTCAAGGGCGAGTCCGCCGCGGAACTCGCCGCGATGCTGTCCGCCGCGCATCGCTCGTTCGAACCGCTGCATGTTCAGGACGGGCGCGAACACGCCCGGCCGGTGTCGATTCCGAGCTACAACGGCGCACGCAAGACGCCCAACCTCGTGCCGCTGCTATCGCATCTGCTCGCGCGCGAGGGCGTACCGGTGCTGGTGCATGGCGTCACCGACGATCCGGGCCGCGTCACGAGCGCCGAGATTTTCGCGGAACTGGGTATCGCGCACGCGGCTTCGCACGATGAAATCGAGGATAGTCTCGCCTCGCGCCGCCTCGCCTTCGCGCCGACCACGGTGCTCGCGCCGAAGCTCGCGCGGCTGCTCGCGCTCAGGCGTCGCATGGGCGTGCGCAATTCGACGCACACGCTGGTGAAAATTCTGCAGCCGTTCGCGGAACCGGGCCTGCGGCTCGTCAACTACACGCATCCGGAATATCGCGAGAGCCTCACGGGGCTGTTCACGGAGCATCCGGACGCGGCGGCGGGCGGCGCGCTGCTCGCGCGCGGCACGGAAGGCGAGGCCGTCGCCGACACGCGCCGCCAGGTGCAGGTCGACTGGTTCCACGACGGCCACGTCGAGACGCTGATCGCGCCGGAGCACTCGCAGCCGCACGCGCCGCAAGTCGATCTGCCCGAAACGCTCGACGCGGCGACCACTGCGCGGTGGATCGAATGCGTGTTGCGCGGCGACGTGCCGGTGCCGCCCGCGGTCGCACGCCAGGTTGAGGTGATCGCCCGGGTGGCGCGCAAACCGGTCCCTGATCAGACAAACTCGGCAAACCCCATTTGACACGGTATTCAACGGTGGTTTAAAGTCGAACGCATGAGCTTCACCCAGCCTTCCTCCCTCCGAATTATTTCGGGCCGCCTAGCGCGGCCCCTATCGCTACGTCTAGCGTAAGTCGCCAGACGTAGCGCCGCGCGTCGCAAGGCGCGTGGTCCTGCCAGAAGTCCCAGTAGTTCCGTTTCTTACCACTTGTAGTCGTCAGCTTTTCGTTCGCGCATCCCGCGATACGGAAACGCGAGGGTCAAATGCACGCTGCTTCGCGCACGTTCACGTTGGTCACAGGCGTCACCATCGCTGGTGATTCGTGTGATCGCGCGCGCTGCTTCGTCTTACGTGCATTCCGTCACGCCCGGCCAGCCGCCGGACACGGTCTCTCTCGCAGGCGCTACGCAAACCGTCCGAAGAGAGATCGACGATCATGATGCCGAACCCCGCCGAGAAATACCGCCCGTTTCCGCAAGTCCGTCTGAATGGCCGCCGCTGGCCGAACCGCACGATCGAGAAAGCGCCCATCTGGATGAGCACCGATCTGCGCGACGGCAACCAGTCGCTCATCGAGCCGATGAGCATCGCTGCGAAGCTCGAATTCTTCGAGATGCTGGTGAAGATCGGGTTCAAGGAAATCGAGGTGGGGTTCCCGTCGGCATCGCAGACCGATTTCGATTTCGTGCGCAAACTGATCGACGAAAAGCGCATCCCGGATGACGTGACCATCGAAGTGCTCGTGCAGTCGCGCCGCGAACTGATCGAGCGCACCTTCGAAGCGGTCGCGGGCGCGAGCAAGGTGATCGTGCACCTCTATAACGCGATCGCGCCGTCGTTCCGCAAGATCGTGTTCAACCAGTCGAAGGACGAAGTGAAGGCGCTGGCCGTCGAAGGCACGCGCCTCATCAAGGAATGCGCGGCAGCGCGACCGGACACGCACTGGATCTATCAGTACTCGCCCGAAACCTTCAGCATGACCGAGCTTTCGTTCGCGCGCGAAGTATGCGATGCGGTCGCGCAAACCTGGCGTCCGACGCCCGACCACAAGATGATCGTGAATCTGCCCGCGACCGTCGAAGCCGCGATGCCGAACGTCTTCGCCGACCAGATCGAGTGGATGGACCGCAACATGGGTTATCGCGACAGCATCGTGTTGTCGGTGCATCCGCATAACGATCGCGGCACGGCGGTCGCCGCGGCGGAAATGGCGCTGCTCGCGGGCGCGGACCGCATCGAAGGGTGTCTGTTCGGCAACGGCGAGCGCACCGGCAACGTCGATCTCGTCACGCTCGCGATGAATCTGTACACACAAGGCATCGATCCGGAGCTCGATTTCTCCGACATCGACGCCGTGCGCCGCGTCGTCGAGCGCTGCAATCAGATTCCGGTGCATCCGCGCCATCCGTACGCCGGCGATCTCGTCTTCACCGCGTTTTCGGGTTCGCATCAGGACGCGATCCGCAAAGGCTTCGCGCAGCGCGTGCCGGGCACGGTGTGGGAGGTGCCGTATCTGCCGATCGATCCGGCCGATCTCGGCCGCAGCTACGATGCCGTGATCCGCGTGAACAGCCAGTCCGGCAAGGGCGGCTCCACTTATCTGCTCGAACGCGGGCTCGGCTTCACGCCGCCGCGCCGCGTGCAGATCGAATTCAGCCACGCCGTTCAGACCGTCACGGACACATCGGGCGCGGAAATCAGCGGCGAAGCGATCTGCGAACTCTTCAAACGCGAGTATTTCGACGCGGGCGGGCCGGTATCGCGTATCGACGCCTCGACCCTGTCGGTGTTCGGAAAGCGCGTCGTGATCGCGCCGGCGGCAAGCGCGCCGAGCGGCGATGTCTGGGCGCAGACGGTCGCGGCAGCACTCGGCGTGGACGCGAGCGTGAACTGGTTCGAAACCGCCGTCACGGCGAGCGGCGACACGGCCGCGTTCGTCGGCTGCCGCGTCGGCGACGGCCAGACGCGCTTCGGCGTCGCGGTGCATGCGAATCCAGCGCTCGCGGTCGCCGATGCGGTCGTGAGCGCGGTGAATCGTTCGAAGCGCGTCGTGCAGGAGGATCGGCAGGACGAGGCGATGGAGGCGGCGTAAGCCTCAGCGCAAGGCGGCGCGCGCGGCGCTACTCCAGCGCGACGCGCGTCGCCTGCAGGGCAAGCAGTTGCCACTGCCCTTCGGTCTGGACGTGCACGGCGGTATAGGCGATCGGAAAAAGCAGCGCGCCGTTCTTCGATTCCATCTCGATCAGCGCGCGCCCGGACACGAGACACGTATCGCGCCCCGCGGGCAGCACATCCTGCGACTGAATCTCGATCTGACGATAGCGGCGGCGGCCTGCGGTGATGGCGTCGATGAACTGGCGCTTCGTCTCCCGCTTGCCGTTCGTGTGGACGTAGCTGACGTTTTCAGCCAGCAACGCATCCAGCGCGGGGCCGTCGCTCTCGACCATCGCACGGAAACGGTCACGCTCGAGGCCGCGGATGGCCTCAATGGTTTTTGCCGGCATCTGTCCATTCCCCTTGTGTCGAGGAACCGATACGCCGGCGCCCCGTCAGAAGTTGTATTGCAGATATAGCTGGCTGAAATTTATACCAGGATTCGGGTCTTTGATACCTGCGTTCGACAGATGCTGGAATCGGAAGCCCGCCTGATAGCTCTGTTTTTCGCCGAAAATCATGCCGACGCCGACCATGTCGGCGAACTGGAAGGCCGTCGACACGGTGAAATCCTGCGTGATGCGCGCGTGCGAAAGCAGCCGCACGCCGACGCCCGCCTCGATGAACGGCCGGAAGTAGCCCGAACTCTTCACGAAGCGCACGACCGGCGTAAGGCCGACTTCCCAGATGCTCGGGTGGACGGCGTTGTCCTCGGTCGTATGCCAGTAGGAGACGTGCCCTTCGCCGATGAGCGTGAAATGGAATCCGCCGATCTCCCACCAGGTGAGGCCCGGGTCCCAGGCGACGCCGAGATCGAGTTTCTTGATGTCATGGTTGGCGACGCCGCCAGCGACCTGAACGCCGAACCTGTCCGCGTGCGCCGCTGCCGACGCGAGGCCGAACGCGGCGCAGACTGCCGAACGGAAAATCCACGAACTCTTGTTTTTATGCATGAGCACCCCATTTTCCTCGGATGACGGGCGTGTTTCATTAACAGCGTTGTCTGGCGAATTCTAGAGACGTTTTTCAAGATGTGCAGAAAGCGTAACGACGCGCTCCATTCTGTTGAATTTTCTTTCGCCGCAATGCACAAAAGCGGTAATCGATTCGAAAGCGAACGGCTGATCGGTATAATATTCCGCTTTTATCGCAACAATCTGTCCTATTGACCTCGCAAATTCGATAGCGTTTGTGGGAACTCACACATTCTCCTGCCCTCTAACACTTAGCACTCGCTAAACCGGAGTGCTAATATCGTGTCTGACTTGCCGCCGTTAAGCGGCGAGTGAATTGTTGATAAGGAGCTAATGAGCGTGACCAATGCGATGACCCTTCCGAATGTTCTGAGCTCGGCACCTGCCAAGGCATCTTCGGCAGGCGCGCTGACGTACGCACAGTCGTCGATGCTGACCGGCCAGATCGGCAACATCGATTCCTATATACAAGCAGTGAACCGCATTCCGATGCTTTCGCAAGCAGAGGAACGTCAGTACGCCACCGAATTCCGCGAGCAGGGCAACCTGAACGCCGCGCGCCAGCTCGTGCTTTCGCACTTGCGCCTCGTAGTGTCGATCGCCCGCAACTACCTTGGCTACGGCCTGCCGCACGCAGACCTGATCCAGGAAGGCAACATCGGTCTGATGAAGGCCGTGAAGCGCTTCGACCCCGAGCAAAACGTACGCCTGGTTTCGTACGCGATGCACTGGATCAAGGCCGAGATCCACGAGTACATCCTGCGCAACTGGCGCATGGTGAAGGTCGCCACAACCAAGGCGCAGCGCAAGCTGTTCTTCAACCTGCGCAGCCACAAGACGAGCCATTCGGCGTTCACGCCGGACGAGATCGAAGGTCTCGCGAGCGAGCTGAACGTGAAGCGCGAGGAAGTCGCGGAGATGGAAACGCGCCTGTCGGGCGGCGATATCGCGCTCGAAGGCCAGATCGACGACGGCGAGGAAGCATTCGCGCCGATCGCCTATCTTGCAGACTCGCACAACGAGCCGACGAACGTCATCGCCGCGCGCCAGTTCGACAAGCTGCAAAGCGACGGACTCGCCGACGCGCTGGAATCGCTCGATGAGCGCAGCCGCCGCATCATCAAGGCGCGCTGGCTCGACGTGCAGGACGATGGCTCGGGCGGCAAGACGCTGCATGAACTTGCCGACGAGTTCGGCGTGTCGGCGGAACGCATCCGCCAGATCGAAGCGAGCGCGATGAAGAAAATGCGCTCCGCGCTGCACGACTACGCGTAATACCTGACTGTGCCGTAGCAGAAGTTGCGAAGCCCGCCGTCGACGAGACGGCGGGCTTTTTCTTTTGACCTTGGCCTGAAAAGCAAACGGCGCCCGAAGGCGCCGCCTGCTTTCAACCATCGACTACCGCATCACGCCGGCATCGGCGCGGTGCCGCCGCCGTTGCCCGACAGACGCGTGGACAGTTGCGTCGCATAACGCTGCGCCGCCGCGCCCACGACGATGTGGAACGTATCGGCCGACACCCACGCAACATCCAGCGACGACAGACGCTGACGATCCACCGAAGACGGATCGCGCACGACCACGCGCAGGCGCGTCTGCGCAACCGCGTCGATCGAAGCGATGTTGGTCGCGCCGCCGAACACGGCGAGCCAGCGGAACGGGTCCGGATCGAGCGGGCCGGGCGTCTGGTCGGCGCTCGCCGCCGCTGCCACAGGTTGTGACGGCGTCGACGATGCCGGCGTCGCGCCACGCGTCGACGAATGTTCCAGCTCGGTGCGGATTTCATCGGCGATCAGGTCGGCTTCCGGTCCGATGATCACCTGCACGTTGGTCGCGCCGCGCTTGAGCACGCCGCGCGCGCCGATGCCCTTCAACTGCGGCTCCGACACTTTCTCCGAATCCACCACCGACAGACGCAGACGCGTCGTGCAGGCATCGACGAGCGTCAGGTTGGACGCGCCGCCGAGCGCCGCGATGTACTTCGCCGCACGCGTGTTCGACACAGCCGCCGCGCCCGGAACCGGCGGAATCAGACCGCCATCGACCGTGGTTGCGACATCGGTTTCTGCGTCAGTCGTGGCCGGCTCGCGGCCCGGCGTCGCCATGTTGAACTTGCGGATGAAGAAGCGGAACAGGCCGTAGTAAATGACGAAATAGACGATGCCGATCGGAATCGCCATCCAGCCGCGCTGCGACAGGCCGTAGTTCAGCACATAGTCGATCGCGCCCGCCGAGAACGTGAAGCCGAGATGGACGCCGAGCGCCGAACAGATCGCGAGAGACAGACCCGTCAGCACTGCGTGGATCGCGTAGAGCACCGGCGCGAGGAACATGAAGCTGTATTCGATCGGTTCGGTCACGCCCGTGAGGAACGCGGTCAGCGCCATCGAGAACAGCAGGCCGCCGACGATCGCGCGGCGCTCCTTCGGCGCTTCATGGAACATCGCGAGACACGCGGCCGGAAGGCCGAACATCATGATCGGGAAGAAGCCGGTCATGAAGCCGCCCGCGGTGGGATCGCCCGCGAAGAAGCGATGCAGGTCGCCGTGCACCACCGCGCCGCCGCCCGGAGGCGTGAACGAGCCGAACACGAACCATGCGAGCGAGTTGATGATGTGATGCAGACCCGTCACGAGCAGGATGCGGTTCAGCACGCCGAACACGAACGTGCCGAGCGCGCCGGCCGTCGTCAGCCAGTTGCCTGCGGTGTCGATGGCCGCTTGCACCGGCTGCCATATGTAGCCGAGCACGATGCCGAGTATCAGACACGTGACGCCCGTAATGATCGGCACGAAGCGCTTGCCGCCGAAGAACGCCAGATATTCGGGCAGCTTGATGTCCTTGAAGCGGTTGTACATGTAGCCCGCAATCACCCCGGCGATGATCCCCGACAGCACGCCCATGTTGAGCTTGTCGTTGATGTCCTTCATCACCGCCACTTCGATCAGATAGCCGATCGCGCCGGCGAGACCCGCCGTGCCGTTGTTGTCCTTCGCGAAGCCCACCGCCACGCCGATGGCGAACAAAAGCGGAAGGTTGGTGAAGATCGCATCGCCGGCGTCGGCGATCATCTTGATGTTGAAGACATCAGGCTGGCCGAGACGCAGAAGCAGGCCGGCCACCGGAAGTACGGCGATCGGCAGCATCAGCGCGCGGCCTAGTCGCTGCATCTTTGCAAACGGGTTGGCGTCCATCGGGTTCTCCAAAAATATAAGTCTTGTCGTTACTGCTGCGGGGATTGCGAAAAAGGCTCCGCGAAGCTGTCAGAAGGACGGACGATCAGTCCTGCGGCCAGATTTCGCGGCTTGCCGCTCTTACTGCCTGTGCCGATTCGAGCGCGAGGCAGTCCTCGGCGCGCTGACGGCACAGTTGGTAATCGAGATTGCGCACGCGCGCCTTGATGCCGGGCACCGTGCCCGGATCGACCGACAGCTCGGTCACGCCGAGGCCGACGAGCAACGGGGCCGCGACCGGATCGCCGCCGAGCGCGCCGCACACGCCGACCCACTTGCCGTGCTTTTCCGCGCCCTGCACGGCCACCTTGATGAGGCGCAGCACGGCGGGATGCAGGCCGTCGGACTGCGCGGCGAGATCGGGCTGGCAGCGGTCCATCGCGAGCGTGTACTGCGTGAGGTCGTTGGTGCCGATCGAGAGGAAATCCGCGTATTTCGCGAGTTGGTCGGCGAGCAGCGCCGCCGACGGCACTTCGATCATCACGCCCACTTCGATCGGCTCGGTGCGGCCCGCTTCGCGCGCCAGTTCGTCGATGCGCGCGCGCAGGCGCTGCAGTTCGCCGGCGTCCGTCACCATCGGCAGAAGGATGCGTACCGCGCCCAGCGGCTTCACGGCAAGCAGGCCGCGCAACTGATCGTCGAGCAGATCGGGGCGCACTTGCGCGAGACGGATGCCGCGCAGGCCGAGCGCCGGGTTTTCCTCGGGCGGCAGCGTCAGATAGTCGACTTCCTTGTCCGCGCCGACATCGAGCGTGCGGATGATCGCGGTGCGGCCTTGCAACGCATCGACGATGCCCTGATAGCTTTGCGCATGCTCCGCGACCGTCGGCGCCGACTGGCGATGAATGAACAGCAGTTCGGTGCGCAGCAGGCCGACCGCGTCCGCGCCGTTCTCGACGGCGGCCTTGGCATCGTCGAGCGTGGCGATGTTCGCGGCCACTTCGATATGGCGGCCGTCCTTCGTCGATGACGCTTCCTGCGACATCTTGCGATTCGCCTCACGCACGTTCGCGAGACGCTCGCGTTCGGCGCGCGCGCGTTCGACGTCGAGTTGCGTCGGCGCATGTTCGATGCGGCCCGCCGATGCGTCCACGACCACTTGCGTGCCTTCGGGAATCGCGTGCAGCGCATCGCCGATGGCGACGAGCGCCGGAATGCCGATCTGCCGCGCGATGATCGCCGCGTGCGAAGTCGCGCCGCCGCGCGCCATCACGAGCGCGGTGACGCGCGTGCGGTCGAGCGACGACAGGTCGGACGGCGTGAACTCGGTGGCCGCGAGCACGGTTTCCGCCGGCAGCTCGACTGCCGCCGTGCTCGTGAGGCCGAGCGCGCGCAACACGCGCTTTTCGATATCGCGCAGATCGGCGGCGCGCTCGGCGAGCAGCTCGTCCTGCACGTTCGACAGCAGCGCGATCTGCGCGCGGATCGCCTCGCGCCACGCGAAGCCCGCGCTCTTGCCGAGGCTGATCAGGTCGCGCGCGGCGTCGACGAGCGTCGGGTCCTCGAGCAGCACGCGATGCACCGCGAAAATGCCCGCTTCGCCGACCGCGCCACGCTGCGACGCGGTTCGCACGGTCTCGTCGAGATCGGCATCGACCTGCGCGATGGCCTTGTCGAGCGCACGGCTTTCCGCCGCCGACTGGCCGCTCGCCTGTTCCGGCGGCACGATCTCCTGATCGTCCCAGCGCACCAGCTTGCCGACCGCGATGCCCGGCGCCGCGCACACGCCAGCCAGCGTATTCGGCGGCAGCGGCTCGCCGGCAGCGGCTGCCTTCGCGACCGGCGCGGGCGACTTGGCGCGCGCGGGCGTCTCTTCGACTTCGCCCAGCGCCGCGCGCAGCAATTCGGCGGCGACGGCTTCGACCGCCTGTTGCGCCTGAGCACCGATACCGACCAGTTCGATGGTCGAGCCCTCGCCCGCACCGAGTCCGAGCAGGCCGACCACGCTTTCCACCGGCGCCTTCTTGCCTTCGTAGCGCACTTCGACCTTGGCGTCGAAACCACGCGCGGCCTCGCGCGCCCGCGCCGCCGGACGGGCATGCAGACCGCCCGCATGCGCCAGCGTCACGCTGCGGCGCGCTTCTTCCGTGACGAGCGCGCCGGAGCGCGCGGTTTCCGCCCTCTCGCCGTGCTTCGCGCGCAAGACCAGCAAGCGCGCGCCCGCATTCAGCACGCCGCGCCCGGCGCGATCGACGACATCGAAGGCATCGCCGTTCGCGACCGCGATCACCGAGACGAGACTCGGCGCGTGTTGCGCGACGAAGTCCGCATCGAACTCGATGAGCGGCTGGCCCGCGCGCACGGTTGCGCCCTGCTCGACTATCGGCGTGAAACCCTTGCCGCCCAGCCCGACCGTGTCGATGCCGATGTGCACGAGGATCTCCGCGCCCTCCTTCGTGCGCAGCGTCACCGCGTGATGCGTGCGGGCGAGATGCGTGATCGTGCCGTCGCAGGGCGAGACGAGCACGTTATCGAGCGGATCGATGCCGATGCCGTCGCCGAACATGCCTTCGGCGAACACGGGGTCCGGCACGTCGGCGAGCGGCACGACGGGACCGGTGAACGGCGCAAGCAGCACGACATCGTTCGGGTTATCGATGGAATGGTTCAACAGTGACTCCTCGGCACGGCGCATCGGCTAGCTCACTCAATGGGTTTCGGTGACCTTGTTCAGGTGGCGCGGCGCGTCGGGATTGCGCCCGCGCGCTGCGGCCAGACCCGCGGCCATCACGTAGAAGGAAAGAATTGCGGCGATCGGATCGAGCGCAGGGTGATCGGTGGCGACGAGCGGCAACTCCGCTTGCGCGACGTCGGCCGGCGCGGCGAGCAGCACGCGCGCGCCACGAGCGCGCATGTCGGCGGCAAGCTGGATCAGCCCCGCCTGCTCCGGCCCGCGCGGCGCGAACACGAGCAGCGGATAATCCTTGTCGATGATTTCCATCGGACCGTGACGCACTTCCGCGCTGGAGAATGCTTCGGCTTGGATGCCCGAGGTTTCCTTCAGCTTGAGCGCGGCTTCCTGCGCGATGGCGAGGCCGAGGCCACGGCCGATCACGATCATGCGATCGACGTCCTTCAGCTCGTTCACGGCGCGCGTCCAGTCGAGCTTGCCTGCGGCGCGCAAGCCGTCCGGCAGCGACTTGAGCGCGTTGAGCAATTCGACGTCGCGCTGAACGTGCGCGATCACGATCGCCGACAGCGACAGCATCGCGATATAGCTCTTGGTCGCGGCCACCGACAGTTCGGGACCCGCGAGCAGCGGCAGGAAGTATTCGCACGCGCTTTCGAGCGGCGAACCGGTGACGTTGACGGCCGCGACGGTGAACGCGCCCGCGTCGCGCAGCGCCTGCATCGTGCCGACGAGATCGGGGCTCTTGCCCGATTGCGAGAACGCGACGGCGAGTTGTCCGGAGACACGCAACGGCGCCTGCTGGAGCGTGGCGACCGACATCGGCAGCGATGCAACCGGAATGCCGATGCGGCTCATCGCGAGGCTCGCGAAATAACTGGCGGCGTGGTCCGAGCTGCCGCGCGCGACCGTCAGCGCGACATGGCGCGGCTGCTCGGCGAGCTTGACCGCGAGCGCTTCGATAGACGAGGTATCGGCGAGCTGGGCCGCGACGACGTCGGCGGACTCCAGCGCTTCATTAAGCATATTCGACAATTGATTCTCCTTCGACATACGTGGCGGTCAGCGCGTGTTCCCGGTCGAGCACGACGAGATCGGCCCATGCGCCGCGCGCGATGCGGCCGCGGTCTTCGAGTCCGAGATAGTCGGCGGGGAAACGCGAGAGGCGATTCGAGACGTCCGCGAGCGGAATGCCCAGCGACACGAGATTGCGCAGCGCCTGATCCATCGTCAGGGTGCTGCCGGCGAGCGTGCCGTCCGCGAGACGCACGCCGCCCATGCATTTGGTGACATGCTGGCTGCCCAGGCGATATTCGCCGTCGGGCATGCCGGCCGCCGACGTGCTGTCGGTCACGACATAGAGACGCGGGATCGCGCGCATCGCGGCGCGAATGGCGCCCGGATGCACATGCAGCAGATCGGGAATGAGTTCGGCGTATTCCGCATGCGCGAGCGCCGCGCCGACCATGCCGGGGTCGCGGTGATGCAGCGGCGACATCGCGTTGAACAGATGCGTGAAACCGCGTGCGCCATGCTTGAGCGCGTTGACGGCGTCGTCGTACGTGCCGAGCGAATGGCCCAGCTGCACGCGCACGCCGCGCGCGGCCAGTTCGGAAATGATGTCGAGATGGCCGGAGATTTCCGGCGCGATCGTCACGACGCGGATCGGCGCGAGTTCGAGGTATTTCAGCACTTCGTCGCGCACCGCGACGGCGGCCGCGTCGGGCTGCGCGCCCAATTTGCCCGGATTGATGTACGGGCCTTCCAGATGCACGCCCAGCATGCGCGCGCCGCCGGCGGCACGGTGTTTCGCCTGTTCGCCCAGGCCCGCGACGACTTCCATGAGCTCGTCGCGCGGCGCGGTCATGGTGGTGGCGAGCAGGCTCGTGGTGCCGTGCTGCGCGTGCTGGCGCGCCACGGTGTCCGCCGCATCGCCGCCTTCCATGATGTCGCGCCCGCCGCCGCCGTGCACGTGCAGGTCGATGAAGCCCGGCAGGATGTACGGCGCGTCGTTGGCGAGCGGATCGGCGATATGGCCTTCGAGCGCCGTCACGCGGCCGTTCTCGAAGCGGACCGAGCCGTGGATCCAGCCGTCGGTCGTGAGTATGTTTCCTTTCAGCATGAGTTTCTCTGGAAGTACGCGATGCATGGATGAGGTTCAGTGCCGTCCGCGCCGTGCTGCGAGCAGGCTTTCGTCGCGAAATAAGCGAACGGCTTCCTTGGGTCCTCTCGTTCTCTTGATTGCTCTTTTGATGCGTCTCGGGTGCCGCGCGTCTGTGCCGACGCTTATCGATGCAGTTCCGCGACGAAGTCGTAGTAGTCGTCGCGGCAGTAGGTGTCCGTCAATTCGATCGCGCGCTGATCCGCGCAATAGCCGATCCGCGTGATCACGAGCAGCGCTGCGCGCGGCGCCACGCCCATCAGCCGCGCGACTTCCGCGCCCGCGTTGACCGCGCGGAAATGTTGCAGCGCGCGCACCACGGATGACCCACGCTCCTCCAGATACCGATACAGCGAAGCGCCGATCGCAAGCGGGTCCGGCACGACGGCCACCGGCAGGGTCGATTGCTCGACCGCCATCACGATGCCGTCCGCGCGCCGCAGCCGTCGCAGGCTCGCAACGGCCGCGCCCGGCAACAAGCCCAGACGCACCGATTCATCGCGATTCGCTGCTCTTAGTCCGCGATCTAGCCAGATCGAATCGGGCCTGAAGCCGCGCTGTTCCATCTTCCTGGTGAAACCGGTGAGGCGGGACAGCGGATCTTCGACGCGCGGCGTGATGAAACTGCCCGCGCCGCGCACGCGCCGGATCAAGCCTTGCTCGACGAGCAGCGCGATGGCCTTTCTCGCCGTGATACGCGACACACCCACACGTTCCGACAGCGTGCGCTCCGAGGGCAGCGCCTCGCCGGCCGTCCAGGAGCCGGCATGGATTGCGGTGGCAAGACGCGACGCCAATTGGAGATAAAGCGGCGTATCGCTACGCGCGTCAGGCGTCAGATCTTGCCAGCCATGCTCCATTGGACGGTCTCGCTTGCTGAAGTGGAGCCCATTATATAACCAACATAATACCAGTCAACGCTAACGCGCACCCTTAGGCCAAACGTCAAAATTCTATTTAAATCAACTAGTTACAAGGTGTTTAGCAAAGTTAAACGGAACATTTCCGCTATCGGGACTTACCCGCATGACAGCCCAGTTGACGAACTGGCTACTTACTTGCCTTTTTACCCACTTTTCGGGCATTTTCGTATTCGCACGGTCGTGCTTCTTTGGCACAATGGCTTCATTAATTCGGATTCACAATCAATTTCAACAAAACTGAGAGAGACTTAAGCGATGGGTTGTCCTGATCCGAGCCGGGCCGTCGAAGCGGTGCGCCGCTTCAACCGTTTCTATGCGCGCCATACCGGTGCCCTTCACGAGCGGCTGCATAAAAGCAGCTTTTCATTGACCGAAGTGCGGATTCTGCATGAACTGGCGCAGGGGCGCGCTACCACCGCTGCGGACTTGTCGCGCAACCTGGGGTTGGACACGGGTTATCTGAGCCGGTTGATCAACAACTTCCAGAAGCTCGGCCTCGTGGTGCGACGAAAGAACGAGTCGGACGGCCGCGCGCACCTGCTCCGGATCACGCCCGAGGCGAAAGCGCAGGTCGACGCGCTCGACCTCCACGTTTCGGCCGAGACCGCTACGCTGCTCAAACGGCTGACCTCCGCCGAAATCGATCATCTATGCATGGCCATGGCGGACGTCGAACGCTTGCTCTCGTCATCCTATTGCGAAGGCGAGACGAGGCTGCGCGTGCCGCGCGGCGGCGACTTCGGCTGGATGATCGAGCGTCACGTGCACCTGTATTCCGGCGACAAACCGAAGCTTTTCAGCGAGGCATACGCGGCAAGGAAGGTGTCGCGCTTTCTTGCGGACATGCAGTCGAATACCCCGCGCATCGCCTGCTGGGTGGCGGAGCACGGCAATGCCACGCGTGTCGGTGCGGCGATACTTGCTGCGGAATCCGAAACTCAGGCGCGCATCGAACTGCTGTTCGTCGAGCCGGGCGCTCGCCGGCGCGGGCTGGGCGAACAACTCGTCGCGGCATGCACGAACTTCGCCCACGGTGCGCGCTACGAGCAGGTGATCTGCCGGCTGGACGAACCGCAGGAAGATCTCTGCGCGCTGTTCATGCGAACCGGTTTCACACCGGTGCAGGAAGGAACTTCGGGTATCGTATGGCAAAGGGAACTACAGCAGATTTTCGCCGACTGAGCCGCGACGAAAAAAACGGCGTCCCAGGGACGCCGTCATTGAAGCTCGAAGCAGTCGCTCTCAGAACGAAGGCACGACCGAGCCCTTGAACTCGCTCTTGAGGAACTGGCGCACGTCGTCCGACTGATAGGCGGCGACCAGCTTCTTCACCCACGGCTGATCCTTGTCCTTCGCGCGCACCGCGATCAGATTCGCGTACGGGCTATGCACGTCCTCGAGCGCGATCGCGTCCTTCGTCGGCTGCAGACCAGCGGCGAGCGCGAAGTTCGTATTGATCGCGGCAGCATCGACATCGGCGAGCGTGCGCGGCAATTGCGCGGCATCGAGTTCGACGAGCTTGATCTTCTTCGGATTCTCGGCCACGTCGAGCGCCGTCGCGTTGCTGCCGTTCGTGCCAGCGCCCGCCTTCAGCTTGATCACGCCTTGCGATTGCAGCAGCAGAAGCGCGCGGTTCTCGTTCGACGGATCGTTCGGCACCGCGACCTTCGCGCCTTGCTGCAGATCCTTCAGCGACTTCAGCTTCTTCGAATAGACGCCGAGCGGCGAGATATACGTGAGACCGGCGTTCACGATCTTGTAGCCGCGCTGCTTGACCTGGCTATCGAGATACGGCTGATGCTGAAAGCTGTTCGCGTCGAGATCGCCGGCGTCGAGCGCCGCGTTCGGCTGGACGTAGTCGTTGAATTCGATCACTTTCACGTTGAGGCCTTCGCGCTTCGCGACCTTCTGCACGACTTGCCAGATCTGCGCGTCGGGGCCGCTGATGGTGCCGATCTTGATCACTTTGTCATCGGCGTGAGCGGCGAGGCTCGTGAAGAGCGCGGCGGATGCCACGGCGGCGGTAACGGCTTTGAGCAAATTTCTGCGCTGCATGGTGTTCCTGTTTCGATGATGCGTTGGTGCTGGGATTGCGTGATTCGCGCCCGGCTAGCGAGTCGACCGGGTGCCGGATATTCGCACAGCTTTGTTGCGAGTTGAAATACCGAATGCTCATGTGAATATCACTTGCGGCGTGTTCGGCCGCCTGAAAAGAAAAGTGGCCCGCATGGGCCACTTTCGCAATCAGTCGATCAACAGCTTCAGGTCGTGAACCCACGGCTCGACGCCCTGCCCGTCGCGGGCAAAGAGACGCAGTTTGCCGTCCTTGTCGAACACGTAGCTCGCGGCAGTGTGATCCATCGTGTAATCGTCGGGCGTCTTGCCCTGCGACTTCGCGTAGTACACGCGAAAGTCCTTGGCGAGTTGCGCGAGTTGCGCATCGCTCGCCGGCCGCAAACCGATATACGACGAGTTGAACGCCGCCACATACTGGCCAAGCAGATCGGGGGTATCGCGCGCCGGATCGACGGTGACCATCAGCACCTGCACGTCCTTCGACTTGTCGCCGAGTTGCTGCATGGCTTGCGAGAGCTCCGCAAGCGTCGTCGGGCAGACATCCGGGCAATGCGTATAGCCGAAGAACAACACGACGGCCTTGCCCTTGAAATCAGCGAGCGTGCGCGTCTTGCCGTGCGTATCGGGCAGGGAGAAATCGCTGCCGAACTGCTTGTTGCCGGTGATGTCGAGATTCTTGAAATCGGGCGCCTTCTCGCACGCGGAGAGCAGCGCCGCGAAAACAAGCAGCGCGAAGAAACGACGAATCAGGACCATCATGCGCCGATCACCGTGCGTACGTAATGATCGACGAGCAGCGCGCCAAACAGCAGCGACAGATACACGATCGAATAGCGGAAGGTCTTGCGCGCGAGCGCATCGGAGTAATCGCGATACATCTTCCACGCATAGCCGATGAAACCCGCGCCGAGCGCGATCGCGCTCGCCAGATACACCACGCCGCTCATGCCGGAGATATAGGGCATCAGCGTGACCGCGAACAGCACGAGCGTGTAGAGGAAGATGTTGAGCAACGTGTACTTCTCGCCATGCGTGATCGGCAGCATCGGCAGGCCGGCGTTTTCGTAGTCCTTGCGGCGATACAGCGCGAGCGCCCAGAAATGCGGCGGCGTCCACACGAAGATGATCAGCACGAGAATCCACGCGTCGCCGGGCACGGTGCCGGTCACGGCGGCCCAGCCGAGTGCGGGCGGCATCGCGCCCGATGCGCCGCCGATCACGATGTTCTGCGGCGTATAAGGCTTGAGCAGCAGCGTGTAGACGACCGCATAACCGACGAACGTGGCGATGGTCAGCCACATCGTGAGCGGATTGGTGAACGTGTAGAGCGTCCACATGCCGATGCCGCCGAGCACCGCCGAGAACGTCAGGATTTGCACCGGCGTGATCTGCCCGCGCGCGGAAGGGCGCCACGCGGTGCGGCGCATCTTCGCATCGACTTTCTGCTCGACGAGACAATTGATTGCAAATGCGGCGCCGGCCAGCAGCCAGATGCCGACAACGCCGCCGATCAGTTTGTCCCACGGCACCATGCCGGGCGTGGACAGGAACATGCCGATGACGGCGCAGAACACGGCGAGCTGCGTGACGCGCGGCTTGGTCAGCGCAATGTATTGCGAGACGCGGCTGCCAAGTGGGGAATGTAGTGTCGTGCTATCCATGATGTGGAGTCACGCTGAAACGACGTCGCGCGCGGGAATTGCGGCGCGGCCGGGACGGCTGGAAGAGATTCGAAAGTTTAGCATAACGAGTAGCAGCAACAGGATCGCGGCCCCGCCGTTGTGCGCCACCGCGATCGGCAGTGGCCATTGCAGCACGATGTTGGACATGCCCGTCAGGAACTGGACCACGATCATCAACAATACCCCGTTTGCGGGTTTTCGCAGCGATTCGAATCGTCGCAGCCGCGAGGCGAGCCAGAGCAGATACAGGACGACTGCGACCGCGAACGTTCGATGCGTCCAGTGGATCGCGACGAGCGCGTCCTGCGAGATCACGTCGCCGTCGCCGGTCATGCCGAGCGCGCGCCACAGGTGGAAGCCGTGTTCGAAGTTCATCGGCGGAACCCATTGGCCGTTGCACAGCGGAAAGTTCGTGCACGCGAGCACTGCGTAATTCGTGCTGACCCAGCCGCCGAGCGCGATCTGCACGACGAGCAGCAGCAAGCCGAACACCGCGGCGGGCATCCAGCGCGCGGCCGCGGAGTCGAGCGAGGGAATCGGCGTCATGCGCGCGGCGAGCCAGCCGAGCACGCCGAGCAGCGCGAGCCCGAGCAGCAGGTGCGTGGTGACGATCACAGGTTGCAGTTTCAGCGTGACGGTCCACGCGCCGAACGCGCCTTGCAGCAGGATGAGCAGCAGAATGCCGGTCGGCCACCACGGCGACACATGCAGCGGACGCTTCTTCACACGCGCGGTCCACGCGATGATCACCTGCGCGATGATCAACACGCCGATCGCCATCGCGAAATAGCGGTGCAGCATCTCGATCCACGCCTTCATCAGGCTGACGGGGCCGGTGGGCATCGCCTGATAGGCGGCCGTGATCTGCGCATGCGCGATGAACGGCGACGACGTGCCGTAACACCCCGGCCAGTCCGGGCAGCCGAGGCCGGAATCGGTCAGGCGCGTGAAGCCGCCGAACATGATGAGATCGAGCGTCAGGAAGGTCGTCAGCCAGACGAGTTTCCTGAACTTGTCGTCATCGGCTTTGACCCAGACATACGACATCGGCAGCAGCGCGATGCAGATGCCGATCAGACCGAGTTGCAATAAGAACATGTGTTTCTACCCTGCCTTCAGCCAATGCGCGACCACTTCAGAAGCTTCGCCACATCCGCGTTGATCTTCTTCGGATCGGGGTTCTTCGGGAAACGCATCATCAGATTGCCGTTCGGATCGACGAGAAAGATGTGATCCGTGAGCTTCGTGCCGTCGTCGACGGGCAGCCACGCGGCGATCGCCTTCTCGTCGGCGACGAGCATGCGGGTGTCGGGTTGCGGATACGCGGTCTTGATGACGTCGGCGACCGGCTTGTCATCGGTGCGCAGCCAGACGTTCACCACGCGCTCGCGCTCGCCCGACTGCAGCGCGCGCACCTGGCGCATGAAGTAGAGGCGCGTCGCGCATTGTTCGTCGCAATCGCTGCCGTTGACGATGACCATCAGCCACTTGCCTTCGAGCGACTTGAGCGGCAGGCTCTGCCCTTTCTCGTCGGTGACGGCGAGTTGCGCGGGAATCGGACGTTGCGGGTCGATCAGCGCGCCGTAGCTCGACGTGCCGCCCGCCGGCTTGAAGACGTAGTACATCAGGTACGACGCGATCACCGGCGCAGCGCAGACGAGCGCGAGCAGCAGCAGCATCCAGCGTCCGCTGATCCAGGAGCCTTTCGAGGCGGTTCTTTGCCGCGTGCCAGTCTTGTCGGCGGCGGTGGAGCGTTGTGATTGCATCGGTAAAAACGTGTCCCGGTTCTGTTCGATTGCGCGTGTCAGGCGTGGTGTTGGGCTTCGTCGTCGCGGTCTTCGCCTTTCTTCGCGGCGCGGCGCGCGGCATACAGGCCGAACGCGATGGCCGCGGCCGCCATGCCCCACCACTGGAACATGTAGCCGTAGTTGCGATCGACGCCGAGCGTCGGCGCGGGCCAGTCGCGCACGAGCTTGTCGCCGGTGTCGTTCGTCTGCTGAATCACGAACGGCTGAAACGCGAGCCCGGTTTCGGCGGAGTACGACCTGATGTCCAGGTTCTGCCGGATCTCCTTGTGCGCCGCCGATCCGCCGCTGCCCAGTTCGAACGCCTGCGACGCGTTCGCCCGCGCGATCCCTTTCACCTCGACGACGCCTTTCGGCGTCTCATACGGCTCGATGCCCGTGCGGTCCGCCATGTTGCGCGGCAGCCATCCGCGATTCACGAGCACGTAGCCGCCGCCCTCGAGTTTAAGCGGCATCACGACATAAAAGCCTGGCTGGTCGTTATACGGACGATTGTCCAGATACACGACCCGCTCCGGTATGAACTCGCCGCGCGCCGCCACGCGATGAAATTCGATCGACTTGAGCGGCAGCGGCTCCACGCCGATTTCCCGCGCGGGCGCATTCTCGAACGCGACGATCTGCGCGTTGAGCGCTTCCTTCAGATGCGCGCGATCGCGCTGCCAGAATCCGAGACGCACGGTCACGGCGACGACGATCAGGATGACGAGCGCGGGCCAGAAACGAATCTTCATGCCGCGACCCTTACTGTCGGCATGCGATTCGGCGCTGCACGGCGCGATCCATCGAGTGAGATAATGAGATAGTTCAAATCAAACTTGCTCACTGTGGTTCCTGAGCAAACACGCTGGCTGGTTTCATGCACATCATCGTTGCTATCGCATTCATCCTTATCATCGGCAGCCTGGGCTCGGCGCTCTACTTCATGATGACCGACCGGGGCAGGACGAAGCGGATGGTGTGGTCGCTCGCCGCGCGCGTCGGGCTGTCCATTTCCCTCTTCCTCTTCATCCTGTTCGCGCACTGGATGGGCTGGATTCAATCGACGGGCATTCCGCTCGGACGATAACCCGCCGCGCGGGTTCTTCCCTACGAGACGAATTGTCGCGCCACGGCGCGCTGCTCGACGTCCCTGAAACGAACACGCCGCCCCTTGAGACATCGAGGGCGGCGTGTTTATCACTGCTTCTTTGCTCTCGGACCGGCGTCGCCGCCGCTCTTGCATCGCGGACGGCGCATCGCGGCCGCCCGCTTCGATAGTCCGCTTACAGCCAGTAGACGACGACGTACAGACCCAGCCACACGACGTCGACGAAGTGCCAGTACCAGGCCGCGCCCTCGAAGGCGAAGTGGTGATCCGCCGTGAAGTGCCCGCGGATCAGGCGGAACATCACCACGGCCAGCATCGTGCCGCCCAGGAACACGTGGAAACCGTGGAAACCGGTCAGCAGGAAGAACGTCGAGCCATACACGCCGGACGACAGCGTCAGGTTCAGTTCGTTGTACGCGTGGAAATACTCGTAGCCCTGGCAGAACAGAAAGATGATGCCGAGCAGCACGGTCGCGCCCAGCCAGATGATCGCCTTCCTGCGATGATCTTCGCGCAGCGCGTGGTGCGCCACCGTCAGCGTCGCGCCGGAGGACAGCAGCAGCGCGGTATTGATGGTCGGCAGGGGCCACGGCACCATCGCGCGGAAATGCGGCACGAGCGCGGCGGGACCGTTGTTCGGCCACACGGCGGCGAAGTCCGGCCAGATCAGCTTGTAATCGAGGCTGCCGAGTTCATGCATCGCGATGGCGCGCGCATAGAAGAGCGCGCCGAAGAACGCCGCGAAGAACATCACCTCGGAGAAGATGAACCAGCTCATGCTCCAGCGGTACGACACGTCGACGCGCTTGCCGTACATGCCGCCTTCGGATTCGGAGATCGCGTCGCCGAACCAGTGCCACAGCACGAACAACACGAACAGCAGACCGATGAACGTGCCGACCGGCCCGAAGGTATGGCCGTTGATCCACGATGCCAGCGACGCCAGCATGACCAGCAAGCCGGTGGCAGCCATCACCGGATGCCGCGACGGATGCGGCACGAAATAGTACGGGCTCTCGTTTTGACCGCTCATTGTTGATTCTCCACTTCGATCCAGTTGCTTGAATTTTCTTTTGGCGCCGCGCGTCCGACCCACGACACGCCCGGCGTTTTTCGTCTATCCCACTACCGCGCGCACGATCAGCAGCAACACGACGATGAACAGCACCGCGCCGATGACGCCCGCCGCGATCAGATGCAACGGGTTCAACTGCGCCGCATCGCTTTCGAGGTCCGCGCGGCGGCGCACGCCGAAAAACGACCAGAACACCGCCTTCACGAGCCTGAGAAAACCGCTCTTGTTCGGCGAGCCCCCGCCCATGGCCGTCACGAACCCTTCGCCACCGACTTCGGCGCGTTCAGCTCGAAGAAGGTGTAGGACAGCGTGATCGTCTTCACATCCTTCGGCAGCTTCGGATCGACGACGAACACCACCGGCATGCGCCTGGTTTCGTTCGGCGCCAGCGTCTGCTGCGTGAAACAGAAGCATTCGATCTTCCGGAAATACTCGGTGGCCTGCTTCGGCGCGTAGCTCGGAATCGCCTGCGCGTTCACCGTGCGATTCTGCTGGTTGGTCACCTCGTACATCACCGTCATGACTTCACCGGGGTGCAGGTCGAGACTGTGCTGCTCCGGCTTGAACTGCAACGGGCCGCGCGCGTTCGCGTCGAATTCGATCGAGATCGTGCGGCTCATGTCGACTTGCGTGTTCTTCGCCTCGCGCGCGCCGACATCGCGCTGCACGAGATTGTTGATGCCGGTGATCTCGCAGATCGCCTTGTACATCGGCACGAGCGCGAAGCCGAAGCCGAACATCAGCGCGGCCACGACAAAGAGCTTGATCAGCATCGACCGGTTGAACGACCGGTCGACGTGCGAATTTTCCTGCTGAGTGGACACGTTGCTTTCCTACCCTCGCGACAACAGGTATTGCCTGACGACGATACCCAGAAAGAAGACGGCGGCAATCAACATCATGATCAAACCGAGCCGCTTGTTGCCCGCGCGGATTTCCTCGGGCGTGCGTCTTTTTTGTGGATTCGGGGCCATGCTTTCCTGACTTTTTCGTTCGCGGGACATCCCTGGGGAAGCCCCGCGAACCGGACAAACTGCTTATTCAACCGTCGGCGGATGCTCGAACGTATGGAACGGCGCCGGACTCGGCACGGTCCATTCGAGGCCTTCCGCGCCATCCCACGGCTTGTCGGACGCCTTTTCGAGTTCGCCGCCGCCGCGATACGCCGGCAGCGCGACCGCGAACAGGAAGTAGACCTGCGCGAGGCCGAAGCCGAATGCGCCGATGGTCGCGACCTGGTTGAAATCGGTGAACTGCGCCGGGTAGTCCGCATAACGGCGCGGCATGCCCGCGAGACCCAGGAAGTGCATCGGGAAGAACGTGATGTTGAAGAAGATCATCGACGCCCAGAAGTGAATCTTCCCGCGCATTTCGTTGTACATCCAGCCCGTCCACTTCGGCGCCCAGTAGTACCAGCCCGAGAACAGTGCGAAGAGCGATCCTGCCACCAGCACGTAGTGGAAGTGCGCCACCACGTAATAGGTGCCGTGCATCTGGATGTCGAGCGGCGCCATCGAGAGGATCAGGCCCGTGAAGCCGCCCATCGTGAACACGAACAGGAAGCCGATCGCGAAGAGCATCGGGGTTTCGAAGGAGAGCGCGCCGCGCCACATCGTCGCCACCCAGTTGAACACCTTCACGCCCGTCGGGACCGCGATCAGCATGGTCGCGTACATGAAGAACAACTGGCCCGTCACCGGCATGCCGGTCGCGAACATGTGGTGCGCCCACACCATGAACGAGAGAATCGCGATCGATGCGGTTGCGTACACCATCGAGCTATAGCCGAACAGCGGCTTGCGCGAGAACGCCGGAATCACCTGCGACACGATCCCGAACGCCGGCAAGATCATGATGTACACCTCGGGGTGACCGAAGAACCAGAAGATGTGCTGGTACATCACCGGATCGCCGCCGCCCGCCGCGTTGAAGAACGACGTGCCGAAGTGACGGTCGAACAGCACCATCGTGATCGCGCCCGCCAGAACCGGCATCACGGCGATCAGCAGGTACGCGGTGATGAGCCACGTCCACGCGAACATCGGCATCTTCATGAGCGTCATGCCCGGCGCGCGCATGTTCAGAATCGTCACGACGATGTTGATGCCGCCCATGATCGACGACGCACCCATGATGTGGACCGCGAAAATCGCGAAGTCCATGCCCGGGCCCATCTGCGTGGAGAGCGGCGCGTAGAGCGTCCAGCCCGCGGCGGTGGCGCCGCCCGGCGCGAAGAACGAGCCGACGAGCAGGACGGCAGCGGCCGGCAGCAGCCAGAAGCTGAAGTTGTTCATCCGCGCGAACGCCATGTCCGATGCGCCGATCTGCAGCGGCACCATCCAGTTCGCGAAACCGACGAACGCCGGCATGATCGCGCCGAACACCATGATGAGGCCGTGCATGGTGGTCAGCTGATTGAAGAACTCGGGGCGCATGATCTGCAGGCCCGGCTCGAACAGCTCGGCACGGATGCCGAGCGCCATCACGCCTCCGGAGAGGAACATGATGAAGGAGAACAGCAGGTACAGCGTACCGATGTCCTTGTGGTTGGTGGCGAAGAGCCACCGGCGCCAGCCATGCGGCGTCTCGTGCGCGTGGTCATGCGCGTGGTCGTGACCTGCGCCTACATCGTGTCCGATGCTAGACATGACAATCATCTCCTAAAGCGAATACTCGGGGCACTTGGCAATGACGCGTGGTCTTCCGTTGCCTCGCAGCGAAGGAAGACGCACGCTCGGCACGTCAAGCAGCCGGACTGATTTCGACGCGACGGGCTTCCTTCTTGTCAGCGCCGCCCGTGATGGTTTCCGGTTTCTTCAACACAATGCGCTCTTCCGGCACACCCGCTGCCTTCAACGCGTCGCGGACCGCTTGCGCGCGTTTCTTGGCGAGTTCTGCGTTCAGGTCGGCGCCGCCGGTCGCATCCGTGAAGCCGGACAGCGAGAGCTTCGCGTCCGGATGCGCCTTGGCATAGGCAGCGGCGGCTTCCACCGCGCTTTTCGCGTCGGCGGGCAGCGTGTCCTTGCCCGTCTCGAAATAGATGCTGGCGGGCAGGCCGGCGGCTTGCGCCGCGCTGCCTGCGTCGGCGCCCGACGCTGCTGCAGGCGCGCTCGCCTCGGCTGCCGCGGGCGCTGCGCTCGCCGCCGCGGGAGCCGGTGCCGCCGCCGCAGTGCCGCCGCCCTCGGGCATCTTGCCCGCCTTGGCGTCGATCACCTGCTTCGGTTGCAGCAGATCGCCCGTGTGATTGCTCCAGCTATTACGCTCGAACGTGACGACCGATGCGATCTCGACGTCGTTCAGCACGCCTTGCCACGGCGGCATCGCGGCCTTGCCGTGCAGCACGATATTCAGATGGTCGGCGATCGAGCCCTGCGCGATCTTCGAGCCGTCGAGCGCCGGGAACTGGCCCGCGCCCTTGCCGGTCGGCTGGTGGCAGACCGCGCAGTTCGACGTGTAGACCTGCTGGCCGCGCGCCATCAGTTCATCCTTCGTGTAGGTCTTGAGAGGATCGTCAGTGCCTGCGGCCATCTTCTTCTTTTGCGCGTCGACCCACTTCGCGTAATCGTCAGCCGACACCACTTCGACGACCACCGGCATGTACGCGTGCTCCTTGCCGCACAGTTCCGTACAGAAGCCGCGGTACGTGCCCACCTTCTCGGCCTTGAACCAGGTGTCGCGCACGAAGCCCGGAATCGCATCCTGCTTCACGCCGAACGCCGGGACGTACCACGAGTGCACGACGTCATTGGCTGTGGTGATCACGCGGATCTTCTTGTCGACCGGCACGACGAGCGGGTTGTCGACTTCCTGCAGATACAGCGTCGAGATCGGCTTCTGGCCGTTCACTTCGCTGCGCGGCGTGGAGAGCGTGGAGAGGAAGTTGATGCCCTCGCCCGGCCCCTTCACGTAGTCGTAGCCCCACTTCCACTGATAGCCGGTGACCTTGACGGTGAGATCGGCGTTGGAGGTGTCCTTCATCGCGACGACGGCCTTGGTCGCCGGCAGCGCCATCAGAATGACGATGACGAATGGCGCGATCGTCCAGATGATTTCGACGGTGGTGCTTTCGTGGAAGTTGGCCGGCTTGAAGCCTTTCGACTTGCGATGCATGAACATCGAATAGAACATCACCCCGAACACGCCAATGAAGATGACGGTACAGATGATGAGCATGAAGATATGGAGGCCGTAGAGCTCCTCGGCGATCTTCGTCACGGGCGGCTGGAAGTTGATCTCGTTGACAGCGGGACCGCCTGGACTGTTTTCGACCGCCAGGGCAGCGCCGGCGGTGAGCAGTGCGCCTGCCGCCAGCACGCCCGAGAGGGCTCGCTTGATTGTTTTCATAGCATCCTTACCCAAATTTTCCATTCAAACCCTCGACCCCCGTGGCATCTCGCGCCTGCCGGCTCCTCTCAGAGGCGTCGCAGCGACGCCTGTAACTCGGCAGCAAATTGTTTGCGACGATGCTGTGCAAGGTGTTGTCCGATTTTCACCGATTGACCGCGCGATACGATCGTGAGCGGCTCTCTCGGTGTCGCGCCCGCTTCGACCCGCACCCAGCGCGGGTTGAACTCGAACTGCGTCAGCACTTCGGCGTTCATCTGTTCGATCAACAACCGGTTTTGATACAACCGGATTCGCTCGTAGTCGACGGCATGGCGCGCGTAAATCACGAACGCGACACCCACGACCGCCAACTCGACTCCGGTGAACGGCAGCACCAGCCAGGCGCCGTTCAGGAACAGCGACGTTGCGATTGCCAGCGAAATCAACGCAAGCGACAGATAGAAACCCACGAACTGCCGCGGCGATACCGAGCAGTTTCGCTTCATCAGCCAGTCCTTGATGACCGGCTCGGAATCCGTCAGCGTCTGGCTGGCTTGCATCGCTGCCTCCATCGATCCGCACGCATTCACATACTTTTGCTCGGATTTCGCCCAAATTTGTGTCTGCCCGGGCGACAAACTGACGCATTATAGGCGTCTTGAGAGGCATCCACAAGCAAGGGTCGTAACCTCGCAAAGCCAAGCGCCACAAGCTTCTGCGCCTTTTTGACGCACCTTTTTGCGCGCTTTTTCCACGCAAATTTCAGACATAACATCCGCCCTCTTTACCGATTCACCGTTTCGGTTTCGAGCCCCGTCCGATGTCTTCCAGACGCACGATGCCGTGTCCTTCGACTGTCATGCGCGGCACCGCCTTCCATGCGTGGCCGTAGATCACTTCGAAAGTCAGCGGAATCGTGCCGTCGTCGCGGCGCAGCGCTTCCAGTGCGCCGTGCACCGCGCCGCGTAAGGCTTTAGCGTCCGCACGGCCCGCCTCGAACGCGCGCTCGAACGGATACGCGCCCCAGCGCGTCACGTCGGCGAACAGCGTCTCGGGAGACTTGTATGTGATGGTCAGGACTTCCTGATCCATCACCGGAATTTCGAAGCCGCTTTCCACGAGCATGTCGCCGAGATCGTGCATGTCGACGAAGTCGATCGCGTGCGGTTCGGGCATGAGTCCGAGCGTGCGCTCGGCTTCGCGGTACGCGGCCCTGAGCTCGCGCAAGGTATCGGGGCCGAAGGTGCTGAACATCAGCAGACCGTTCACCTTCAGCACGCGCTGCCACTCAGGGAAAACGAGGTCGGGACGCGAATGCCAGTGCAACGCGAGATTCGACCACAACAATTCGAACGCGCCCGCGGCGAACGGCAGCGCGGAAAAGTCCGCCTGCGCGAGTTGCGGGCCACGCGCGCCGAACGCCTTAGCGAGCGTCGACGGGAGAAAACGGCGCCAGCCCGCGCTGTTGTCGGCGTCCGCGGCTTCGGCGGCGCGGGCGCGCGCGAGCATCGCGGACGAAATATCGACACCGGTCACCGACGCCTCTGCAAAGCGTTCCCGCAGACCGCTCAGGTCCGCACCGACGCCGCACGCCGCATCGAGGACGCGCATCGGCGCAACCTTGATGTATTCGAGCCGCTCGCGCATGCGCTGCGCGATTTCGCGCGGCAGGAACGCGACCTCGTCGAAGCTGGCGGCGCGACCGTCGAAGATCTCGCGCAAGTGGCGCGGATCATAGGCCGGACGGCTAGTTTTGGGGGGTGTCGGGGACATGTCGATCTTTTCGCGGAGAGTGCGAAGTATACTCGGTCGTCTCGAAAACAACCCATGCGAAGTGCTGATACGAGGCATAAACGCGCGCTGAGGCGCAACGAATGCGCGTGTTTAGCGCTTCGAGCCGCCATTTTTCCGATCTCGCCGTCATGAACGCCCGTCGCTTTTGTCTTCCATTCCGAACGCCCATGGCAGTGCGCGCTCGCGGAATCGCGTCGGCGCTGAAACGGCTGGCCGGTCATGCGCTGCCGGGCCAGTGCGCGTTATGCGGCAATTTGTCGCAAGAACTATTGTGCGACGCCTGCGACGCGCAGTACTGGAACGAGCCGCGCTTGCGCTGCGCGACGTGCGCGCTGCCTTTGGCGGCATCGCTCATGAGACGCGAGCGCGAAGATTTGCGCGTGCATTGCGCCGCATGTCTTGAGTCGCCGCCCGCGTTCAACGATACCCTCGCGCTCGCCGACTATCGCGCGCCGCTCGATACACTTGCGGTCGAATTGAAATTCCGCGCGCGACTGGCCGCGGGCGAGACATTCGCGCGGCATTTGCATGCGGCGTTCGAGAACAGCGACCTGCCCGAGCCGGACGTGATCGTGCCGGTGCCGCTTTCGCGTGCGCGGCTCATTGCGCGCGGCTACAACCAGGCGTGGGCCATCGCACGCCCGCTTGCGCGCAGGATGGGCGTGCGTGGCGATGCATCGATCGTTACGCGCGCGCGGCATACGTCGGCGCAATCGCGGCTCGATCAGGAAACGCGCCGCCGCAATGTCGCGAGCGCGTTCGCCATCTCGGGCGACGTGCGCGGCAAACATGTCGGCGTCGTCGACGATGTGATGACCTCCGGCGCGACGCTCGACGCCCTCGCGCGAACCCTCAAGCTCTCCGGCGCACGGCGCGTCACGAATTTCGTGGCGCTGCGTACGCCGAAAGACTGATCAACCTACTTTTCAAGCAATCCATGTTCAACGTCGTACTCGTCGAACCAGAAATTCCGCCCAACACCGGCAACGTGATCCGCCTGTGCGCGAACACGGGTGCGCGGCTGCATCTGATCGAGCCGCTCGGCTTCCCCCTCGACGACGCGAAGCTGCGGCGCGCCGGCCTCGACTATCACGAGTACGCCGAAATGAACGTGCATGCGAACTGGGATGCCTTCATCGCGAAGGAAGCGCCGGATGCCGCGCGCATGTTCGCGTTCACGACACGCGGCTCGACGCCGTTCTTCGATCACGCGTTCCAGCCCGGCGACTGGTTCGTGTTCGGCGCGGAGACGCGCGGGCTTGCGCCGGAGTTGCTGGAACATTTCCCGACCGCACAGCGCGTGCGCCTGCCGATGCGTCCCGGCAATCGCAGCCTGAATCTCTCTAATACGGTGGCAATCGTGACGTTCGAGGCGTGGCGTCAGGCGGGCTTCGAAGGCGGCGCCTGAGCATCGAGCTCGGCTCGATAGAGCGCGAGCATGTCGTCCTGGAAGCATGCGAAGACGACACGCTGCACGACGGGCGTCGAAGGCAGGGTTTCGATGACCGTGCGAACCGCGATCTTCACGGCTTGCTCATGCGGAAAGTGATAGATGCCGCAACTGATGGCGGGAAACGCGATCGATACGCAGCCGGCTTCCTGAGCGAGTTCGAGCGAGCGCCGATAGCAACGCGCGAGCAGTTCCGGCTCGTTTCTGCCGCCGCCGCTCCAGCGCGGACCGACCGCGTGGATCACGTGCTTCGCGGGCAGATCATGGCCGCCGGTGATCTTCGCGTCGCCGGTTTCGCAGCCCCCGAGCGTCTCGCATTCGCGCAGCAGACCTTTGCCCGCCTTGCGATGAATCGCGCCGTCGACCCCGCCGCCGCCGAGCAGCGACTGGTTCGCCGCATTGACGATGGCATCGACTTCGAGCGTGGTGATATCGACGATTTGCGCTTCCAGCTGAACCATCGCCCACCTCCGATTCGACGACGCGCTTACTCGGCCTTCGCGTCCCGGCTGAGCAACGCCTGAACCGCATCGCGCGGCGTCACATTTTCGAACAGCACGCGGCACACCGCCTGCGTGATCGGCACATCGATGCCACGCGCCTGCGCGATGCCGAGCACGGCGCGCGCGCAACGCACGCCTTCCGCGACATGGCCGAGCGCCGCGAGAATCTCGTCGAGCGTGCGTCCGCTCGCGAGCTGCATGCCGACGGTGCGGTTGCGCGACAGATCGCCCGTTGCGGTGAGAATGAGATCGCCCAGCCCGGTCAGCCCGGTGAACGTCTCGGCGCGGCCGCCGAGCGCGACGCCCAGCCGCGACATCTCCGCGAGCCCGCGCGTGATCAGCGCCGCGCGCGCGTTCAGTCCGAGGCCGAGGCCATCGGAAATGCCCGTCGCGATGGCGAGCACGTTCTTCACCGCGCCGCCCACTTCGACGCCGATCACGTCGTCGCCGGTATAGATTCGCATCGCGCCGTGATGAAACGCCGCCACGGTGCGCGCCCCCAGTTCCGCCGATGCGCTCGCGACCGTCAGCGCGACCGGCAGGCCGCGCCCCACTTCGCGCGCGAAGCTCGGGCCCGACAGCGTGCCGTTGCTGCGATGCCCGGGCAATTCCGCCGCGACGACTTCATTGGGCAGACACTGCGTGTCCGCCTCGAAGCCTTTGCAGAGCCAGACGATGTGCGCCGGCACGACGCCGGCCTGCCGCATCGCACCGCACAGCGCGCGCAAACCGGCGACGGGCGTCGCGACGACGCACAATGCGTCGTCCGCCGATGCGTGCTGCAGCGCGGCGGTGAAATCCGCCTCGTATTCGAGCGCATGCGGCAACGCCACGCCTGCGAGATAGCGCGTGTTTTCGTGCGTGCGGGAAAGGGATTCGATGAGCGCGGCGTCGCGCGCCCAGAGCTTCGTGTCGTGCCGGGTCGCGAGGTGGCCCGCAAGTGCGGTGCCCCACGCGCCGGCGCCGAGAACGGCTACTTTCATGCTCGGCTCCGGTCCGGCAGAGTCAGAGCGTTAGTGCGTCGCGCCGTTCGCCGCGCCTTCCTGGGCGCCTGCGAGCTGGGCGATGCGCTGCTCGTACAGCGCCTGGAAGTTGATTTCCGCGAGGTGGATCGGCGGAAAACCGGCGCGCGTGATCGCGTCCGCGATATTCGAGCGCAGGTACGGGAACAGAATGGTCGGGCACGCGATGCCGACGAGCGGATCGATTTGTTCAGCCGGGATATTGCGGATATCGAAGATGCCTGCCTGCTTCGCTTCGATCAGGAACGCGACCTTGCCCGCGACCTTCGCCGTGACAGTGCCCGTAACCAGCACTTCGAAGACGCTTTCGGCGAGGCGGTCCGCCTTCACGTCGACTTCCACTTCGACCGACGGCATTTCCTGTTCGAGGAAGATCGCGGGCGAGTTCGGCTGCTCGAGCGACATGTCCTTCAGGTAAATGCGCTGGATGTTGAAAAACGGCTGGTTGTTATCGTCGGACATAGTGATTTCCTGAGTAAATCGAGGTGCGGCGCGCGCAGTTCACGTTGAGGCGCGCGCCGCAAGTGTATCTTCAGACGGATTCGAGCAGTGGCACGAGGCCGCCCTTGCGGTCGAGCGCCGACAGATCGTCGTAGCCGCCGACATGGGTTTCGCCGATGTAGACCTGCGGCACGGTGCGCCGTCCGGTGCGCGTCATCATTTCCTCGCGCCGGCCCGGTTCACGGTCGATCAGGATCTTCTCGATCGCGTCGACCCCGCGGGACTTTAAAAGACGTTCGGCCATCTGGCAATACGGGCACACGACCGTGCTGTACATCACGACTTTCTTCACTTGACTGCTCCTTGTTTCACCACCGGCATGCCTGCCTTTTGCCAGGCGTCTACTCCGCCTTGCAAAACGTGGACCTCGGCGTAACCCGCCTCGGCCACGGTGCGGCTCGCGCGCTGCGATTCCTGACCGGTTTGGCATACAAGCACGACCGGATTGCTCTTATTCTTCGCGATCTGGCCGATTTTTGCAGGAAGCTCCGTCAGTTCGATGTTCCGTGCCGACGGCAGATGACCCTTCGCGAATTCCGCCGCCGGCCGTAGATCGACGACCACGGCGTTGCGCCGGTTGATGAGCGTGGTGGCTTCGGCGGCGGAAATGCCGCCGCGCCCGCGCCGCGTGATGGCGGGCCACAGGAGCAGCGCGCCGGAAACGAGCGCGATGACGATAAGTGCGATATTCGTGTAATCAGTGAAAAACTTCACGTCGAGGGCCGCCGAAATTTAGTAGGAAAGGAAGAAAGGGAAATGAGGGCAATCGCGGCATTATAAAATAACCGTTTCCCGCGATGGCCTCTGCCGTCCGGCCGATGGCGGCACCCCGCCAGCACGCGCAGGATGACAGGGTGCGATCGGCACACCCGCTTTTCCAACTGACCGACCGACATCATGTACAAGCTAGTGCTCATCCGCCACGGCGAATCGACGTGGAACAAGGAAAATCGCTTCACCGGCTGGGTCGACGTTGACCTGACCGAACAGGGCAACCGCGAGGCGCGTCAGGCCGGCGTGCTGCTGAAGGAAGCCGGCTATAAATTCGACATCGCCTACACGTCGGTGCTCAAGCGCGCGATCCGCACGCTGTGGCACGTGCAGGACGAGATGGACCAGATGTACATCCCGGTCGTGCATTCGTGGCGCCTGAACGAGCGCCACTACGGCGCGCTTGCGGGTCTCAACAAGGCCGAAACGGCGAAGAAGTACGGCGACGATCAGGTGCTCGTCTGGCGCCGCAGCTACGACACGCCGCCGCCCGCGCTCGAACCGGGCGACGAACGCGCGTCCTTCAACGATCCGCGCTACGCGAAGGTGCCGCGCGAGCAGTTGCCGCTGACCGAATGCCTGAAGGACACCGTCGCGCGCGTGCTGCCGGTCTGGAACGAATCGATCGCACCGGCCATCAAGTCGGGCAAGCAGGTCGTGATTTCGGCGCACGGCAACTCGATCCGCGCGCTCGTGAAGTATCTGGACAATATCTCCGACCAGGACATCGTCGGCTTGAACGTCCCGAACGGCGTGCCGCTCGTGTATGAACTCGACGAAAACCTGAAGCCCATCAAGCATTACTACCTGGGCGATCCTGAAGCCATCGCGGCGGCGCAGGCCGCTGTCGCCAAGCAGGGCAAGGCGGGCTGACGCCCCGTCGCGGGCCGGGCGAGGTCCGGTCCGCGATCCGATTCGTGTGTCCGGAGCACCGCATCAAAGTGCGCTGGACGCATATGACGCGCGGCTGACGGCTGGCCGGCGGCATCGACAGATTCTCGTTGAAACGTGCGCAACCCTACGCTGCGAGGTATCAACGCCTCAGGCATTTAAGTTGCGTTTAAGTCGTCAATCAAGACGAGCAGGTATACTGGCCCGTCACCTACGATGCAGCCCATACGCTTCCGACCGCACTCTCTATGCGAAAGAACCTGAAAAATTTCGGCCTGGTCGCCGCAGGCGTTGCTGCCGGCGTACTCGCAACTCTGCAGATTTCCGCATCCGCACAGCAATCCACCACCACGCCGTTGCCGCTCGAACAATTGCGGCTTTTCGCCGAGGTTTTCGGGCAAATCAAGCACGAATACGTCGAACCGGTCGACGATAAAAAGCTCCTCACCGCCGCCATCAAGGGCATGGTGTCGAGCCTCGACCCGCACTCGTCGTATCTCGACAAGACCGATTACGAAGAACTGCAGGAGCAGACCAAGGGTCGCTTCGCGGGTCTCGGCATCGAAATCTCGTCGGAAGACGGGCTCATCAAGGTGATTTCGCCGATCGAAGACACGCCGGCGTTCCGCGCCGGCATCCGTCCGGGCGACCTCATCACGCGCATCAACGACAAGCCGGTGCGCGGCATGACGCTCGACAAGGCCGTCAAGCAGATGCGCGGCGAACCGGGCACCAAGGTCACGCTCACGATCTTCCGCAAGAGCGACGACCGCACCTTCCCGCTCACCGTCACGCGCGCCGTGATCCGCGTGCAGTCGGTGAAGATGAAGGTGCCGGAGCCGGGCTACGGCTATATTCGCATCACGAGCTTCCAGGAGCGCACGGTGCCTGATCTCGCCGCGAAGCTGCAGGATCTCGCGCGCCAGCAACCGAACCTGAAGGGTCTCGTGCTCGATCTGCGCAACAACGGCGGCGGGCTGCTGCAAAGCGCGGTCGGCGTCGCGGGCGCGTTCCTGCCGGATAACTCGGTGGTCGTGTCGACCAATGGGCAAATCGCGGACGCGAAGCAGACTTTCCGCGACACCTACGACAACTACCGTTTGCCGTCCTTCGATTCCGATCCGCTGAAGAGCGTGCCGGAAATCTTCAAGAAGGTGCCGATGGTCGTACTGACCAACGCGTACTCGGCGTCGGCCTCGGAAATCGTCGCGGGCGCGCTGCAGGATCATCATCGCGCGCTGATCGTCGGCAAGACGACCTTCGGCAAGGGCTCGGTGCAGACCGTGCGCCCGATGACCGCCGACTCCGCGCTGCGCCTGACGACGGCTTATTACTACACGCCGAGCGGCAAGTCGATCCAGAACCAGGGCGTGCGTCCTGACGTTCCGGTCGATCAATACGCGGACGGCGATCCGGACGACGCGCTCGTCACGCGCGAAGTGGACTACTCGAACCACCTCGCCAACACGCAGGACCCGAACGAGAAGAAGGAGCAGGAGGCGCGCGAGGCGGATCGCCTGGAGCAACTGCGCATTCTCGAAGAGCAGAACGACAAGAAGACGCCCGAGCAGCGCCGCAAGGATCGCGAGCGCAAGCCGGTCGAGTTCGGCAGCGCGGACGACTTCATGCTCCAGCAGGGTTTGAACAAGCTCGAAGGCAAGCAGGTCGTCGAATCGAAGTCGTACAGCGAACGCAAGCTCGCGCAGAACAAGCCGCCGCGTTCGGCGTCGGCACCGGTCGTGGCGCCTCCGGCGTTGCCGGCCACGCCGGGTTCCGCGCCGGCGTCGGGCGCGCAGCCGGCTTCGTCGCCGACCGCGCAGCAGCAGTCGAAGTAATCTTCCTGTAGTCCTGCAAAAGGCTTCGCAACGTGACGTTGCGAAGCCTTTTCTCTTTTGCGCGCTTAGAATGCTTCGTTCGAGCAAGCCGATTCTTTCCGCGATGAACGACGATCAACTCCTCCGCTATTCCCGCCATATCCTCGTCGATGAAATCGGCATCGAGGCGCAGCAGCGCTTTCTCGACGCGCACGCGATCATCATCGGCGCGGGCGGCCTCGGCGCACCCGCGGCGATGTATCTCGCGGCGGCGGGCGTCGGCAGGATCACGCTGGTGGACGCCGATACCGTCGATCTCACGAATCTGCAGCGGCAGATTGTGCATATGACGCGAGCAGTCGGCACGCTCAAGGTGGAATCGGCGCGTGAGACCTTGAACGCGCTGAATCCCGGTGTCGGCGTCATCGCGGTGAACGCCCGCGCCGACGCGGCATGGCTCGACGCCAACGTGCCGGGCGCGTCCGTCGTGCTCGATTGCAGCGACAACTTCGCGACGCGCCATGCGATCAACGCGACCTGCGTCGCGCACGGCGTGCCGCTCGTGTCGGGCGCGGCCTTGCGCTTCGATGGACAGATCAGCACCTTCGATTTCCGTTCGGCGGATTCGCCTTGCTATGCGTGCGTGTTTCCGCCAGATCAGCCGTTCGAGGAAGTCGCGTGCTCCACGATGGGCGTGTTCGCGCCGACCGTCGGCATCATCGGCGCGATGCAGGCGGCAGAGGCGCTGCGCGTGATCGGCGGCTTCGGCGAAACGCTCGCGGGCCGGCTGATGATGCTCGACTCGCTGCGCATGGAGTGGAACACGATGAAGATCGCGCGGCAGAAGGATTGCCCGGTCTGCGGAAACGCGAAGTTGCAGGAAGCGGCGCGTTAATTAGGTCACGTCCTAACCTGCCTTCCGGACGATCCACTTAAGCTGTCCGATCCTCCCGCAACCCAGGATCGGTCGTCACTTGAGCATCGTCACTTCGTCGGCAAGCACGCAGCGTGGACTCACACAGAGCGCGTTCGTGCGGCCATCGCTTCCTGCACTCGCCGGACCGGAAGGCATCCTCTACGATTTCAACTACGGTTGCCGTGTGCAGGTACCGGTCGACGGCTGGCGCGTCCGCATGGTCGACCTGGACACCTTCAGCCAGGTTTTCGACGAGCCTGTCGAAGCCCATTCGATGATCACGAGCCGGCGCAAATATTTCGTGCGCTTCGAGCTTCAAGTGTTCGACGGCGAGCGCCTCGTTTTTCGTCATGCGTACGACGCGCGCGGCCGCAACGTTCTGATCCGTCCGTCGGGCACGGCGCTCGGCGACACGCTCGCGTGGATGCCGGCCATCGAAGCCTTCCGGTTGCAGGAGCAGTGCCAAGTTCATGTCGTGCTACCCGCGCATCTGCAATCGCTATTCGTGAAGGGCTACCCGGCGATTCGCTTCGTGTTGCCCGAATCCGCCGATTCACCCGATGAACCGTTCTACGCTACTTACCATCTCGGATTTTTCTCGCCGTACACCGATCGCGATCACCAGCCGACCGATCCGCGAGTGAGCAGCCTGCAGGACGCAGCCGCTTATCTGCTCGGCGTGCCGTGCGAGGAGCGGCGGCCGAACATCGTCGTTGCGGCGTCGGCGCGGGACGTGGCCGAGCGCTACGTCTGCATCGCGACGCAATCGACGGCGCAGTGCAAGTACTGGAATAACCCGCGTGGCTGGCGGGTGTTGATCGATCATCTGAAAGCACGCGGATATCGCGTGCTTTGCATCGAT
This sequence comes from Caballeronia sp. NK8, assembly GCF_018408855.1. Lineage (GTDB taxonomy): Bacteria > Pseudomonadota > Gammaproteobacteria > Burkholderiales > Burkholderiaceae > Caballeronia. Next base: position 196,980 of record NZ_AP024322.1, on the reverse strand, counting down.
CAGCATCGCGAGTACGGCGCCGGTGGCGTCCTCAACACGATGCCGGAAGGCTGCGAGGACTTCACCGGCAATCGTCCGCTAGAAGAGCGGGTGAACTTGCTTCGTCACGCGGATTTTTTCGTGGGACTGAGCAGCGGACTGTCCTGGCTCGCGTGGGCGGCGGGCACGCCCGTAGTGATGATCAGCGGCTTTACTCATCCGCATACCGAATTCCGCTCGCCGTATCGTGTGATCAACTTCCACACGTGCAACAGTTGTTTCAACGATACGACCTGCGATTTCGACGACCGAGACTTTCTGTGGTGTCCGCGCCGCCGCGACAAGCCCGGGCGCTTTCAATGCAGCTCGGCGATCTCACCGGAGCAGGTCATCGCTCAGGTGGAACGGCTGATCGCCGATCATCGGCTGGTCTAAATCTTCTGCAACGCAGCCAACGCAGCCTGCAACTCCGCAGGCTCATAAGCCGCAAGCACATCCGCGACCGGCTTTTCGAAAGCCTTCAGATTGGAACGCAAAATCTCCTGCTTAACGACAAGCAACTGACTCGGATGCATCGAGAATTCAGTCAGCCCAAGCCCAAGCAGTAGACGCGTGACGGCGGGGTCTCCCGCCATTTCCCCACACACCGACACCGGCACACCCGCGCGCTTCGCCTCGCGCAGCGTGAAGGCGATCAGATTCAGCACCGCCGGATGAAGCGGATCGTAGAGATGCGCGACCGAGTTGTCCGCGCGATCGATCGCGAGCGTGTATTGGATCAGATCGTTCGTACCGATCGACAGAAAATCGAGCCGGCTCAGAAACAGCCGCACCGCGATGGCCGCCGCGGGAATCTCGATCATCGCGCCGACCTGAACCTGCCGGTCATACGCGACGCCCTCTTCGTCAAGCTGACGCTTCGCCTCGCGGATCAGATCGAGCGTCTGGTCGATCTCCTGCGCGTGCGCGAGCATCGGAATCAGGATCTTGGTCGGGCCGAACGCCGACGCGCGCAAGATCGCGCGCAGTTGCGTGATGAACATCTGCGGCTCCGACAGGCTCCAGCGGATCGCGCGCAGGCCCAGCGCCGGGTTGGGCGCGGTCTCGTAGCCATCGCCGCCGCTCATCGAATCGAGCGGCTTGTCGGCGCCGACGTCGATCGTGCGGATCGTCACCGGCTTGCCGTTCATCAGTTCGACCGCGCGCTTGTACGCCTCGAATTGCTCCTCTTCCTCCGGCAACTGATCCTTGTGGTTCATGAAGAGGAATTCGGTACGAAACAGACCGACGCCCATCGCGCCCGCTTCGACGGCGGCCTGCGCGTCGTCCGGCAACTCGATGTTCGCGCACAGCTCGATCTTCGTGCCGCAAAGCGTCTGCGTCGGCGAGAACTTCAGGCGCTGCAGCTTGCGCTGTTCGAGCACCTTCTCGCTTTGCCGATACGAATACTCTTCGAGGACGATCGGCGCCGGATCGACGATCACGATGCCATGATCCCCGTCGACGATGATGAGATCGTTCTGGCGAATCAGCGCGCTCGCCTGCTGCACGCCCACCGACGCCGGAATGCCGAGACTGCGCGCGACGATCGCGGTATGCGAGGTGCGCCCGCCCAGATCGGTGACGAAACCCTTGAACGCCTGCGTCTTGAACTGGAGCATGTCCGCCGGCGCGATGTCGTGCGCGACGACGATCATCTCGTTGTGGCCGTTGCTCTCGGCCGTGTGAACGACGAGCGATGCGGCAGTCGGCGCGCCCGCGAGCGCTTTCAGAAGACGCTCGACGACCTGCTCGACGTCGGCCTTGCGTTCGCGCAGGTATTCGTCTTCGATCTCGTCGAAATAGCCGCCGAGGATTTCCAGTTGTTCGGTAAGCGCCCACTCGACGTTGTAACGGCGCGTGCGGATGAGATCGATGACCTCCTGCACGAGCATGGCGTCGTTCAGGATCATCGTGTGGACGTTGATGAACGCGCTCATTTCGCTGGGCGCGTCGGCGGACAGGTCTTCGCGCAGCGCTTCCAGCTCGGCGAGCACGCCCGCCTGCGCCGCGTGAAACCGGGCGATTTCCGCGTCGATCTGATCCGGTTCGATCAGGTAATGGTCTACGTCGAGCGCTGCCGGCGCGATCAGATACGCGCGCCCGATGGCGATGCCGCGTGAGACGGGAATTCCATGCAGCGTGAAGGACACGCGCACCTCCTCTAGTTTTGATTGTCCGCGGCCGCTCAAGCCCCCTCGGCGGGCGCAAACCGCGCGTCCATTATAAATTCGAATGTCGTGGCAAGTCCCCCCACACATTGTTGCGTGAGGGACAAGACAGTTGCGCGCAATCAGAGAAATGCGCGGCGCGGACGCAAAAAAGCCGCGTCGATGCGCGGCTCTTCATGTGCTCGATACGACGAAGCGCTTACTGCCCTTCTCCGAACTTGTCGGCGATCAATGCGAGGATCGCCTGCATCGCTTCGGTTTCGTCGGCGCCTTCGGTTTCGATCGTTACCGTGCTGCCGATGCCCGCCGCCAGCATCATCACGCCCATGATGCTTTTCGCGTTGATCCGGCGACCGTTGCGGCTCATCCAGATCTCGCATTGAAAGTTGCCCGCCAGTTGCGTGAGCTTCGCGGATGCGCGTGCGTGGAGCCCCAGCTTGTTCACGATTGTTGTTTCTTGTTGCAGCATGATGCTCCGGAACGCTAGATGGATGAATTGAGCGGCGTCAGTGGCTGGCGGCCTTGGCGCTGACGAGATCGGCGCTCGCCGAGCATGCCGGGTCCGGCGAGCCGGCCGCCTTCGTCGCGAGGGCGCAGGGATTGAGCGGCGTGGACGAATCCAGTTCCTGGATGCCCTTCGAGCCGCCCTGCAGGATCTTTTCAGTGAGCGTGTCGAGCGGCGTCGCGCGATAGCAGACGGCGCGCACCAGCATCGGCAGATTGCAGCCGGCGAGCACGCGCACGTCGGTGTCGTGCAGGCTCGCCGCGATATTCGCGGGTGTCGCGCCGAATACGTCGGTCAGCACGATTGCGCCGTTGTCTTCCTTCAGACGATCGATTTCCGAGCGCGCGAACGCGCGGACTTCGACGGGATCGCAGTCGGGCGACACATCGATGACGCCGATGCGCGCCGGAAGACCGCCGTAGATATGAGCCACGCACTCGCGTAGCGCGGTGGCGAAAGGTGCGTGCGCGATAATCAGGATGCCAGCCATGTCAGGTATTGCCCCAGCACAATTTAGCGACAAAAGTCGGACGATAACGTCCGTTCGCTCGAATGCGCGCGAGCGGCGCGGAACACAACTCTAAAGTGGATGCGGTTCGGGCGGATATCAACCGCCTTCCGCTTCCATGACTCCCAGCCTGCGCCTCGATGCTTAAACGCGCTTTAAGACGCGATCGCACCCCAAAACGACAGGCGACGGAAAATCAATTGTAACAGTCCCGTCGAGGTGAGTTTGGCGCGCTGCCCGCGCCCGTTCCGTGCGCCGGCAGACTCAGTGCGCCGCGCGTTCGAGCGCGTCGATGAACATGCCCGCGACGTCGAAGCCGGTCTGATCCATGATTTCGCGGAAACACGTCGGGCTCGTGACATTGACTTCGGTCAGATAGTCGCCGATCGCATCCAGCCCGGCCAGCAACAGGCCGCGCGCCTGAAGCACCGGCCCGAGCGTCTCGGCGATTTCGCGATCGCGCGCCGACAGCGGCTGCGCGCGGCCAAGCCCGCCCGCCGCGAGATTGCCGCGCACTTCGCTGCCCTGCGGAATGCGCGCGAGCGAGTACGGCACGGGCTGCCCGCCGATCACGAGAATGCGCTTGTCGCCGTCCGTGATCTCGGGGATGAACTTCTGCGCCATCACCGTGCGTGCGCCGTCTTCTGACAACATCTCGACGATCGAGCCGAGATTCATGCCGTCCGCCTTCACGCGGAACACGCCCATGCCGCCCATGCCGTCGAGCGGCTTGAGAATGACGTCGCCATGTTCGGCGTGGAAAGCGCGCAGACGCGCGGCGTCGCGCGTGACGAGCGTCGGCGTGACGAACTGCGGCCATTCCGCGATGGCCAGCTTCTCCGAGTGATCGCGGATCGCCTGCGGCTTGTTGAAGACGCGCGCGCCGTTGCGCTCGGCGATTTCCAGCAGCCAGGTTGAATTCACGTATTCGAGGTCGAACGGCGGGTCCTTGCGCATCAGCACGGCGTCGAAATGCGTGAGCGGCAGATGCTCGGCCTGCTCGGCCGCGTACCACGGCCAGCGGTCGCTGTTCGCCTCGTCGCCGACAATCGCGATGCGCCGCACGCCCGCCTCGACGCTCGCGCCCGTCCACGCGAGATGCTGCGGCTCGCACGCGTAGAGCACGTGGCCGCGCCGCGCGGCTTCGGCCATCATCGCGTAGGTCGTGTCCTTGTAGATCTTGAAGCGATCGAGCGGGTCGGCGATAAAGAGGATGTTCATGGGAATTCGCTAGTTCGGTGCGCGGCCTGCGAGCTTACCGCAAGCCGCCATTTCGCACTTGATCACACCTGAATGGCTTCCGGATCGGTCTTCTCGAGTTCGACCGATGCCGCCAGCAGCCCGAGCCGCGCCACCACGCCATACATGTAGAAGCGGTTCGGCGGCGCCGCGCCGGGTTTCGCGTGGGTATCGGGCAGCGCGGTGTGCTCGAAGCCGAGCGGCACGAAATGCATGCCCGGCGCGTTGAGATTCTGGTCGCGCTCGCGGGACTCGTGCACGCGATAAAAACCGCCGACCACATACCGGTCGATCATATACACCACTGGCTCCGCGACCGCGTTCTCCACACGCTCGAAGGTATGCACGCCTTCCTGAACGATCACGTCGTGGACTTGCAGCCCTTCCTTCGCGTCGTTCATCTTCGTGCGTTCGCGCTTGGTCAGCGCCGCGACTTCGCTCGCGTCGTGCACCGTCATCACGCCCTTGCCGTAGGTGCCGGCGTCGGCCTTGATGACCACATACGGACGCTCGCTGATGCCGTACTCGCGATACTTCTTCGCGATCTTCTTCAGCACGCCGTCGATGGCCTCGGTGAGTGCTTCCTCGCCGGTGCGCGCCTCGTAATCCACGCCTTCGACGTGCGCGAAGTACGGATTCACCATCCACGGATCGATCTCGACCAGCTTCGAGAACTTCTTCGCGACGTCGTCATAGCAGGAGAAATGCGTCGACTTGCGGCGCACCGCCCAGCCCGCGTGCAGCGGCGGCAGCAGATACTGTTCGTGCAGATTTTCCAGCACGGGCGGAATGCCGGCCGAAAGATCGTTGTTGAGCAGGATCGAGCAGGGATCGAAATTCTTCAGGCCGAGTCGCCGCGGCGTGCGTTCGAGCGGTTCCAGCACAATCTTCTGGCCATCTGCGAGCGCGATGGTCACGGGGCCGTGGATGTTCTCGTCGAGCGTGCCGAAGCGGATATTGAGTCCGGCCTGACGCATGATCAGCGCGAGCCGCGCGACGTTCTCGAGATAGAACGCGTTGCGCGTGTGGCGCTCCGGAATGACGAGCAGATTCTTCGCGTCGGGGCAGATTTTCTCGATCGACGCCATCGCTGCCTGCACCGCGAGCGGCAGCACTTCCTGCGGCAGATTGTTGAAGCCGCCGGGAAAGAGATTGGTGTCGACCGGCGCGAGCTTGAACCCCGCGTTGCGCAGATCGACGGAACAGTAAAACGGCGGCGTGTGCTCTTGCCATTCGAGCCGGAACCACCGCTCGATGGAAGGCATGGCCTCGAGGATCTTCCGCTCGAGATCGAGCAGCGGGCCATTCAACGCCGTTACCAGGTGGGGAACCATTGATTACTCGCGAGCTTTGCATGGGACCAGTGCAAGCGCGAGCGCCTGTCCTGGTCGACACAGGGGAGGGAAAGATTGTAGAGCAATTGCTTTGCCTAATTGGGTATGAACCGCCAATTGACAAGGTTTCCCGGCCTTGGCCGCGCGCTGCGTTCGACGAAAACCCGACGAAAAACGCAGAAAACGCCACAGCCAAAAAAAGGCCCGCCGTGAAGGCGGGCCAAGTCGCTGCGCTCGTTCTGTCGCGCCGGACCGGTGCGCCTCGCGGCGACCGGTTGCGGCGCAATGCTCATTCGACGTGCTCGCCGTGCAGCGTGACGTCGAGACCTTCGCGTTCCTGTTCTTCCGTGACGCGCAGGCCCATGGTCATGTCGATGATCTTCAGCAACACGAAGCTGACGACGCCGCTGTAGACCAGCGTGACGAGCACGCCCTTCGCCTGCACGAGCACGCTGCCGTCGAAACCGCCGATATCCTTCACCGCGAACACGCCCGTCAGCAGCGCGCCGATGATCCCGCCCACGCCGTGCACGCCGAACGCATCGAGCGAGTCGTCGTAGTTGAACTTGTGCTTGAGCCAGGTCGCCGACCAGAAGCAGACCACGCCCGCGACGATGCCGATCACGATCGCGCCCGTCACGCCGACGAAGCCCGAAGCCGGCGTCACCGCCACCAGACCCGCGACCGCGCCCGAGATGATGCCGAGCACCGACGGCTTGCCCTTCGTGATCCACTCCGCGAACATCCAGCCGAATGCGGCGAAGGCGGTGGCGATCTGCGTCGTGAGCATCGCGAAGCCGGCGCGGCCGTCAGCCGCGACTGCCGAACCCGCGTTGAAGCCGAACCAGCCCACCCACAGCATCGATGCGCCGATCAGCGAGAGCACGAGGTTGTGCGGTGCCATCACTTCGCGACCGTAGCCGACGCGCTTGCCGAGCACCAGACAGCACATCAGGCCCGCGATACCGGCGTTGATGTGAACCACCGTGCCGCCCGCGAAGTCGAGCACGCCAGCCGATGCGAGCCAGCCGGTCGGTTCCCAGACCATGTGCGCGACCGGCGAGTAGACCAGCAGCGACCACAGCGTCATGAACACGAGCATCGCCGAGAACTTCATGCGGTCGGCGAATGCGCCGGTGATGAGCGCGGGCGTGATGATCGCGAAGGTCAGCTGGAACGCGAAGTAGACCGACTCGGGAATGGTCGTGGCGAGGTGGCTCACGGTGAGCGTAGTCGCCTTGTCGCCCTTGATGTAGGCCATGCCGTGCAGGAACACGCGCGAGAAGCCGCCGATGAACGAGCCACCCGGCGTGAACGCGATGCTGTAGCCCACGACGGTCCAGAGAATCGTCACGAGACAGCAGATCGCGAAGCTCTGCATCACCGTGGCGAGCACGTTCTTCTTGCGCACCATGCCGGCGTAGAAGAGCGCGAGACCCGGGATCGTCATGAAGAGCACGAGGGCGACCGAGGTCAGCATCCAGGCGGTGTCGCCCGAGCTGATCTTGGACGAATCGACCATGACGGGCTCGGTCGGCGCGGCCGGCGCTGCATCCGACGCGCCCGACGCTGCCGCTGCCGCCGATGCGGCATCGGCAGACGAAGCCGACGCCGTGTTGGCGGAAGCCGGTGCACTTGCGGCGGTCTCGGACGACGCGGGTGCCGAGGCAGCGGCCGGAGCGGACGCATCCTGGGCGAGAGCGGTGCCGACATTCGCGCCGATCAGCGCGCCCGCCACCAACAGTGACATCAAAAAGTTACGCATTCTTCTGGTTCCTCTTATCGCCAATTTCTTGTTAGAGCGCGTCGGCGCCGGTCTCGCCGGTGCGGATGCGAATGACCTGTTCGATTGCGGTGACGAAAATCTTTCCGTCGCCGATCTTCCCCGTGCGCGCTGCGCGTTCCACGGCTTCGATCGCCTGATCGACGATGTCGTCGGAAACGGCCGCTTCGATCTTCACTTTCGGCAGGAAGTCGACGACGTACTCCGCGCCCCGATAAAGCTCGGTATGCCCTTTCTGTCGGCCGAAGCCTTTCACCTCGGTCACGGTGATGCCCGAGACGCCGATGGCCGACAGCGCTTCGCGCGCTTCGTCCAGCTTGAACGGCTTGATGATTGCGGTAATGAGCTTCATGTATGCCTCGCTGTGGTGTGCTGATCCTTCGTTGCGTTCTAAAGCGGGTGCGCTGGGTTTAACCGCCACGTCCGCCCTTGCCGGGCCGCTCAGAGAAGCGTGCAGAAAAGGTCCGCGCCACTTATGCAACTCGTATGCCATGCGAGTGTTCATGCGGGATTGGGCGGTTTACGGAAACCTTCCGTCGAAAGGGTAGGCCGAACGGCCAACGTGCGCCGCGCGTGCTGGCGCCGGGGTGTGTTCGTTGCTAGAGTGGTCGCAAGGTCCCGCAAAAAGGGGCATGGGCGGACAACGCGAGGGCGCGGCAGCGCTAAAATCGCGGCGCCTCGAAGGTGCTCCGAGGCGCGCTAGCGTAGTTGGCGGCGCGCACCAATTTCGAACATTCGATAATTCGGGGCACTGACCTAACAATGAATGCACTTTTTTAGTGCAAGAAGGGAGAAACGATGAAGCAGCCCAACGACGTTTTCAACGATCTGCAGCAGAAGATGAGCGATCTCTTCAAGAACTCGCCTGCGAAAGACGTCGAAAAAAACATGAAGGCGATGCTTTCGCAGGGCTTCTCGAAGCTGGATCTCGTGACGCGCGAGGAATTCGACACGCAGACGCAAGTGCTCGTGCGAACGCGCGCCCGTCTGGAAGAACTCGAAAAGCGTGTCGCGCAACTGGAGCAGCGTCTCGCGAATGGCGCGGGCGCCTCCTCCGCCCAGGACTGACGCGCCAGAACCGTCCTACTGCATACCTCGGCTAGCGAGCCGTGAGTTTCTAGTTCCATTGCCGGCGCGGTCATTGCGCCGTTTCAGGTGAAATCATGTCGCTTGCCGTGGTACGCAGCCGCGCGCCCGCTCCTGGGCGCGCGCCCGAAGTCGTCGTCGAAGTTCATCTCGCCAACGGGTTGCCGTCGTTCTCGATCGTCGGCCTGCCTGATCTCGAAGTCCGCGAAAGCCGGGAGCGCGTGCGCGCCGCGCTGCAGAACTGCGGCTTCGACTTTCCCGTCCGCAGAATCACCGTCAATCTCGCGCCCGCCGATCTGCCGAAGGAATCCGGGCGCTTCGATCTGCCGATCGCGCTCGGCATACTCGCCGCGAGTGGGCAGATTCCGGCTGAAGCGCTGGAGCATCGCGAGTTCGCGGGGGAGCTTTCGCTGACCGGCGCGCTGCGCCCGATGCGCGGCGCCTTCGCGATGGTCTGCGGCGCGGCTCGCCATTACGCATCGATGCGCGATGCAGACACCCGCATTCCGGAAATCTACGTGCCGCTCGCGAGCGCGCCGGAGGCCGCGCTGGTGCCGGGCATCGACGTGTTCGGCGCGGCGGACCTGCGGGCGCTCTGCGCGCATTTGAACGGCGTGCCCGACGCGCGGCTCCGGCCTGTGCACGCCGTGCCGCTTCCCACGGCCGCCGCGCCGTTCGCCGATCTCGCCGATGTCATCGGCCATCCCGCCGCGCGGCGCGCGCTGGAAGTCGCGGCGGCGGGCGGTCATCATCTGCTGATGGTCGGTCCGCCCGGCGCGGGCAAGTCCATGCTCGCCGCGCGCCTGCCTGGCCTGCTTCCGCCGATGAACGACGACGAAGCTCTCACGTCCGCCGCGATTCTCTCGGCGAGTTCGATCGGCTTCACGCCCGAGCAATGGCGGCGCAGGCCGTTTCGCGCGCCGCATCACTCGTCGAGCGCGGCGGCGCTCGTCGGCGGGCGCAATCCGCCGCAGCCCGGAGAAATTACTCTGGCGCATCTCGGCGTGCTGTTTCTCGACGAACTTCCCGAATTCGACCGCAAAGTGCTCGAAACCCTGCGCGAGCCGCTCGAAGTCGGGCAGATCACCATCTCGCGCGCCGCGCAGCAAGCCGACTTTCCGGCCGCGTGCCAGCTCGTCGCGGCGATGAACCCGTGTCCGTGCGGCTGGCGTGGCGATCCGAGCGGACGCTGCCGCTGCTCGCCCGATGTCGCCGCGCGCTATCTGCGCAAATTGTCCGGGCCGTTGATGGATCGCATCGACATTCAGATCGAGTTGCCGGCGCTCTCGCCTGCGGAACTGTCGGCGCGAGACGCGCGGCGCGGCGAGTCGAGCGCCGTGGTCGCGGCGCGCGTCGCGGCGGCGCGGGACGTTCAGACGCGGCGTCAGGGCAAGACCAATCGCGAGCTGGATGGCCGCGAAGCCGATCAGGTCTGCCGTCCCGATGCCGCAGGCGAAGCATTGTTGCGCACGTCGGGCGAACGCTTCGGCTGGTCGGCGCGCGCGTACTACCGCGTGCTGAAAGTCGTGCGGACGATCGCGGATCTCGCCGGCGCCGAGATGCCCGAGGCCGCCCACGTCGCCGAGGCGGTGCAGTATCGGCGCGTGCTGGCGGCCGCCTGAAGGCGATCCGGCGAAACTGGCCCGAGCCCTGCTAGTGGAAAACTGCTTGTCAAGACTTGACTTATGCACACTGAAGCGATCCGGGCCGCATTTTCCTCCGATCAAACCCCTGATTCGCGCTCATTTCGCAGACCATTGATTTTATTGAATTATTTAACTTGCCGCGAACGCAGGCAAAGTAACGTAAACCGCATCAATTGGGCTTTTGGGCGCTAGCGCACACTCTTTTCCACACAGTTATCCACAGACATTGTGGATAGCGGAAAAAGTCCATATGAATCCGTGGATTAGCGCGTAAACTTACGAAGGAACTTTGCTTTTCTTACACAGCCTAAGGGCCTTGTTAAGTCAGTGCTCGCAGAATTCGAAGGCTTCCTCTAAAACAGTTTGAAGGACGTAAAGAACTGGTCGGCCTGCTCCCGGGGCGGCGGCTTGTCAGACACGATCACAAGCTGATAAACATGCGCGCCGCGCGCGACGAACCGCGCATGGATCGTTCGCGCTTCGCGCTTCTCTCCGCTTTCTCCCTTCACTTCGATCTCGCTGCCGAGCACGCGACCGCCCGCCGCCAGTTCGATTTGCGTCGCGCGCGCGGATGGCGTCGCGTTCACGTTGCGCGCGAGGCCTTGCTGAAGAAAGTCGAGCGTCGCGCGCTGCAATGCCGGATCGGCGCTCGGCAATACCACGGCGCCGACGGCGAACACCGCATCGCCGGCTTCGGCGGTCTGCATACGCATGGTCATCGGCTGGCCGGCGATTTCGATTTTCCGTTCGTTCGCGCGCGGCTTCGCGGGCAATGTCACTTCGTAGCCGTCGTCGTTGTTCATCACCGTGCGCCAGTCATACGACGGCGTGCACGCGAGCAACGCGGCGCATGCGACAGATCCGCACAGCAATCGCGCGGGCGAAGCAATCATCGGAAGAAAGCGCGCGGCCGCGCGCCCAAAGCAGACAGGAACCACAGATAAAACTCGCTTCATGACGAATCGCAGCGTGAAAACCATCATTATCGCGCTGCAATGCCGGACCTATCGGCGCGTCACGAACTCATCCCGAAATTGGCGCTAGAATACGCAGCAGTCTCCGCCGTTTGCGGGAGAGCAATCCGAGGTTTCACATGTCCCAAGCCACGCAAGACACATCCACGCGCGCCAAGAGCCCGCTGCGCTATATCGTGATGGCGCTCGTCGCGGGCGTGATCGCCTGTACCGGGTATTTCGCCTTCGGCGGCCAGCAGAAAGTGCCGGACGCGACCTTCACGCTGCTCTCGGGGCAGAAGATATCCACGTCCGGCGATCTGAAAGGCAAGGTCTATCTCGTCAACTTCTGGGCGACGAGCTGCGAGACCTGCATGAAGGAAATGCCGCAGATGATCGACACGTACAACAAGTTCAAGGGCCGCGGCCTGGAATTCGTCGCGGTAGCGATGAACTACGACGCGCCGATGTACGTCAGCAATTACGCGCAGACGCGCAACCTGCCCTTCAAGGTCGCGATGGACGACGGCAGCGCGGCGAAGCAGTTCGGCAACGTGCAACTGACGCCGACGACCTTCGTCATCGACAAGAACGGGAAGATTTTGAAGCGCTATGTCGGCGAGCCGACGTTCGCGGAGCTGGACCAACTGCTCGACAAGGCGCTCGGTTCGGCCTGAGCGCTTTCGACACCGACACGAAGCCCGCTGGCGACAACCAGCGGGCTTTTTTATCGCTCGGACGAATCGCCCTTCACGACGATTCCATAGCGCTTGATCTTCTCGTACAGCGTCGCCTTGCCGAGTTGCAGCCGATCCGCCGCCACCGCGACCGCGCCGCCGCACTGCTCCAGCGCTTCTGAAATTACCGCGCGCTCGAATAGCTCGGTGCGCTCCTTGAGCGATTGCGTCGAGGTATCGAGCAACGCGGCGCCGCCGTCATCGACGATGCCGAGCACCATGCGGTCCGCCGCGTTGCGCAGTTCGCGCACATTGCCGGGCCAGTCGCGCTGCATCAGTTCCGCGCGCTGTCGATCCGTGATGAGCGGCGCGGGCCGCTCGTAGCGCACGGCGGCATCGAGCAGAAAGTGCTCGAAGAGCGGCACGACATCTTCACGGCGCTCGTTGAGCGGCGGCAGCGTGATCGTCACCACGTTCAGCCGGTACAACAAATCGCGACGGAACGTGCCATCGGCGACGTGCTCGTTCATGTCGCCCTTGGCGGCCGCGACGACGCGCAGATTCGCGCGCACCGGCTGATTCGAGCCGAGCCGCTCCAGCACGCCGTCCTGAAGCACGCGCAGCAGTTTCACCTGAAGCGAGAGCGGCATGCTTTCGATTTCATCGAGAAAGAGCGTGCCGCCCGATGCGTGCTCCAGCTTGCCGACGCGCCGTTTCTGCGCGCCGGTGAACGCGCCGGCCTCGTAGCCGAACATCTCCGATTCGAACATCTGCTCCGGCAGCGCGCCGCAATTCACCGCGATGAACGGCTTGTCGCGACGCGGCGACATTTCATGCAGGCTACGCGCGATCAGCTCCTTGCCCGCGCCGGTATCGCCGTTGATGAGCACGGAGGCATCCGTCGGCGCGATGTTCGCGATCAGCCGGCGCACCTGTTCGATCGCCGGACTGCGCCCGATGATGCGGCTTTGTCCCGCCAGTTCGCGCCGCAGCGCCTGATTTTCGAGCACCAGCGATCTGCGCTCCAGCGCGCGACGCACCGCTTCGATCAGCCGTTCGGACGCGAACGGCTTCTCGATGAAGTCATACGCGCCATCGCGCATCGCCTGCACGGCCATGGAGATGTCGCCGTGGCCGGTGACGAGAAGCACCGGCACTTCCGGCGCGCGTTCGCGGCATTGTGCGAGCAGATCGAGGCCGCTCGCGCCGGGCAGGCGGATATCGCTCACGATCACGCCGGGGAAACTCGCGTCGATCGCGCGCGCGGCCGATTCGACGCTGCCGTGGCCGGTCACGTCGAAACCCGCGAGCTGCAGGCTCTGCACGCTCGCCCGGCGCACGAGTTCGTCGTCTTCGATAAAGATCACCTGCAAACCGGTGGTCATGTCTTGCCTCTGCAAAGTGTTACGCACGGCGCAGCGTCAATACGAATTCTGCGCCGTACGAGCCGTCCGCGTCGGCTTGCGTGCCGCCTTCGGGGCCGTCCGCGACAATCGGCGCGACGCGATTGCGCGCGCTGAGCGCGCCGCCGTAATCACGCGCTATCGCCGATGAAATCGCGAGCCCGAGACCCAGGCCCTGCCCCATTTCCTTCGTCGTGAAGAACGGTTCGAACAGACGCGGCAGCGCGTCGGCGGGAATGCCGGGGCCGTTGTCGCGCACGATGATCTCGATCGCGTTCTCGCGCGCTTCCAGTTCAACGACAATGCGCGGCCTGTCGCAGGAGGCGACCGCATCGAGCGCATTGCCGATCAGGTTGATGAACACCTGTTCGAGCCGCAGATCCTCGCAGCGCACGAACACGGGCGCGCTGCCCTCCGCCAGTTCGGGCGCGACCTCGATCGCGACGTTCTTCATGCGCGGACGCAGCATCGAGAACACCTGGCGCAGCGCCCGCGCGACGTCCGCGCGCGCGTTCTTCGGCCGCGCTTTCGTGACGAACAGCTTCAACTGGTTCGTGATGTTGCCCATGCGCTCGGTCAGCGACGCGATCGCTTCGAGATTCTCGCGCGCCGCCGCCTGATCGCCGCGGTCGATCAGCACGCGCGTGTTGTCGGAAAAGCTGCGCAGCGCGGCCAGCGGCTGATTCAGTTCGTGTGTGATGCCCGCCGCCATCTGGCCGAGCGCGGCGAGTTTGCTAGCCTGGATGAGTTCGTCGTGCGCGGCGCGCAAATCCTGCTCCGCGCGCGTGCGCTCGTTCACTTCCTTCGTGAGCTGCGCGTTCGCTTCCGACAGATCCGCCGTGCGCTCCGCGACCCGCTGATTCAGTTCGGCATACGCCGTCTGCAACAACTCGCGGCTGCGGATCATCTCGCGCACGCGCGCGCGGCGCATGCGCCAGTAGAACGCGAGCAGACACAGCGACACGAACACGAGCGCCGTGACGATCACCGCGTTCTGCGCGGCGCTCTCGACGGGATCGAGCGCCGCCATGGTGATCAGTTGCCAGTCGGGTTCGCCGATCGAACGGTATGTCGCGAGATACGCCGGCGCATGACGTCCGTTGCCGCCGCCGCCGACGCGCACGATCTGCGCGCCGCCTTCGAGCGCCTTCACGATAGTCATCGGCAGCGGCGTGATCGCTTGCTGCGCGTACTGGCGTGTCGCGTAGACGGACGCCTCGATGTTCTGCGGCAGCGGCCGCACCGTGTGATATTTCCACGCCGGCAGCGACGAGAGAAAGATCACGCCGTGGTCATCGGTGACGATGAGCGGCTCGGACGCATCGGCGCCTTGCAGCCATTCGAGATTGAGCTTCACTACCGCCACGCCGATGATCTCGCGCGTGCCTTCACGAAAGACAGGCTGCGAAATGTAATACCCCGGTTCCGTCGAGATCGTGCCGATGCCGAAGAACCGGCCGACGCCGCCTTTCATCGCATCGATGAAATACGGCCGGAAGTTATAGTCCACGCCGACGAAGCTGTCCGTGGCGTTCCAGTTGCTCGCGGCGACGCTGATTCCGTTCGCGCGGATCAGGTAGGTGACGGTCGCGTGGGCGCGCGCGTTGAGGTCTTCGAGATAGCGATTCGCGCGTTCGACGTTGGCCGGATCGGGATGATCGAGCGCGTTCTGCACGACAGGATGCCGCGACAGCAGATACGGCAGATATTCGTAGCGGTCGAGCGTGCTCTTGAGCGTGTTGGTCGTGCGATCGACGCGCGCGGCGGCGTTGAGCCGGAGTTCGTCGATGCCGCTTTGCCACGCGACATGCCACGTGAGCGCGCAGCACGCCACGAGCGCGGCGAACAGCGCGAAGAACACGAGGATACGGCGCGTCACGTGAGCAGATTCCCGCGGTTGAGGATCTGTCATTGTGGCATACGCGCCTTCGGGATACGGCCCGCCGGACGCCACGGACACCACGGACGACTGCGGCGAAGCACTCGCAGACTGAGGCTTCACCGCTTGCATGATCGCGTGTCCGGATGCCGAACGCGTTTAGACCGACTTCGCTTCTTCGGTATCGGTCACGTCGACATCGCGCGACAACGCCGCTTTCAGCTTGCTGCGATCCAGCTCCTTCTCCCACGCCGACACGACGACCGTCGCCACGCCGTTGCCAACGATGTTCGTCAGCGCGCGGCATTCCGACATGAAGCGGTCGATGCCGAGAATCAGCACCATGCCCGCGAGCGGAATCGTCGGCACCACGGCCAGCGTCGCCGCCAGCGTGATGAAGCCCGCGCCCGTCACCCCGCTCGCGCCCTTCGACGTGAGCATGGTCACCGCGAGCAGCGTCAGCTGCTGGCCCCACGTGAGATCGGTGTTGGTCGCCTGCGCGATGAAGAGCACGGCCATCGTCATGTAGATGTTGGTGCCGTCGAGATTGAACGAGTAGCCGGTCGGCACGACGAGACCCACGACCGAGCGCGAGCAGCCGAGCTTTTCGAGCTTGAGCATCAGTTGCGGCAGCGCGGCTTCCGACGAGCTCGTGCCGAGCACGATCAGCATCTCTTCCTTGATGTACGCGACGAATTTCAGGATCGAGAAGCCGACCATGCGCGCGATCGCGCCGAGCACGAAGACGACGAAGATGATCGAGGTCAGATAGAACGTGCCGATGAGCTTGAGCATCGGGAGCAGCGAGCCGATGCCGTACTTGCCGATGGTGAACGCCATCGCGCCGAACGCGCCGATCGGGGCGAGCTTGGTGATGATGCCGACCATGCCGAACAGGATGCTCGACAGACCTTCGATGAACGTCGTCACCACCTTGCCGCGCTCGCCGATATGCGCGAGCACCGAGCCGAACAGCAGCGCGATCAGCAGGATCTGCAGGATTTCACCTTGCGCGAATGCCGAAACCAGCGTGTCCGGGATCAGGTGCAGGAAGAAGTCGACCGTGCTCTGGCCGTGCGCCTTGGTCGCGAACGAGTCGACGGCCTTGTGATCGAGCGTGGCCGGATCGACGTTGAAGCCGACGCCGGGCCGCAGGATGTGCGTCGCGGCGAGGCCGAGGATCAGCGCGAACGTCGATACGACTTCGAAGTAAAGCAGCGCCTTGCCGCCGACGCGTCCGACCTTCTTCATGTCCTCCATCCCGGCGATGCCGGTCACGACGGTACAGAAGATGATCGGCCCGATCACCATCTTGATGAGTTTGATGAACCCGTCGCCGAGCGGCTTCATGTCCGCGGCGAGAGCCGGATAGAAGTGCCCGAGCGCGATGCCGATGATGATGGCCACGATCACCTGCACGTACAGGACTTTATAAAGAGGTTTTTTCACGATGGTTCCAGACAGTAACAAGCGGTTGGCGGAAGGTCAGCCAGCGGCGAGCCTTGGCGCGCGGGAGCGTTTCTGCCGTGCACGGTAAGTCTGTGGGACGCGCACGCCGAATCGCGCCGCGAAAGCGTTAGCCGCTTCGTCGACGGATTCAGGGACGTTTGGATGCGAGAGGGGTCATCGGTTTGTCTCCTTGAATATTATGGGCGGCTCGCGGGCCGTGCCGTTTATAGTGCAAGGGCGATGCCAGCTTGAGATCTTTTTAAGCCTCTGATTTGTCGCGGTATTTTTTGATGCGCGGGTAGGCGGAATCTGAGTTTCCGGAAATCCGGAATGGGGATGTCCGGTGATCTGGACGGGGTTGCGGCCCCGGGCACAGGCGTTCGAAAAAAAACCCACGATATTCCGTGGGTTTTTCCCGGAAGCAGAGCCAGCGCAAAACCGCTCAAACCACCCCCGCCCCATGCGCCTGCAGATCCGCGTGATAGCTCGACCGCACCATCGCGCCGACCGCCGCATGCGTGAAGCCCATCTTGTACGCCTCTTCCTCGTACATCTTGAACGTATCCGGATGCACATAAGCGCGCACCGGCAGATGGTGCTCCGACGGCTGCAGATACTGACCGATCGTCAGCATGTCCACGTCGTGCGCGCGCAGATCGCGCATCACCTGCAGGATTTCCTCTTCCGTTTCGCCGAGACCGACCATCAGGCCCGACTTCGTCGCGACTTCCGGATGCAGTGCCTTGAAGTCCTTCAGCAACTTCAGTGAATGGTGGTAATCCGAACCCGGACGCGCTTCCTTGTAGAGACGCGGCACCGTTTCCAGATTGTGGTTCATCACATCGGGCGGAGCGGCGGTCAGGATGCCGATCGCGCGATCCAGCCGGCCGCGGAAGTCCGGCGTCAGGATCTCGATGCGCGTTTCCGGCGAATGCTCGCGAACGTGACGGATGCACTCGACGAAATGCGCCGCGCCGCCATCGCGCAGATCGTCGCGGTCCACCGACGTGATCACCACATACTTCAGCTTCAGCGCGCCGATCGTGCGCGCGAGATTCAGCGGCTCTTCCGCATCGAGCGGATCGGGGCGGCCGTGGCCGACGTCGCAGAACGGGCAGCGGCGCGTGCACTTGTCGCCCATGATCATGAACGTCGCGGTGCCTTTGCCGAAACATTCGCCGATGTTCGGACAGCTCGCTTCCTCGCAAACCGTATGCAGATTGTGCTCGCGCAGGATCTGCTTGATCTCGTTGAAGCGCGAATTGCCCGTCGCCGTGCGTACGCGGATCCATTCCGGCTTCTTCAGCTTCTCGATCGGGATGACCTTGATCGGAATGCGCGACGTCTTCGCTTGCGCCTTCTGCTTGGCAGTGGCGTCGTAAGCGGTGGGCGACGAAGCAGAAGCGGCGGGTTCGCCAGCCAGGTTTGCGGTTGCGTCAGTCATTCGGTCGATCCGGTTGTTGCAGCGGCAATTGCGGGGAGGCCGCCGATTTGAAGTGCCAGCCGTTCGGCCAGCACGAGAGCTACGTCGCGCCAGTCGGCTGCGACGCCGAGCGTCGCCATGTCGACTGTTTCGAGCCCCGCGTAGCCGCACGGGTTGATGGCGAGGAACGGCTGCAGGTCCATGTTCACATTCAGGCTCACGCCGTGATAGCTGCAGCCGTTGCGAATCTTGAGTCCGAGCGCGGCGATCTT
The DNA here is from genome assembly GCF_018408855.1 of Caballeronia sp. NK8. Lineage (GTDB taxonomy): Bacteria > Pseudomonadota > Gammaproteobacteria > Burkholderiales > Burkholderiaceae > Caballeronia. The sequence continues at coordinate 178,634 of NZ_AP024322.1, read as the reverse complement.
CGCGCCCTGATGCAATTCGTGCAAACGAACGTTCGCGCCGCGGTCCGCCTGCCGCGCGGACGGTCCGGCGACATAGATGCCGGGCGCGCCAGGCTTGCGGTCGGTCGCGAGATTATACGTCGCAAGGGTTTCGATCACGGCCTCTTCGATGCGGCGCACCAGCTCGCGCACCATCAGCTTGCGCCTACGCAAATCGATCAGAAGATAAGCGACGATCTGCCCCGGCCCGTGATACGTGATCTGCCCGCCTCGATCTACCTTGACGAGCGGAATGCCGCTCCCGGCGAGCAGCAAATGGGCGGGATCGCCCGCGAGGCCCAGCGTGAAGACGGGCGGATGCTCGACGAGCCAGATTTCGTCCTGCGTCTCGGGCGTGCGGGCGTCGGTGAAGGCGCGCATCGCGTCGAAGCTCTGGCCGTACGGCTCGCGGCCGCGCCAGCGCAACGCGACCGGAAACTCACCGGAACTGAGCACGGTGTCGGATGCGTCGTGGATTGCCTGTGGGACGGCGAGCGGTGTGGCGGACATGGTGCCGGTAGTTTACCGAAATCGACCCATGCCCGCCGATGGTGAATTTGCATGCCTTCGATGGCAAATTCGAATAGTTGAAGTCAGACCACGCGCCATCCGGAGCGAAAACGCTGAGCCAGGCGCTCGATGCCCGTCGAAAGCCAGTGCATCGCGCGTTCGTCGCAGCGCGGCAGGATCGTGAAGACGACATAGGCCGGCCGGTCGCCCTCGACGGAGAGCCAGAGCCGCTCGCGCTCGCGCAGCTTGAGCTTGTCGCCGGGAACGAGCCAGTAATCCTCGATGTCGTTGCTGCGCGTCGCCCAGACCGGGTTGCCGTGAACCATCAGGCGCGTGCCGCGCGCGATTCGCATCGGCACGGTTTCGCCGGGCTTGATTTCGAACGTGACGCTTGTTGATATTTCTCGCATGATCCACTCCGCCAAAGGAACGTTTCGATGACTACAATCCTAGGCGTGGCAAGGCATCTGGCAAAACGATCAATTTTCATCGCTATGTGAGCTGTATTGACAACGACAACGCCGACAATCCACATGGACCTCCGACAACTTCCCGCCCTGAATGCGTTGCGCGCCTTCGAGGCCGCCGCCCGTCACGAGAGCTTTTCCCGCGCCGCCGACGAACTTTTCGTCACGCACGGCGCGGTCAGTCATCAGATTCGCGCGCTGGAGGCCGAGCTCGGCGTGTCGCTGTTCGCGCGCGACGGCAAACGCGTGCGCCTCACCGATCGCGGCAGGCAGTACGCGGCGGAAGTGCGCGCGGCGCTCGTCGCGCTGGCGGAATCGACGCGCCGCATCCGTTCCGGCGATCGCGACCGGCGGCTGATCGTGTCGATGCTGTCGTCGTTTTCGGCGCGCTGGCTGACGACGCGCGTCGGCAGGTTTATCGAAAAGCATCCGGAAATCGATCTCGAATTGCTGTCGACGAACGCGCTCACCGACTTCAACCGCGACGACGTGGATGTCGCGATCCGCTTCGGTTTTGGCAAGTACGCGGGCCTGCACTCGGAGGAATTGCTCGACGAGGTGTTCTTCCCCGCGTGCGCGCCGAATTTTCGCGGCGGCGAGTTGCCACGGACACCGCGCGATCTGGCGAATCTGCCGCTCTTGCGCTCGGAAGATGAACGTTGGCGCCCGTGGTTCGACGCGGCCGGACTCACCGACATCGAGGAACCCAGGCGCGGCGTTCTGTATGAGGATTCGTCGAATCTGCTGCAGGCGGCCATCGATGGTCAGGGCATCGCGCTCGTGCGCCGCTCGCTCTCGATGCAGGAAATCGGTGCGGGACGGCTCGTGCGGCTGTTCAATGTCGACGGCCCGAGTCCGTGGAAGTACTACTTCGTGTGCCCCACAGCGCTGCTTCAGACCAAGCGCGTGCAGGCTTTCAGGGAATGGGTCTTCGAGGAAGCCGAGCAGTTCAGGCTGCTCTACGAGCGCACGCCGGCGGTGTGCGATGCGCCCGCGGGCAAGCTCAGAGCACTACCTTGACCATCGGATGGCCGGTGAGCGCGCGATAGATATCGTCGAGATGCGCGCGATTCTGCGCGCGCACGGTACACGTGAGGCCCGTGTAATTGCCGCCGGACGACGGCCGGGTTTCGACACGCGATGCGTCGAAATCCTTGTCGAAGGCCTTGAGCACGTCGACGATCGTGTCGTGAAATTCCGGATGCGACTTGCCCATCACCTTGATCGGGAAATCACAGGGGAAGTCGAACAGTTCGTCGGCGCTGTGAGCGGCGGAATCGGTCGGATCGGTAGGTTGCGGCTTGTCGGACATGGCTTTCTCCTTCACTTCGCGCGTCATCGGGCGCGCGTGGCCTCTTGCGCGAATTCACGCGCCTTGGCCCGCTGGTAGGCTTCGTACAGTGCAGCATAGACCGGACCGGGGGCGCCGTCGCCGACGCTTTTTCCGTCGAGCGTCGTGATCGGCATGACTTCCTTGGTCGCGGAGCTGATCATGATTTCGTCGGCCGAACGCAATTCGGCTTCGGTGATGTCGCGTTCCTCGAACGCAATGCCTGCTTCGCGCGCCAGTTCCTCGATGAGCCCGTAGCGGATGCCCTCCAGAATGCGCGGTCCGCGCGGCGCGCCGAGCAGCGTGCCGCCCTTCACGACCCACACGTTCGACGACGAACCTTCCGTCAGCAAACCGTCGCGCAACTGGATGGTTTCGAGCGCGTCGTTTTCGGCGGCGTGCTGCGCCATCAGCACGTTGCCGAGCAGCGACACTGATTTGATGTCGCAATGCAGCCAGCGCTTGTCTTCGGCGGTCACCGCCACCGCGCCGCGCGCGCGATCCGCCACGCTCGGAAACACGAGCTGGCCGAGCATGAGGAACACGGTCGGCGTGATGCCCGCCGGAAACGCATGCCCGCGCCGCTTCGCGACGCCGCGCGTGACCTGAATGTAGACGAGCGCGTCGCCGTTGCCGGCGTTTTCCTGAATCACGCGGTCGATCAGCGCGCGCCAGCCGGCTTCGTCGAACGGATTGTCGATGCGGATCTTGCCGAGACTGCGATTGAGCCGCGCGAGATGCTGCTGCAGGCGAAACGGCAGGCGCGCGCCATCGGCCTGCGCGTAGAGCGGCACGACTTCATACACGCCGTCGCCGAAGATGAACCCGCGGTCGAGCACGGGAATGCGCGCTTCGGAAAGCGGCCCCCACTCGCCGTTCAGGTAGACCGTCGGATCGAAAACTTCGGCTTGACTCATCGCAACCGCTCCTTTTCAGACACTCGAATTACTTGCGCTTTTGCCACCACAACAGGGCCGAATCCCACAGGCGGCCAAAGATACCGGCTTCCGGCACGTCCTGCAGCGCGACGAGCGGGAACTGCGCGACTTCCTTGCCGTCCGCCATCATCTTGACGGTGCCGATCTGCTGGCCCTTCTTGATCGGCGCGACGAGCAGGTCGCTGTGCGTGACGGTCGGCTTGACCTTCTCGCCCAGGCCCTTCGGCACGGTGATGTACTGGTCGGTCGTGACGCCCGCCTGCACGCTGTCGGCCGTGCCCTTGTACACGCGCGGCGAATCGACCACCTGATCCGCCTTGTACAGGCGCAGCGCGTCGTACGCGGTGTAGCCGTAGTTCAGCATCTTCAGGCTGTCCTGCACGCGATTGTGCTCTTTCGGCTCGCCCATCATCACGGCGACGAGACGGCGTTTCGCGTCCGGCATGCCGGCGAGCGGACGCTGCGCGGTGGCGATCAGGCAGTAGCCCGCGGCCTTGGTGTGGCCGGTCTTGAGACCATCGACGGTCGGATCGAGCCACAGCAGGCGGTTGCGGTTCGGCTGCTTGATCTTGTTGTACGTGAAATCCTTCACCGAGAAGATGCTGTAGTACTCGGGGAAGTCGCGGATCAGCCGCGTGGACAGCACGGCGAGATCGCCGGCGGTCGTGTAATGCTGCGGATCGGGCATGCCGTTCACATCGGCGAAATTCGTGTGCTTCATGCCGATACGCTTCGCCGCCGCGTTCATCAGCGTCACGAAGTTGCCCTCGCTACCGCCGACGAGCTCCGCGAGCGCGATGGCCGCGTCGTTGCCCGACTGCACGATCATGCCGTACACGAGATCGTGGACGGTCACCGGCTTGTTCGCCTCGATGAACATGCGCGACTCGTCGGTGCGTACGCGGCGCACGGCCTCGCTCGGCATGACGGTCTGATCCATGTTGATCTTCTTCGACTTCAGCGCGTCGAAGACGAGATACGCGGTCATCAGCTTGGTGAGCGACGCCGGTTCGACGCGCTCATCGGGATTGCCGGACGCGAGCACCTGATTGCTGGTGGCGTCGACGAGCACCCACGAACGCGCGGTCACGTCGGGCGGCGGAACCTGAGCGAAAGCGCTTGCTGCCGCCAGCACGGCAGGCAGAACGAAAGCGGCTTTGGCGGAAACGGAAACAGAAGGAAGAGACAGGCCGGAAGGGACAAAGCGCATAGGATCGATCGGCGGAAAAAGCAGGCTGCGACGACGGCGATCAGGGATCGGCAGATCGGCGGAGCACGGGTTGAACGGGCAGACCGTCGCTGCTGGTCGGGCTTTTCGCCATGACAGCGGCGCGCGCGGCGCCGCGGCAAAAAGCGCTCGTTCGACAGACGGACGCGAAAACGGTTCTCGGAAGCCGGGTTTCGATGACCGCGAGATGCTCGACTACAGCTTCGCGCGGTCTGAAGCAGCAAAAAAATTCTGCGCTATTATACGCGTGGGCCGCGTCCGATTTCCTTTGTATCTGCGTGGTTCACGCCCGTTTTAACGTTTTTCAGGCGACGCTTAGCCGGTTTTACCGATCGATCGAGAAGCGGCTCAGCGCCATGCGTCGACGATCACGCGCTTGAGAATATGCAGCTTGCGATGGAAGAAGTGCTCGCCGCCCGGAATCACGACCACAGGCAATTCCTGCGGCCGCGCCCAGTCGTACACGGATTGAATCGGCACGGTCTCGTCCACTTCGCCGTGGATCACGAGCGTGGTGTCGGGCACGGGCGCGACTTCCCAGCGGCTCGCCGCCGTGCCGACGAACACCATGCGCTCGATGTCCTTGCCCGCATCAAGCATGCGCTTCGCGACGTGCGACAGCACGAAGGTGCCGAACGAAAAGCCCGCGAGCACGATCGGCACGTCGGCGTGGCCGGGTTGCGCGCGCATGTGGTCGATCAGCGCGAGCAGGTCGTCCTGTTCGCCGATGCCGTTGTCATGCTCGCCGCCCGTCGCGCCGACGCCGCGAAAATTCGAGCGGTACGTCACGTAGCCCAACTGGACCATGGTGCGCGCGAGCGTCTGCGCGACCTTGTTGTCCATCGTGCCGCCGAAGAGCGGATGCGGATGCGCCACCAGCGCGATGCCGCGCGGCGTTGCTTCAGGACGGTCGAGCGCGCATTCGATCTTGCCGACCGGCCCGTCGATCAGGAATTTTTCGGTTTGCGCGTTCATGCCGGTTGATCGATCAGAAGACGTTCGACGATTTTGCCGTTGGCCAGATGCGAATCGACGATTTCGTCGATGTCGGTTTCATCGATATACGTGTACCAGGTGCCTTCCGGATACACGACGACCACCGGCCCCAGCTCGCAGCGGTCGAGACAACCGGCCTTGTTGATTCGCACCTTGCCGTCGCCCGCGAGGCCCAGTTGCTTCACGCGCTTCTTCGCGTGCTCCTGCATGGCCTGCGCGTTGCAGTTCGCGCAGCTCGGGCGCGGCGCGTCGGCGTCGCGCTGATTCAGGCAGAAAAACACGTGGTACTTGTAGAAGGAATCCATGAGCGGGTGCGATGAGAAGTGTCGGTCGATTATAGCGAGCGATGTTCGTGCCCGCCCTCACCCCGCGCCGCTGGCCCGTCTCGCGCGCCGCCGCGCGAGCCACGCGCGCTCCGCCGCCGATGCGAGCCAGCCGAGCGCCGCGTACGGCCACACCCACGCGAGCCAGTGCGCAAGCCCGTTGAAATGCAGATAGCGCCCTTGCCGCCAGTCGGCGAGCACGATGTCGAAATACGGATTCACCGGCAGCAGATTGACGAGCGCGAGCGAGAGGACCAGCGCCGCGCCCGCGAGCGCCGCCCGCAAGCCGCGCGGCAGCGACACCGACAGCACGCCCGCGAGCGTCGCGAGCGCGATGCCTTCGAGCGCGCCGTCGGTCGCCCAGTCGAAGGTCAGGCCCGCGCGCGATTGCAGAAAGGTCGCGCCCGCTTTCGCGAAGAGCGTGATCGCGATGAGACCGAGCATCAGCCGCATGCGCGGCGCGCGCTTGCGCGTGAGCAGCGTCGCGAGCACGAGCGCCGCAAAGAGCGCCGTCGAGGTGATGAGCGCTTCCCACGCGTCGTCGGGCAAGAGCGCGCCGAGCCGGTCCGGCCAGCTTTCGACGTCCCATGGCGCGGGCGTCCACGCGAGAATCGCGTCCTGCATCGACGGGTCGAGCTCGTCCCACAGCACGCGCGGCAGATCGCCGCCGCCGAACAGATAGGGCGCGGGGAACATCGCCGCGAACGGCCACAGCGCCGACAGTCCGATGACATACGCCGCATCGCGCTCGAACCACGTGAAGCGGATGCGCCGCAGCACGCCCCGGTCGAGCAGCGCGCTCGTCGCGGGCGCGATCAGCACGCCGCCCAGAAGCGCGCCGAACGCATTGGCGGCGAGATCGAGATTGGAGGCGACGCGTGTAGGCAAATACGTCTGAATCGCCTCCATCGTGCCGGAGAGCAGCGCGCCGCCGAAGAGCGCCGCACCGACGGCGAGCGTGCCGCGAAAGCGCGGATACAGCGCGAGCACGATCAACACGCCGAGCGGCATGTAGCCGAGCACGTTGGTGACGACATCGAAGGCGGTCAGGTATTGCGGCAGCGGATCGAGGAGGTACGCGAACGGGCTCAGACCCAGCGAACGCCAGCCGGAGAACGGATAGAGCGAGCCATACACGACGAGCGCCGCGTACGCGGCGAGCGCCTGCCGGGAAAACGCCGACGGGCGGCGCTGCCATTGCTTGATCGTCATGAGCCGCCCGGGCGCCTCCTTGCTGGGCGGTTAATGAAACTGCCGAAGGTCATCGCGATGCGGTCAGCGGTTGTGCGGCGAGCCACGCGGAAAGTTGCGCGATCACATCGTCCGATGCGGCAGCGAGCGCCCGCGCGCCGCCGGACGCGTCGGCGCTCGCCGCAGGCGCGCTCGCGGTGAAGCTGCGCTGGCCGACCACGCGGCCCTGCTGCGTGAGCGTCGCGCGCACGGATACGAGGCCGTGGCTTTGCTCGGGCGCGTCGAAGACCTGTTCGAAACCCGTCAGCTCGACTTCGAGCAGCGGCACGGCGCGCACCGGATCGGCGCCCGAGAGAATCGGGCCGCGCGCCGCGAGCGCTTCGCGCAGACGCTGCGTCAGGAGTTGCGCGGGCGGCATCGTCCAGTGGCTGTTCGAATAGCTGCCGGTGCGCTGCGCATCGACATAGCTCAGGCGATACACGAACGCATCGGTTTCGAGATTGCGCGGCGCGCCCACCGCGAGCACCTTCACCGGCGGCGTCGGCAACCCGTTGGCAGCGCTGGTCACAGGCGTCGCGCCGAGGTCGTAATGCGCGTCCGGCATCGCGGTCGAGGTCGACCCGCAGCCCGCGAGCATCGTGACGCAGGCGAGTGCCAACGCCGCGGCCGCTCCTTTCATGTCGATCTTTGCCATGTCGTTCTCTCGATTCGATCAATGCGCGGCTTTCGCGGGCCACGTGAAGCCCGGCTCGCCCGGTCCCGGCTCCTTCTGCGGCGCGCCGAAGAGCACGCTGCGCGGATTGGTGCTGAAGGTGTCGGCGGCGCGATCGACCGAGCGGGCAGCCGCGCTCACGTCGTCGCTGAACGAGTAGAAGCGCGGCAGCGCCTCGAAGCCGACGCGCGCGGTCACGAAGCGCAGCGACTCGTTCATGTCGGCGAGCGCCGCGCCCGCGTCTTCCGCGGCCTTGCCCGCCTTGTTCAGATTGGTGAACAACGGGCCGTCCGGACGATTCAGGTTCTGCACGAGTTGATTGGTGGACGCGAGCGTGGTGTTGATCTGCTTGAGCGTCTGCGGTAACTGCGCCGTGGCGGGCTGGACCTGGCTCGCGAGCGTCGCGATGCCGTCGGCTGCGCCCTGCAGGCTCTTCGTGGTCGCCAGGAGCTGATCGCGCACGTCGTCGGAGAGGAACTTGTCGGCGTCGTCCGCGAGGCGCTCGAACTTGCGCAGGATCACGTCGCCGCGCTGCTGCAACTGCTCGAACAGGCCCGGGCGCATCGGCACTTCGGCGATGTGCTGCGGCGACGACGCCAGCGCTTCCGTGTCCTTGCCCGTGTCGTCGAGCTGCACGAACGCGATGCCCGTCACGCCCTGAAAGCCGAGCGTCGCATAGGTGGAATGCGTCATGGGCGCGTTTTTATCGACCAGAATGCGGATGCGGATCTGCCCCGGATGCGACTTGTCGAAACTGATCGACTGCACCTTGCCGACGCCCAGGCCGCGATAGCGCACGGCCGCGTCCGTGAACAGCCCGGTGACATTGGTGCGGGCGATCAGATCGTACGGCACGCGCACGGTGCGATCCACGTTGAAGAAGAACACGGCGAACGCGATGGCCAGCACGAGGGCGATCGTGAAAAGCCCAGTCCAGAACGCATGTGATTTGTTTTCCATCGGCGGGTTCCTTTGACTTCCTGGCGGCGTCGGCGGCGCGTCGTGCGGCTATTTGTTGACGGTGATCGGCGCGTCCTCGAGCGCGGCCGGCGGCAGCTTCGCGCGACGCTCGGGCGGCAGGGCCTGCAACGCGCGCCGCCCGCGCCGTCCGAGAAAATACTCGCGGATGAACGGATGGTCCACCGCGCACGCTTCCTCCACGGGCGCGGCGACCAGCACGCGCCGCTCCGCCAGCACGGCGACGCGCGTGGAAAGCGCGACCATCGTATCGAGATCGTGCGTGACCAGCACAACGGTCAGCCCGAGCGCGCGATGCAGCGTCGCGATCAGATCGACGAATTCGTCCGACGCCTTGGGATCGAGACCGGCGGTGGGTTCGTCGAGAAACAGCAGTTCGGGCTCGAGCGCGATCGCCCGCGCGATGCCCACGCGCTTGACCATCCCGCCCGACAGCGCGGATGGCATCTTGCTCGCGTGCTTGCACGACAGCCCGACCATTTCGAGCTTCAGCATCACGAACTCGCGGATCAGATCCTCGGGAATCTTGCCGAGTTCGCGAAACGGCTGCGCGATGTTGTCATACACGGTCAGCGACGAGAACAGCGCGCCCTGCTGGAACATCATGCCGGAGCGCGTGCGCAGCATCTTCGCGGTTTCTTCGTCCATGTTCGCCCATTCCTCGCCGAGCACGCGGATGGTGCCCGAGCTCGGCGATTCCAGCCCGAGCATCTGCCGCACGAGCGTGGTCTTGCCCGAGCCGGAACCGCCCAGGAGCGCGACGATCTCGCCGCGCCGGACGTCCAGATTCAGATGCTCGTGGATCACCGTGCGTCCGTAGCGCTTGGTGAGATCGCGCACTTCGATCACCGGTTCCGCGATGACGGGCGGCGGCTGGTGGCGCACGGCGGTGGCGAGCGTGGTCGACATGGCGGTCAGAGCCCGACGTTCTGGAACAGGATCGCGAACACGGCGTCCGCGAGAATGACGATGGTGATCGACGTGACGACGGAGGTCGTCGTGCCTTCGCCGAGACTCTGCGAATTCGCCTTGATGCGGAAGCCGAAATGACACGCGGCGAGCGCGATCAGCATACCGAACACGACGCCCTTGCCGAGCCCGATCCACAGATTCGCGATCGGCACGACCGACGGCAGCGAGCGAATGAAGAAGTTCATGTCGATGGACAGCACGAGCTTCGCCGCGAGCGCGCCGCCCGTCAACGCGACGATGTTGGTCCACATGACGAGCAGCGGCATCGCGATGCCGAGCGCGATCACGCGCGGCAGCACGAGCCGCAGGCCGTGCGGAATGCCCATGACCTGCATCGCGTCGAGTTCCTCGGTGACGCGCATCACGCCGATCTGCGCGGTGATCGCGGAGCCCGAGCGCCCGGCGACGAGAATCGCGGAGAGCACCGGCCCGAGTTCGCGGATCACGGACAGCCCGAGAATGTTCACGATGTACTGGTTCGCGCCGAACGCCTGCAACTGTTGCGCGGACAGATAGCTCAGCACGATGCCGATCAGGAACGCGACGAGCGCGGTGATCGCGAGCGCCTGCGCGCCGGCGCTATAGATGTTCGCGGAGATTTCCGTCCACGGGATTCGCTGCGGACGCCGAACGAGCCCGAAGAGATCGAGCATGAAGCCGCCGAACAGTGCGAGGCCGCCGTAGAGATGATCGAAGAACGTGAAGATCAGCTGACCGAGGCGCGTGACCGGATCGACGCGATCGACGGGCTCGGGTTCCTCGCGCTCGGCATCGAGCAGCGCGACGCGCTCGAAGATTTCGCGCTGAGTGTCGGACAGCGCGATGGTCGCGGGCATCTTGCGGCCCCAGACGCGCCAGAGCGCCTGTCCGCCGACGTGATCGAGCCGCTCGACGGACAGCAGATCCCACTGGCTGATCGCTTCGCGCCCGATGGCGCGCAGCCGCCGCGTGACGCCGCTCTTCGCGCGGTCGCGGGCGAGCGCGAGCGCGGTCCACTGGCCCGAGAGCCGGACCACCTTGCCCTGCTGACCAGCTTCCACCCGTAGGCGCGGCGGCGTGTCGAAGTCCAAGGATCGATGGCGCGATGAGACGCGGTTAATGGGGAGAGGACATTGTAGCGAAGTGTGTAGCGGGGGCGCGGGGATGGTGGTGCGTGCTGCATCTGGATATCGGCTTATATCCAATGGCTGGATTCCGCAGAGTCACAGGATCGAGAAGACTGAGGTGCTTCGCATCCTTGAGCAACATAGCAAATATGCTAACATCTTATGACCACGGTTGGACCATAACGTACTTCGACGAACAACTTCGCGATGAAATTTACGACCTGCCGGCCGGAATTCGCTCGGACTACTGGCGGCTGGTGGATCTCATGAAAATCCACGGTGCGAATTTGCGAATGCCCCATTCAAAATCGATGGGGAAAGGACTGTTCGAACTCCGGCCACACGGTAAGGAAGGCGTGGGCCGCGTCTTTTATTGCATGACCATTGGCAGACGGATCGTCATGCTGCATGCCTTCGTCAAGAAGACCAGGCGAACGCCCGACGATGAACTGCGAATTGCGCGAGAGCGAATGAAGGAGGTGAAAAGAAATGGCTAAAACCCGACTGCAACGCGAACTGGAACGGCGATATGAACCGGTCGCTCACACCGACGAAGACACCCGTCGCATGCTCGCCGACCCGGAATTCAAGGCGGCATATGACGCTCTGGGTCCCAAGTACGAAGCGCTCGATGCGCTGCTTCGCGCGCGCAAGGAAGCAGGTCTGACGCAAGCGCAAGTGGCCGAGCACATGAAGACGACCGCGTCGGCCGTGGCGCGACTCGAAGGCTCGCTGATCAGCGGAAAGCATTCACCTTCGCTCGATACGCTCCACAAATACGCAGCAGCCTGCGGCAAGACACTGCGGATCTCATTCGTGTGACTCGCCGGCAGGTGTAGCTCGCCGAACCCACGGCTACAATACCCGCCATGACCTCCTCCCCCTTCGCCCCCGACGCGCCCTGGCGCATCGATCGCACCCGGCTCGCGGCACTCGCCGAGCGGCCCGTTCGCGACTGGACCATCGACATCGTCGATGAAACGGGCTCTACGAACGCGGACCTGATGGCGCAACTGCGCACGTCACGGCGCGACGGCACGCCCGCGCCCGTCGCCCGCATCGTGTATTCGCAAACAGCAGGACGCGGACGGCGCGGCCGCGCGTGGCTCGCCGAACCGGGCAATGCGCTGCTGATGTCGGTTGGCTGCGTGCTGAAGCGACCGATCGAAGGATTGTCGGGCCTGAGTCTCGCCATCGGCACCGCCGTGCTCGATGCGCTCGCGCGTCTGCCGCTCGCGCCATCGGCGCGACCCGCGTTGAAATGGCCGAACGACGTCCTGCTCGATGACGGCAAGCTCGCCGGCATTCTCATCGAAACCGCGTGGAACACGCCGGACGCGACGGCGGTCGTGATCGGCATCGGCCTGAACCTGCACGGCGCGGAACAGCTCGCCGCGCAGGTCGACGACGCGAATCGGCTCGCCGCGTCATCCGCGCCCGCCGCCGCGCCGGCCGCGCTCGCACGCGCCTGGCCCGACGCCAATCTCACCGAGGCTCTCGCCGCGCTCCTCAACGCGCTCGACGCCGCGCTGCCGCGTTTCGAAGCCGAGGGCTTCAAGCCGTTTCGCCAGCGCTGGCTCGACGCGCACGCCTGGGCAGGACGCGAAGTCGCGTTGATCGATCAGGGCATGGAAGTGACGCGCGGCATCGCAGCAGGCGTCGATGACAGCGGCCAGTTGCTGATCGACGCACCCGAAGGCCCGCGCGCCGTCGCGACCGGCGAACTGACGCTGCGCCTCGCAAGGGAACGCCCGTGAAAACGTCCGGCGATGAAGCGCCGTATCTGCTCATCGACGCGGGCAACAGCCGCATCAAGTGGTCGCTCGTCGATGCCCACGGCGCGTCGCTGACCAACGGCGCATTCGAGCACGCGCATCACTCGACCGCCGCCGACGACGCCGCGCTCGGCGACTGGTCCGCTTTGCCCGTGCCGGCGAGCGCGTGGATTTCGAACGTCGCGGGCATGCCGGTGCAGAACCGCATCCAGCGACTGATCGACGCGCGCTGGCCATCGTTGCCGCGCACCGTCGTGCGCGCGCGCGCCGAACAGTGCGGCGTGGTCAACACCTACGCCGATCCGACGCGCCTCGGCAGCGATCGCTGGGCCGGCATGATCGCGGCGCGCGCTGCCTATCCGGGCGAGCATCTGCTCGTCGCGACCTTCGGCACCGCGACGACGCTCGAAGCGCTGCGCGCCGACGGCGTCTTCATCGGCGGTTTGATCGCGCCGGGCTGGTCGCTGATGATGGAGTCGCTCGGCAGCCACACCGCACAACTGCCGACGCTCGACGCCGCATCCGCACGCGAAGCGCTGAGTCAGACGCGCAGCCTCTTCGCCACCGACACGGCCGCCGCGCTGTCGTCCGGATGCCTGCTCGCACAGGCGAGTCTGATCGAGCGCGCGTGGCACGATCTGCAAGCGGACTTGCATGCCGACGTCCGGCTCGTGCTCGGCGGCGGCGCCGCGAATGAAATCGCGGGCGCGCTCGACGTGCCGCATACTCGACACGATTCCCTCGTGCTGTCCGGCCTCGCGCTCATCGCGCGCGACGCGACGGCGCGCCATTCATCCTGATTCCCTTACCTGATTGACGGAGCCCAGGAATGCTGCGCTGGCTGATCGCCCTCCTGATTCTCGCCAACTTGCTGATGTTCGCGGTCATGCGCGGCATGTTCGGTCCGCTGCCCGCGGCGGGCGCACGCGAGCCGTACCATCTCTTGCAGCAAGTGCATCCCGAAGCGCTCGCAACGCGTCCGCTCCGGCCGGAGGAATCGTTCGATCAGCCGCGCGTCGGCGGACCGGCGCCGGCCGCCAACGTGCAGACTGCGCCGCTCGGGCAGTGAGCCGGCGCAGATCAGTCAGGACTGCGCGCGAACCTTTCTGAGCAGCGCGGTTGTCGACCGGTCGTGCTCGAACGCGATGGCAAGCGCCTTGCCGCCCCAACTGCGCACGAGCGCCGATTCGGCGAGCTTGTCCATGTCGTAGTCGCCGCCCTTCACGAGCACATCGGGATGCACGGCCTCGATCAGTTGCAGCGGTGTCGATTCCTCGAACTTCACGACCCAGTCGACGCTTTCCAGTGCCGCGAGCAGCGCCATGCGATCGTCCTCGCGATTGATCGGCCGGTCGTCGCCCTTGCCGAGCGTACGCACGGACGCATCGCTGTTCACGCCGACGATGAGCGTGGCGCCAAGCGCTTTCGCATCCGCGAGATAGGTCACGTGGCCGCGATGAAGAATGTCGAAGACGCCGTTCGTGAATACGACCGGACCGGCGAGCGTGGAGCGGCGCGCGGCAAGCGCTTCGCGCGTGATGATCTTGCGTTCGAAAATAGCGGGCATGACGGCGCTCGTTGCGATGTGCTGAAAGCGCGCATTGTGCCACGACACCCTGCAAGCGAATCGGTAGCGATGAAATGCAAACGGCCCGCCGGTTTTACCCGGCGGGCCGTTCGATCGTCAGAACCTGCGGCCTGAAACCTCAGGCCGGCTGCTCGGCCGTTCCGCCCGGCGCCGCTTGCAGACGTTGCGTCACTTCCTTGCGATAGCGGTTCAATTCCTGCGCGGTCGCGAACGAACGCTCGAACAGAATCGACAGGTTGTGCAGAATGCGCTCGACGACCTTCTTTTCCCAACTGTCGTCGAAGCGGATCTGGTCGTCCAGCCAGCGTTCGAGCCATTCCGGATCGGGCAGGCGCGACTGCACGGTGTCGCGCGGAAACAGCGCCTGATTCACGTGCAGGTTGGTCGGATGCAGCGGTTTTTCCGTGCGGCGCGCGGACGCCATCAGCACGCCGATCTTCGCGAACGCCGCGCGCGCGGTGTCGCCTGCATTCGTGAGCGCCTTCTTCATGTAGCGCAGATACGCGCCGCCGTGGCGGGCTTCGTCGCGCGAAATGGTTTCGTAGATGTGCTTGATCACCGGTTCGGTGTGCCACTCGGCCGCGCGGCGATACCAGTGGTTCAGACGGATCTCACCGCAGAAGTGCAGCATCAGTGTTTCCAGCGGCGGCGCGGGATCGAATTCGAAGCGCACCGCGTGCAATTCCTCTTCCGACGGCACCATGTCGGGCTTGAAGCGCCGCAGATACTCCATCAGCACGAGCGAATGCTTCTGCTCCTCGAAGAACCACACGCTCATGAAAGCGGAGAAATCGCTGTCATGGTGGTTGTCACGCAGGAACATCTCGGTTGCGGGAAGAGCGGACCATTCGGTGATCGCGTTCATCTTGATGGTCTTGGCCTGCTCGTCGGTGAGCAGGGAAACATCGAATTTGTCCCACGGGATATCCTTCTCCATATCCCAGCGGACGGATTCCAGCGATTTATAAAGTTCCGGATAAAGCATGGTGTTCATAGTCCACCCCTGATGCCACTTATGCGACGTTATATCTGTGTTGACTTTCGGCCGGCGCGTGCGTAAGTGCTTGCATGCAAGCAGCCAAGCTTTCAATTTTACGCGGGATTCGGTCGGCCAAAGACGAAAAACGACAACGAGCGCGCAAATAGGGCGCGGCGGCATGGCCTCGCGTCCCGCTGAAACACTGCACTCCCCGTGCAAATGTTGCGTGTTGTGCGTCTTGTTCTACCGTGGGTGAGGAGCGAAACCTGTGCCTGAGGTATGTTCAAGTGGCGCCTTGACCGCCGCCGATACGGCGCCGGCCGCGCAGTATGCCCTGCTCGCGTGACAGCAATGCGATATGCATGCGCCGCGAACTTGCGCGCCAATGCTCGCCGCAGCGAGCGCAATCGATCATAACATGGCCGATTGACGCCAATCCGCGACAGTTTCGTCGATCGGCGTCAAGCCGCCGACGTGTTGTATGCCGTCGCTGAACTTGCGGCGCAGCGCCGGACTGCTGCCGCCCGCCCAGATCCGCACGTGCGGTGGCAACAGATTGCGCAGATCGGTCAGCCCGTTCGCGATGGCCTGCGCGGGCAGCACCGCCGTGAAGGAAAGCGCGACGATATCGACGTTATGCGCCGCCACGGCATCGACGATATCGTGCAGCGGCGTCTGCAAGCCGAGCTGGACGCACTCGCATTCGGAGAGCGTGAACATCGCTTCGGCCATCAGGATGCCGAGGCCGTGGCCTTCGCCCGATAGCGTGGTGAGCAGAACGCGCGGCCGGCTGCCGCGTCCACGCACGGCATCGGAGAGTGGCCGCATGAGCGTACGCATCGACGCCTGGATCGCTTCGCTGAACAAATGTTCGTGATAGACCTGCAAAGTGCCCGCAGCCCATGCATTGCCGACGCGCGCCGACAGCGGCGCCGCGACATCGAGCACGAAGCGTTCGAGCCCGTCGCGCGTGGCGCGCTTCAGCAGGCCGAAGCGAAACTCTTCATACGCGCTCTTGCGCAACAGCGAAATCAGGTGATCGAGCTCGACGTCCGGCGCATCCTGTCCGACGCCGGAGCTTTCGGCCAGTTGCTGCAGCAGGTCGATCGGTTGCGCGAGCACCTTGCTCGGGCGATGTCCCGCATCCAGCAGGCGCTTGACCAGCCGCAGCTTCGTCACCTGTTCCTGCGGATACAGCCGCTCGCCGCCCGCCGTCCGCATCGGCTGCGGAAAACCGTAGCGGCGTTCCCAGACGCGCAATGTGTCCTTCGTCAGACCAATTTCCTGAGCGATCGCACCAATGCCGATTCCCGTCGTGCCCGATGCCGCGTCAGCCCGTGGCGCGGGCTCCGGCGTTTCCGCGTCAGCCGAGAACGGTTCGGAATCGAAGTCTTGTTCTGATGAGTTTGTCATGGACAGATCGATTGGAATCATAGACACCATGTACGATGCAGATTGCATGCCCGACGCCGAAGGTGGACAAATTCGAGCGTCGTCGATGTTTCATCATAGACAAAATTACAACGGTCGTCGGTGCTGAGATGCGTTTCGTCGAGACAAACGGACACCAATGACGCGGTTCGATGACGCTTCGCGCATCGAAGGGAATCGGCAGGCTCGGCGGAACGTGGTGCGCCGCCGAGCGTAGTTTCAGGGAGGGAATCCCTGAAGAACGGGAGTCAGACGGGTTTCTTGCGCGGCGCGGCCTTGCGTGCTGCCGCTTTCTTCGCAGCCGCGGAGGCGGCGTCGGTTTTATCCTCGGCGCCGTCCGCCGGCTGCCCGGCGCTGTTCTCGCCAGCAGCGGCGGCAGGCTGGCCAGCGCCCGTCGGGTCGAGCGGGCCGGTCATGCCGGGCTGAAGCATCGCGAGATGCGCAAGCTGATTGAACTGCGATTGCAGCACGTTCCACCAGCCGGTCGGATCGAAACCGGGCGGCGGCGCGGACGCCGTCTCGCTGGCTTCCTCGCCTTCAGCCGATGTCTCGCTCGCGGGCGCAACGCTTGCCGCCGCCTGCTTCGGCGCTTCCGGCTTCGCCGCACCGCTCATCGGCCAGCCCGCGCTCGCCGCTTTCGCGTTCTCCGTCGCGGCGTTGTGCGCGCTTTCTACCGATGTCTGCGCAAACGCGCCGAACGCGCGCAGCGTCGCGAGCGTCGCGCGCTGCACTTCGAGCGCCTGGATCGCCGATTGCAGCATGTTGAGATTGAGCTTCAGCCAGTGCTCGACGGCGCGCATGTCCGTCACGCGCTTGTCGAGTTCTTCGATGTTGGTGAGCGGAGCGAGCATGTCCGACATCATCGAGAGTGAGGGACCCATGCCCTGCCCGCCGCCCGGCATCGCGGCGGCGAACGGATTCAGACGCATCAGTTCCCACATCTTGCCCATCATGTCGGCCTGGCCGAATCCGGGAAAACCGGGAATCGTGTAGGGCGGCGTACCGCCAGTGTTGTCGGTCATTCGACTCTCCTTGTTTTCTTGCGTGTGAGATTCGCGCCGCTCAGAACGGCGCGCCGCCCGGAAAATCCGGCGCGCGCCGCTCGCGCAACGAGCGCATGCCTTCGTGCACGTCAGGGCCCGCGAAGCCCATGAATTCCAGCGCGAGCGACGTATCGAAGGTCGGCCCCGCCGAGCGCAGCCAGTTGTTGAGCGCGTACTTGGTCCAGCGGATCGCAGTCTGCGAGCCTTGTGCGAGACGGTTCGCCACTTCGATCGCCTTCGGCATCAGTTCGTTCTCTTCGACGGCGAGCGACACCAGTCCGATGCGCTCCGCCTCCTCACCGCTCACCGGCTCGCACAGCAGCAGATAGTACTTGGCCTTCGCCATGCCGCACAGCAGCGGCCATACGATTGCCGCGTGATCGCCCGCCGCGACGCCGAGCCGCGTGTGCCCGTCGATGATGCGCGCCGACTTCGATGCGATCGAGATATCGGCGAGCAGGCCCGCGACCAGCCCCGCGCCGACTGCCGGACCGTGCATCGCGGAGACGATCGGCTTGCCGCAGTTGATCACGTTATAGACGAGATCGCGTGCCTCGCGCCACACGCGCGCGCGCACGTCGAAGTCGTTCGCCATCTCCTCGACGAGGCCGAGATCGCCGCCCGCCGAAAAACCCTTGCCTTCGCCGCGGATCAGCGCGACGCGCGTATCGGGATCGCGATCGATGTCGCGCCAGATGTCCGCGAGCTCGCGATGCATGTTGGCGTCGGCGGTGGACAGGCCGCTCTTGTTCGCGCCCGCGCCGGGCATCACCACTTCGAGCACGCCGTGCGGATGGCGGCGCAACTCCAGCGATTTGTAGCTCGCGTAAAGAGAGAGATCGCTCATGGTTCTGTTCACTGAAGGGTTAGCGCGGCTGGTATATCCACTTGCCGTCGCGGATCTCGACCATCACGCGCGCGCGCTGGTCGAGGCCGATGTGATCGTTGGGCGTCATGTTGACCTGCCCGTTGGTGTCGGAAAAATTCTTCGTGCCTTCGAGCGCATCGCGCAGCGCGCTGCGAAATGCCGGCGTACCGGGCGCGCCCGCTTTCATCGCGATGGGCACCGCGCGATTGAGCAGCATGCCCGCGTCCCACGCATACGAGCCGAACGCCGATACGGTGCCCGCCCCCTGCTTCGCCTCATACAGTTTGATGTATTCGAGCGCGAGACGTTTGGCCGGATGATCGTCGGGCAGCTGCGCGGCGACGAGCACCGGGCTCGCGGGAAGGAAGGTGCCGTTGCAATCCGCGCCGCACACGCGCAGGAAGTCGCGATTGCCCACACCGTGATTGTGATACACCTTGCCCTTGAAGCCGCGCTGCGCGAGCGTCTTCGGCGGCAACGCCGCGGGCGTGCCGGCCGCGCCGACGACGACCGCATCCGGCTTCGCCGCGAGAATCTTGAGAATCTGCCCGGTCACGCTCGGATCGGTGCGATTGAAGCGCTCGTTCGCGACCACTTCGATCTTGTGCAACTGCGCGAATTTCGCGACTTCGGCATAGAAGGTCTCGCCGAGCGCGTCCGCCTGACCGATATACGCAAGCGTCTTCACGCCATGATTGCTCGCATGTTCGGCGATGGCGGAGGCCATCATCGCGTCGGTTTGCGGCGTCTTGAAGACCCAGCGGCGCTTGTCGTCGACCGGCTCGATGATCTTCGACGACGACGCGAGCGAGATCATCGGCGTTTGCCCTTGCGCTACGACATCGATCATCGCGAGCGAGTTCGGCGTGATCGACGAGCCGATGATCGCATCGACCTGATCTTCGCTGATGAGCTTCTTCGTGGTTTGCACGGCCTGCGTGGTGTCGGATGCATCGTCGAGCACGATGTAATCGACCGGCTTGCCGCCCATTTCCTTCGGCAGGAGCGCGACGGTGTCGCGCGCGGGAATGCCGAGCGACGCGGCCGGTCCCGTGAGCGAGAGCACGAGGCCGATCTTCACGTGCTGCGCCGTCTGCGCGAATGCCGCCGTCGTCGCGGCGAGCGCGAATGCCGCGCCCGCTAGGAATGTCCACT
Source organism: Caballeronia sp. NK8 (assembly GCF_018408855.1). GTDB lineage: Bacteria > Pseudomonadota > Gammaproteobacteria > Burkholderiales > Burkholderiaceae > Caballeronia. Next base: position 159,026 of record NZ_AP024322.1, on the reverse strand, counting down.
TGCCTGCCGCCATCGAAGTCTCCTTTTTTTGATCGTTTTATTGCTGCGCGAACGCAGCCCGGCAAAGTGTAAGGCGAGGCTTGCGCACGCCGCATCGGGCTAAACCCGTTCAATGCTCCGGCTGCACGACCGCCTGATCGATCGCGCCGAAGATCGACTTGCCGTCTTCATCGAACATCTCGATCTTCACGCCGTCGCCGAACTTCATGAATTCCGTCTGCGGCGCGCCGTGCTCGATGGTTTCCAGACAGCGCTTCTCGGCGATGCAGCAGTAGCCGCGCTTCGCGTCCTTGTTGGAGATCGTGCCCGAACCGACGATCGAGCCCGCGCGCAGGTTGCGCGTCTTCGCCGCGTGCGCGATCAGTTGCCCGAAGTGGAACACCATGTCCGTGCCGCAATCCGGCTGGCCGACTTTCTTGCCGTTCCAGTGCACGATCATCGGGCGATGCACGCGGCCTTCGCGCCACGCGTCGCCGAGTTCGTCGGGCGTGACGGCGACCGGCGAAAACGCCGTCGCGGGCTTGCTCTGGAAGAAGCCGAAACCCTTCGCGAGCTCGGCGGGAATGAGATTGCGCAGCGACACGTCGTTCACGAGCATCAGCAGACGCACGCTGCGCAGCGCTTCGTCGGGCATCGCGGCCATGTGGACGTCGGACGTGATCACCGCGACTTCTGCTTCGAAGTCGATGCCATACGATTCCGTCGCGCACACGATGTCGTCCGTCGGGCCGATGAAGTCGTCGCTGCCGCCCTGATACATCAGCGGATCGGTCCAGAATTCGGGCGGCATATCCGCTTTGCGCGCCTTTCGCACCAATTCGACGTGATTCACATACGACGAGCCATCCGCCCACTGAAACGCGCGCGGCAGCGGCGCCATGCAGGCTTTCGGATCGAACGGGAAAGTATTGCGCGCGTGGCCGGTGTTCAGCGCCTCGTAGAGGTCCATGAGTTGCGGCGCGTAGAAGGTCCAGTCATCGAGCGCGCGTTGCAGCGTCGAGACGATTCCATCGGCGATGGCCGCCGTGCGCAGATCGCGCGATACGACGACGAGCTGGCCGTCGCGTGTGCCGTCCTTCAATGTTGCGAGTTTCATGGCGCGGGGTCGGTGACTTGGGATGACGTTAAGGGAAATCTATTTTACGATGGTGAATCCCCTTGCCGTGCTTTCGCGCTTCATGCAATCGATCCCATCCGCTGGTCCCGACGACGAAGACAACCTCGACGCCAACGACGCCGCCGAGGAGAAAACACGCTCCGGCATTCAATCGATCGAAGTCGGCTTCCGGCTGCTCGACGTGCTCACCAACGAGCCGCGCGCGATGATGCTGCGCGACCTCGCGCAGCGCGCGGGCATGAGTCCGGCAAAGGCGCATCGCTATCTGGTGAGTTTCCTGCGGCTCGGGGTTGCATCGCAGGACCCGGTTTCCGGGCGCTATGAACTCGGCGGCTTCGCGTTGCAGATGGGTCTCGCGCGGCTTGCGCGCGTCGATGGCGTGAGGCTCGCGCGCATCGCGCTCGCGCAGATGCGCGACCGGCTGGATCAGACGGTCGGGATCGCGGTATGGGGCAATCAGGGGCCGACCGTCGTGCACTGGATGGAATCGAGCCATCCGGCGAAGGCATCGCTCAAACTGGGCGACGTGATGCCGCTGCTCACGTCGGCCACCGGTCTGCTCTTCGCCGCGTATCTGCCGCGCAGCAAGACGCAGCCGATGCTGGAGCGCGAACTCATCGCGATGAAGCAAACCATGGCCGATGTCGAGCCGCTTTTCGCCGAAGTGCGCGAGCACGGCGCGGCGCGCGTCGAAGGCATGCTGCTGCCGACGATCCACGCGTTCTGCACGCCGGTGTTCGATTCGACCGGTGAGCTCGCGCTCGGCCTCATCGCGCTCGGGCACGAAGGCACGTTCGATACGCGCTGGGGCGGTGAAATCGATTCCGCGTTGCGCGAGTGCGCGCGCGAGCTGTCTTACGAATTGGGGTATAAAGCGGGCGAGCGCTGAGCGCGTTCGTCGACGTGGGCGAGGAACATCGTTTCCATCGCGCGTGTCTTACGCGTTTCGCCTCCCCGCCACGCGCTTCCTTCTCCCAGCACGATGTCACTGTTTCAATTCCGCCGTCCTCGCCTCGCGTCGGGCGAGCCGCCCGACGCCGCCCCCGAATCCGCCACGCCGCGCCGTTGGGGGCGCTGGGCGCTGGCCGTGCTGATCGTCGCGGGCCTGCACCTGAGCGCGATGCGGTGGATCGAACACAATCGCCAGCCGACCAACGCGCCGCCCGAGACGCCGCCCGTGCAGGTGGAACTGCTGACGCCGAAGCCGATCGCCCCGCCCACGCCGCAGCCGCCCGCGCCCACGCCGCCGAAACCGGCCGCACCGACGCCCGTGCCAGCACACGCGCCATCGAAGCCCGCCGCGCCCGCGCCCGCGCCGGTGCTGAGCGCGGCGACGCCTCAACCGGATGCGCCCGTCGCTGCGTCCGGCGTCGCTGCGTCCGCGCCGGCGACGACGACGCCCGCGTCAAGTCCTGCGGCGGCGCCAGCGCCCGCATCGCAAGCCGCTGCCGCCGCATCGGGTGACAGGTTCAGTGTTCCGCCTACGGGCGAGTTGCGTTACGACACGCTCGTCAACGGCATGATGAATCAGACCGGCACGATCCACTGGATCAACGACGGCCAGCGCTACGAGATGGTCGTCTCGATTCCCATCCCTTTCGTCGGTCCGTTCGTGTATTCGAGCAAGGGCCATATCGACGGATTCGGCATCGCGCCGGAGCAGTATTCCGAGCAGCGCGGCCGCCGCGCCGCCGATGTCGCCATCTTCAACCGCGACACGAAGCAGATCGTCTACACGAAGACGCCGCAAAGCCAGCCGCTCGCCGACGGCGCGCAGGACCGCTTCAGCGTCGTCATGCAGCTCGCGAGCCTCGTGCGCGGCGCGCCGGACAAGTACAAGCCGGGCGTGACGCGTCAGTTCAGCGTCGCGGACAACGACAGCAGCGAAATCTGGCCGATTGAAACCGTCGGCGACGAAACCGTGCAGGCGCGCGGCGGCTTCACGACGGCGCGCCATTTCACGCGCCTGCCGCGCAAGGAAGGCGACCGCCGCAGGCTGGACATCTGGCTCGCGCCGTCCATCGGCTGGCTGCCCGTGCGGATTCTGCAAACCGAGCCGAACGGCATGCAGGTCGAACTGCTCTGGGCCGGCAAGCTCACCACCGCGCCGCCGCCGTCGGCGGCACAAGATGTCACACCGGGCACGCAAGCTGCGCCTGAGGAATCCGCGCCAGCCGCGCCCGCAACGCCCGAGGCGGACAAACCGTAACGCCGCCGTCACACTCCGTGACACCCGGGACAGCGAAACGCGGCATCGCGTGCAGTCAATCGGAAACAGCATCGCAAACCGCATTCTTTACGGAGCCGACATGCAGTTGACGATCAATCGCATCGATACACGCTATGTTCTCGACAACGAAGGCGGCGGTCCCTGGCTCGTCTTCATCCATCAACTTGCCGGCGATCTCTCGGTGTGGGACCAGATGGCCGGCTACTTTCGCCACGGCTTCACCGTGCTGCGCTACGACCTGCGCGGGCACGGCGAAACGGCCGTCTCGCCCGACGCCTTCACGATCGACGATCTCGCCGACGATCTCGCGACGCTGCTCGACAAGCTCGGCGCGCCGTCGGCGCATGTGGTCGGGCTGTCGATCGGCGGCATGGTCGCGCAGAAACTCGCGATCAACCATGCCGACAAAGTGGAGACTCTGACAGTCGTCGGCGCGCCGGCCTTTATTCCGGAGGACGCGCGCCCGACCTTCGCGCAACGGGCAGCTTCCGTGCGCGAAAACGGGACTGCGAGTATCGTGGACACAACGCTCGAGCGCTGGCTCACGCCTGACTTCCGCAAGGCGCATCCCGAAGTGGTCGAGCAGATCGCCGATACCATCTCAAACACGCCCGCAGAGGGCTTTGCACGTGCCGCCGAAGCCGTCAGCCGTTTCGATGCGCGCGACAAACTGCCAACTGTGACGAAGCGCACGCTCGTCGTCGCGGGTCAGCACGATGTTGGCACGCCGCATGCTGCCTCAAAGGTTGTTGCAGACGTAGTGCCGGGCGCGCGATTCGAACTTCTCAATGCGGCTCACTTGTCACCGGTGGAGGAATCGCAGCGCTTTTCCGCGCTTTTGGGAGATTTCTTACGCGGTTCCACCTGATTTTTCCTGTTTTTGTTGCAGAGAAAGCCTCGATACCACTGGCATCACGTCGAGGCCACCCCTTGAATTCCAACCCAATCGCTCCAACTAAGCGTCAGGATTGCCACGGAGCAAACAAGGAATAAGGAGTGTCGCCATGCAAATGATCTACAACAGCCCCAACTATTGCGTCGTCGAATTTCCGCCGCAGGACAACCATCTCGCCATGAAGGCGGGCGGCTACGAGATCGTCGACAAGAACACGCAACGGGAAATTTTCATCGACGGCGCGCTCGCCGCGAAGTTTCGCGAGCACGTGCAACAGTTGATCGCGGAAGAGCCGTCGCTCGAAGATGTCGATGAATTCCTCGGTCAGTTCGATATTCTGATGACCCAACCCGTCGTGCTCCACTGATGCATGCACGCGCGCGGGCGGCTCGCCGCCGTCCGCGCCCGCCGCCGCCCGGACTCGCGGCTGAAGGCGACACTCGCCATTTCCTAAAGACCCCGCCCCGCAACTGGCGGGGTTCTTTTTTGCCCGACAGATTCCGGTCCGCGAAGCCCGCCCCGAGAGCGACCGCCCCGCGCTGCGGCTACAATGTCAGGCTATTTCACATTTGGTGCAGGCCTCGTCCGTCATGACCCAGAACGCCCTTCCGAAAGCCCCCGCGCGGGCCTACACGCGCGGCGCCGCGCTGCCCGCGCTGCTGCAAAAGCGCATCCTGATTCTCGACGGCGCGATGGGCACGATGATCCAGCGCTACAAGCTCGACGAAGCCGCGTATCGCGGCGAGCGCTTCAAGGACTATGGCCGCGACATCAAGGGCAACAACGAGTTGCTGTCGATCACGCAGCCGCAGATCATCCGCGAGATTCACGAGCAATACCTCGCGGCGGGCGCGGACATCATCGAGACGAACACATTCGGCGCGACGCGCGTGGCCCAGGCCGATTACGGCATGGAAGACCTCGCCGCCGAGATGAACATCGAGTCCGTAAAGGTCGCGCGCGAAGCCTGCGAAAAGTATTCGACGCCGGACAAACCGCGTTTCGTCGCGGGCGCGATCGGACCGACGCCGAAGACCGCGAGCATCTCGCCCGACGTCAACGATCCGGGCGCACGCAACGTGTCCTTCGACGAACTGCGCGACACGTACTACGAACAGGCGAAGGCGCTGCTCGACGCGGGCTGCGATCTGTTTCTCGTCGAGACGATCTTCGACACGCTGAACGCGAAAGCGGCGCTGTTCGCGCTCGACCAGCTGTTCGACGACACCGGCGAACTCGTGCCGATCATGATCTCGGGCACGGTCACCGACGCCTCGGGCCGCATTCTCTCCGGTCAGACGGTGGAAGCGTTCTGGAACTCGCTGCGTCACGCGAAGCCGCTGACCTTCGGCCTGAACTGCGCGCTGGGCGCTGCGCTGATGCGGCCGTATATCGCCGAGCTGTCGAAGCTGTGCGACACGTACGTGTCCTGCTATCCGAACGCCGGCCTGCCGAATCCGATGAGCGACACCGGCTTCGACGAAACGCCCGACGTGACCTCGGGATTGCTGAAGGAATTCGCGACGGCGGGCCTCGTGAACATCGCGGGCGGCTGCTGCGGCACGACGCCGGAGCATATCGCCGAGATCGCGAAGGCGCTCGCGGAAGTGAAGCCGCGCGCTTTTCCGTCGCAATATCGCGAGGTTGCGTAAAAGCGCGCCTGACATCGAACAAGAGATACCAGACATGACCGATCACACCATGCGCCTTTCCGGCCTCGAGCCGTTCAACGTCACCGACGGCTCGCTTTTCATCAACGTCGGCGAGCGCACCAACGTGACCGGCTCGAAAGCGTTCGCGCGCATGATCCTGAACGGCCAGTTCGACGAAGCGCTCGCGGTCGCGCGGCAGCAGGTCGAAAACGGCGCGCAGGTCATCGATATCAATATGGACGAAGCCATGCTCGATTCGAAAGCCGCGATGGTGCGCTTTCTGAATCTGATCGCATCGGAACCGGATATCGCGCGCGTGCCGATCATGATCGACTCGTCGAAGTGGGACGTGATCGAAGCGGGCCTGAAGTGCGTGCAAGGCAAGGCGATCGTCAACTCCATCTCTCTAAAGGAGGGCGAAGACGCGTTCAAACATCACGCGAAGCTGATCCGCCGATACGGCGCGGCATCGGTCGTGATGGCGTTCGACGAAAAGGGTCAGGCAGACACGTTCCAGCGCAAGACCGAAATCTGCAAGCGCTCCTACGACATCCTCGTGAACAAAGTCGGCTTCGAGCCGGAAGACATCATCTTCGACCCGAACATCTTCGCGATCGCGACGGGCATCGAGGAACACAACAACTACGCGGTCGATTTCATCAACGCGACGCGCTGGATCAAGCAGAACCTGCCCCACGCGAAGGTAAGCGGCGGCGTGTCGAACGTGTCGTTCTCGTTTCGCGGCAATGATCCCGTGCGCGAGGCCATCCATACCGTGTTCCTGTATCACGCGATCCAGGCCGGCATGGACATGGGCATCGTCAACGCGGGCATGCTCGGCGTATACGCCGATCTCGACGCCGAGTTGCGCGAGCGCGTGGAAGACGTCGTGCTCAACCGCCGCGACGACGGCACGGACCGCCTGCTGGAAGTCGCCGACAAGTTCAAGACCGGCGCGGCGAAAAAGGAAGAGAACCTCGAATGGCGCAATCAGCCGGTCGAGGCGCGTCTGTCGCATGCGCTCGTGCACGGCATCACGAACTTCATCGTCGAAGATACCGAGGAAGTGCGCGCGAAGATCGAAAAGGCAGGCGGGCGTCCGATCAACGTCATCGAAGGGCCGCTGATGGATGGCATGAACATCGTCGGCGACCTGTTCGGCGCGGGCAAGATGTTCCTGCCGCAAGTGGTGAAGTCGGCGCGCGTGATGAAGCAGGCGGTCGCGCATCTGATTCCGTTCATCGAAGAAGAGAAGAAGCGTCTCGCCGATGCCGGCGCGGACGTGCGTCCGAAAGGCAAGATCGTCATCGCGACCGTGAAGGGCGATGTGCACGACATCGGCAAGAACATCGTGTCGGTCGTGCTTCAGTGCAACAACTTCGAAGTGGTCAACATGGGCGTGATGGTGCCCTGCGCGACCATCCTGCAGAAGGCGAAGGAAGAAGGCGCGGACATCATCGGGCTGTCGGGACTCATCACGCCGAGTCTCGAGGAAATGGCTTACGTCGCCTCCGAAATGCAGCGTGACGAATACTTCCGCGGCAAGCAGACGCCCTTGCTCATCGGCGGCGCGACGACGTCGCGCGTGCATACGGCCGTCAAGATCGCGCCGCACTATGAAGGGCCCGTGGTCTACGTGCCGGATGCGTCGCGGTCGGTGTCGGTGGCTTCGAGCCTCCTGTCGGACGAAGGCGCGGCGAAGTATCTCGACGAACTCAAAAGCGACTACGACCGCATCCGCACGCAGCACGCGAACCGCAAGGCGCAGCCGATGGTCACCTACGACGAAGCGCGCGCCAACAAGACGAAGATCGACTGGAGCGCGTACACGCCGAAGAAGCCAACCTTCATCGGGCGGCGCGTGTTCAAGAACTACGACCTCGCCGATCTGGCGAAATACATCGACTGGGCTCCGTTCTTCCAGACCTGGGATCTCGCGGGCCCCTATCCCGCGATTCTCAACGACGAGATCGTCGGCGAATCGGCGCGGCGCGTGTTCTCGGACGGCAAGTCGATGCTCGCGCGCCTGATTCAGGGCCGCTGGCTGACGGCCAATGGCGTCGTGATGCTGCTGCCCGCGAACACCGTGAACGACGACGACATCGAGATCTACACGGATGAATCGCGCTCGCAGGTCGCGATGACGTGGCGCAATCTGCGTCAGCAGAGCGTGCGTCCGGTGGTCGATGGCGTGATGCGTCCGAACCGCTCGCTCGCCGATTTCATCGCGCCGAAGGATTCAGGCGTGAAGGACTATATCGGCATCTTCGCGGTGACGGCGGGCCTCGGCGTCGACAAAAAGGAACGACAGTTCGAGGCCGATCACGACGACTACAGCGCGATCATGCTCAAGGCGCTCGCCGACCGTTTCGCGGAAGCGTTCGCCGAAGCGCTGCACGCGCGCGTGCGCCGCGAACTGTGGGGTTATGCGCAGAACGAAACGCTCGACAACGATGCGCTGATCGCGGAAAAGTACGCCGGCATTCGTCCCGCGCCCGGCTATCCGGCATGCCCGGATCACCTCGTGAAGCGCGATATGTTCGAAGTGCTTCAGGCAGACGAGGTCGGCATGAGCGTCACCGAATCCCTCGCGATGCTGCCGGCCGCGAGCGTTTCGGGCTTCTATCTCGCGCATCCGGACAGCACGTACTTCTCGGTCGGCAAGATCGGCGACGATCAGCTCGCGAGCTACGCGCAACGCATGGAAATGTCCCTCAAGGATGCCGAACGCGCGCTCGCGCCGCAGCGCTAAAAAAATGCGGCGGTAGTAGGGCTTTCGCGAGAGCGTTGGAAAAAAACATACGCGGCGTGTGATGGCGAAAAAAAGCGCCGCGTAATCGGCGGGAATTTTTTAGTTTTCGTAGACTTGCTCCTGCGATGCGCCGTCACGACGACGGACACGCATTTTTCGTCACGGAGATAAGTCGCATGAAGAAGCTGACGTCCGCCGTAAGCGTTGCGATCGCAGCCGCCGTTCTCGCCGCAAGCTCGGCAGCGATCGCGCAGCCGGCCAGCAGCACCACTGCGTCGTCGTACTCGCCGCCGCAGACCGAGCACAAGAAGAAGCCCAAGAAGCCCAAGAAGGCGCCCGCGCCGAAATCTTCGATGGGCGGTCAATCGCAGTAAGACGGTTTCATCGGAAGAAAAAAACCCGCATCGTCGCCGGTGCGGGTTTTTTCATTCGTGGCAGCGCCTCAGGCACGTGACGCTCAGACGCCCCAGAGAATATCCTTGTTGTCTTTCTGGGCGAGCCGCAGCATGTCGATGAACGGAAACGCGCGCTGCGCGAGTCCGACCGGATGCTCGTGCGGCACATGACCTTCTTCACCTTCGTGAAAATGGCCCTCGTGCTCCGCGCGCTCTTTCTTGTCGGTGGCAACGGCCGCTTCGAGTTTCTGGATGGCCGCCGGAATATCTTCGTGCGTGATGACGCCCCGTGCGGTCAATTGCTTGCCGATGATGCCGAGCAAGTATTCCGCGAGGTTTTCCAGCATGATGACGTCCGGTGAGGCCGGGCTTTTGAATGTGATGAGCATGGCATGGTCCTTTTGTTTGAATTGGGTCATAGGCGGTTTGCTAACGAAACACGCAGACGAGCCGGTCTCCCTGACAACATGACGACACCCTGATTCGACATATTAGCACCTGCTAAAATCCCCACTTCATGTGGTAGTCGATTCTGTTCGGCTGCCAACACCGCATACCGGGGCCGACGCGTCGCGAAGCCGCCGTCCGAGTCGGGGCAGACGCCGATCAGCGCCCCGTCAGCCCTCGCTCCACTGGATCACATTCAGCATGCTGCCCGCACACAAACACACTCTCGAAACGCTCCTTACCGACGCGGTCCAGCAGGTCGCGCAAGGCACTCTGGCGGCAGGCGAAGCCGCTTTCGTCGCGCCCACGATCGTCCTCGAACGGCCGAAAGTCGCGGCGCACGGCGATGTCGCATCGAATGTCGCGATGCAGCTCGCCAAGCCGCTGCGCGCGAATCCGCGCCAGCTCGCGCAGCAGATCGTCGATGCGGTGCTCGGCCTTCCGGCGGCGCAGGGTCTCGTCGAGGGCGCCGAAGTGGCGGGTCCCGGCTTCATCAATCTGCGTCTTGCCGCCACCGCCAAGCAAGCAGCGATCCCGGCCGTGCTGAGCGAAGGCGCCGCCTTCGGCCGCTCGACGCGTGAAGCGGGCAGACACGTGCTGGTCGAGTTCGTGTCGGCGAATCCGACCGGTCCGCTGCACGTCGGCCACGGCCGTCAGGCCGCGCTCGGCGATGCGCTCTCGAACCTGCTCGAAACGCAGGGCTACGACGTGCACCGCGAGTTCTACTACAACGACGCCGGCGTGCAGATCGCCAACCTCGCCGCCTCGACCCAGTTACGCGCGCGCGGCCTCAAGCCGGGCGACGCCGGCTGGCCGGAAGGCGCCTACAACGGCGAGTACATCGCCGATATCGCGCGCGATTACATGGCGGGCGAAACCGTCGCAGCAAAGGACGGCGAGCCGGTCAAGGGCACGGGCGACGTCGAGGATCTCGAAGCCATCCGCCATTTTGCGGTCGCGTATCTGCGCCACGAACAGGACATGGATCTGACCGCGTTCGGCGTGAAGTTCGACCAGTTCTATCTGGAGTCTGCGCTGTACAAGGAAGGCCGCGTCGAGAAGACGGTCGCGTCGCTCGTCGATGCCGGCAAGACCTACGAGCAGGACGGCGCGCTGTGGCTGCGCACCACCGACGACGGCGACGACAAGGACCGCGTCATGAAGAAGTCCGACGGCACGTACACGTACTTCGTGCCGGACGTCGCGTATCACGTAACCAAGTGGGAGCGCGGCTACACGAAGGTCATCAATATCCAGGGCTCGGACCATCACGGCACGATCGCGCGCGTGCGCGCCGGCCTGCAAGGTCTCGGCGTCGGCATTCCGAAAGGCTATCCCGACTACGTGCTGCACAAGATGGTCACCGTCATGCGCGACGGTCAGGAAGTGAAAATCTCGAAACGCGCGGGCAGTTACGTCACCGTGCGTGACCTGATCGAATGGTCGGGCGGCCTCGCGCCGGGTCACGAAACCGCACCCGATCAGATCGACGAAGACACCATCCGCCGCGGCCGCGACGCGGTGCGCTTCTTCCTCATCTCGCGCAAGGCGGATACCGAATTCGTATTCGACATCGACCTCGCGCTCAAGCAGAACGACGAGAATCCGGTCTACTACGTGCAATACGCGCACGCGCGCATCTGCACGATTCTCAACGACTGGAAGGAACGCTACGGCGGCGATCTGTCGAAGGTGGCGCAGGCCGATCTCTCGCCGTTGTCGAGCGACCGCGCGATGGCATTGCTCAACAAGCTCGCCGAGTTCCCCGAGATGCTCTCGCACGCCGCCCACGAACTCGCGCCGCACGCGGTCGCGTTCTATCTGCGCGATCTCGCTGGCGAATTTCACTCGTTCTACAATGCGGAGCGCGTGCTCGTGGACGATGAGAAAGAGCGCACGGCCCGCATCGCGCTGCTTGCCGCGACGCGCCAGGTTCTCGAAAACGGTCTCGCGACCATCGGCGTCTCCGCTCCTCAAAAGATGTAATCGCCCGTTGCCTCTCGCCCGACGCGCACGCAAATCGGATTATTCCGGCGTGTGCGGACGGGAGCATGGCGCGGGTGTGCCTTGCCCCACGGCTATAATCGTCGCCCAACCAGAAGACTTTCTCGCAGGTGATTCATACGATGGCAAAACCACGCCGCACATCGAAGCAGTCGAAGCAAACCGGGGGAACGTTTATCGGCATCGTGCTGGGCCTGATCGTCGGCCTCGCGATTGCCGTGATCGTCGCGCTGTACATCACGCGCGCACCCACGCCGTTCGTGGCGAAGGTCGCGCCGCCGCCGTCGGAAGCCAACTCCGCGCCCGCCGCCGCGCAGCCGTACGATCCGAACCGTCCGCTGCAAGGCAAGACGCCGGGTCAGGCCGTGCCGCAGGCCGCGCAGCCCACGCCGCCGAACACCGCGCCGGGTCAGACCAACAATCAGACGCAGTCGTCGGGCGTGCTCGACGAGCCGCAGATCGTCGAAGTGCCGCCGTCGGGCGGGACTGCGTCCGCGCCGAAGACGGCGAGCACGACGCCCGCCAAGAAGCCCGAGGCCGCGCCTAACGCCACCAGCAACGCCAACGCCACGCCGCCGAAGGGCGGCTCGGCGCCCACGACGGCAAAGACCACGCCGCCCGCGCCCGGCGAGCCCAATACCGGCTACTTCCTCCAGGTGGGCGCGTACAAGACACAAGCGGATGCCGAACAGCAGCGCGCGCGTCTTGGCTTCCAGGGCTTCGAATCGAAGGTCACGCAGCGCGATGCGGGCGGCGTGACGTACTATCGTGTGCGCATCGGGCCCTTCGCGAAGTTCGAGGACATGAACACGGCGCGTCAGCGGCTGTCCGATGCGGGTGTCGATACGGCCGTGATCCGTTTCTCCAAGCAATAACGCAGCAACGAAGTCCACATGCACGCGGCGTTTAAGCGTGGCTTAAGCGTCGTGTGTCCCACTTATGGACCTGCTTTTGTTCCGTCGCGTATCCATTGCTTCTCTTTCCAATCATGAAAAAACTGTTTAGCGCGTTGGCTCTTTCCCTCGGCGTCGCAGCCGCTTCGATGAGCGTCGCGAGTTCGGCGATGGCCGCGCCCGCCGCCGGCAAGGACTACACGGTGCTGCAGGCGGCTCAGCCGATCGCCGCGCCCGCGGGCAAGGTCGAGGTCATCGAGTTCTTCTGGTATGGCTGCCCGCACTGCAACGAGTTCGAGCCGTACCTCGAGGCATGGGCGAAGAAGCAAGGGCCTGACGTCGTGTTCAAGCGCGTGCCGGTGGCGTTCCGCGACGACTTCATTCCCCATTCGAAGATGTATCACGCGCTCGACGCGCTCGGTGTCGCCGACAAGGTCACGCCCGCCGTGTTCAACGAGATCCACGTGAAGAAGAACTATCTGCTGACGCCGCAGGCGCAAGCGGATTTCCTCAAGACGCAGGGCGTCGATCCGAAGAAGTACATGGACGCCTATAACTCGTTCTCGACGCAGAGCGCCGTGCAGCGCGACGCCAAGCTCCTGCAGGACTACAAGATCGACGGCGTGCCGACGATCGTCGTGCAGGGCAAGTACGAAACCGGCCCGGCGATGACCAACAGCCTGCCGGGCACCACGCAGGTGATGGACTTCCTCGTCCAGCAAGTCCGCGACAAGAAGCTTTAAACCCTCCCGCGCCGGCATGACCGAGGTTCGACTGAAGATTTTCATCACCGGCGCATCGAGCGGCATCGGCCTCGCACTGGCCGAGGAATATGTGAAGCGCGGGGCCGTGCTCGGCCTCGTCGCCCGCCGCGCCGATTCCCTCGCGGCCTTCGCGGCCCGCCATCCTCGAAGCGTCATTTCGATCTATCCCGCCGACGTGCGCGACGCCGACGCGCTCGCCGATGCCGCGCGCCGTTTCATCGCGGAGCATGGCCCGGCGGATATCGTCATCGCGAACGCGGGCATGAGCCGAGGCGCGCTGACGGGCCACGGCGATCTCGACACCTTCCGCACCGTCATGGACGTGAACTACTTCGGCATGGCCGCGACGTTCGAGCCCTTCGTCGCGTCGATGACGGCGGCGCGGCGCGGCACGCTCGTCGGCATCGCGAGCGTCGCGGGCGTGCGCGGGTTGCCGGGCGGCGGCGCATACAGCGCGTCGAAAGCGGCGGTGGCAAAGTATCTGGAAGCGTTGCGCGTCGAAATGCGGCCGCTCGGCGTCGCCGTCGTCACGATCGCGCCGGGCTACGTGCGCTCGGAGATGACCGCGCACAATCCGTATCGGATGCCCTTTCTGATGGACGCCGACCGCTTCGCCACGAAAGCCGCCGACGCCATCGCGCGCAAGGTCCGCTACGCGACGTTTCCATGGCAGATGCGCGTCGCGGGCATGCTGATGCACGCGCTGCCCCGCTGGCTCTACGACGCGCTCGCCGAGCGCGCGCCGCGCAAGCCACGCGCGGGAGAGTAAATCGGGAGGTTAGGGTTCAGTGAGGCGGAGGACGTCGAACTGATCGTCCAGTCACCGTCACGCGCGCAATGTATGACAAAAAATTCTCTGAATTCTTGTCAATGATCCAATATGGATTGCTAGGTTTAAGACAAACCGTGTAGACGATAGAGCGCGTCATCGCAGACAGTGAGGGACAGTTCACCCGCATTGGAACCCGATGATCTTCCCCCCGTCCCGCACGTTGTCCGTCAGCGGCGCTGCGTTGCCCACGCTGCCCGATGGCTCATCGGCCCTTCGATTGAGCGCCATCAAGGGCGAGGAAAAACTCTCGACCCTCTACCGATACGAGTTGCTTCTCTCCACGTCGCTGGAGATGCCCGAGGCGCTGGCGGCATCGATCGATCTGAAGACTCTGATCGGCAAGGAGCTGACGGTAACCATTCAGCTCGACGGCATGAGCGCGGGCACACGCGAGATCAGCGGCATCGTGACGGAAGCCGGATTCGTGGATCGGTTGAACCGTATATCACGCTATCGGGTCGTGCTGCAACCCTGGCTTGCCCTTGCGGACTTGCGTTCGGACTACCGAATTTATCAACGCAAAACCGTCGTCGAGATCATCGAAGAGGTGTTGGGCAACTACCTCTATTCGTACGATCTGCGGCTGAGCAGCGCCTACCCCGCGATCGACTATCAGGTGCAATACGGAGAGACGGATTACCGCTTCATCCAGCGCCTGATGGCCGAACACGGCATCTACTGGTTCTTCGAGCACTCGAACAGCTTTCACCGGATGGTGCTGGTCGATCATGTGGGCGCACACAAGCCGGTCGACAGCGCCGCCTATCACACGCTGTGGTACTACCCGCCTGATCACAAGATCGACCGCGAGTATATCGATCACTTCACGCTCACCGAGCGTATCCAGACAGGCATCTGGGCGACCGACGACTACCACTTCAAGAAACCCGCAGCGCAACTCGAAGCCAGCAGCGAACTGCCACGCGATACCGCGCACAACCGGCTCGAACGCTATGAGTGGCCCGGCGACTACACCGAACGCGACGAGGGCGAACAGGTTGCGCGGCTTCGCATGGAAGCACTGCACGCACAGAGCGAAGGTGCCGCCGGTGAGGGCAATCTGCGCGCCGTCGTATGCGGCACGACCTTTACGCTGACGGGCCATCCCCAGCCGAACGCGAACCGTGAGTATCTGGTGCTTCGCGCGAAGCTGGATGCGCAGGAACTCGCCGATGCAACCGGCACCGGTGAACGCTTCCGCATCCGGGTCGAGTTCGATGCACAGCCGGCCACGACCGTGTTCCGCCCGTCGCGCGAACGCTATCCGAAGCCGCGCACCACCGGACCGCAGACCGCAGTGGTGACCGGTGCGCCGAATAGCGAAATCTGGACGGACCAGTACGGGCGCGTGAAGCTGGCTTTCCATTGGGACCGCCACGGCGCGAAGGATCATCGTTCGTCGTGCTGGGTGCGGGTGTCGTACCCGTGGGCGGGCAGTAACTTCGGGGGCATCCACATTCCGCGCGTGGGGACCGAAGTCATCGTCGATTTCGAGAATGGCGATCCGGACCGGCCTGTGGTGATCGGGCGCGTCTACAACGCGCAAACGATGCCGCCGTGGGATTTGCCGGCCAATGCGACGCAAAGCGGCCTGCTCACACGCTCGTCAAAAGGCGCGGGTTACGAGAACGCCAACGCGATCCGCTTCGAGGACAAGCGCGGCGCCGAGCAGGTCTGGATTCAGGCTGAGCGCAACCTCGATACCGAGGTCGAGCACGACGAAACGCACACGGTGGGTCACGACCGCACGAAGCGCATCGGTCACGACGAGTCGGACCGGATCGGACGCAACTGGACGCTGCATACGGGCGGCTACAAGTTCGAGACCATCGATCTCGCGGCGGTGCAGAACGTCGGGCTCGGGCATATGCTCAACGTCGGGCTGGCGTACAACATGAACGTGTCGGTGGGCTGTACTTGCGCAACGTCGCGCTGCAGATGGCGAGCACGGTGGGCATGAGCCGCACCGATCGCGTGGCGCACGAATGGACGTCGGACGTCGGGCATACGTATGCCGTGACCGTGCGCGGCAAGGCGGTGAGCGACGCGGTCAAGGCGGATCTGGCCCGGCCCGTTGATGTATCGCCGGAGTTTGCGGCGCAGTTGCCCGCGCCGGTGTCGAGCGCGGAGTCGAACCAGTTGCGCATCACCGATGCTGGCGACGCGCATCTGTCGGGCGCGAAGCAGGCGCAGTTGGTCGGGCCCGGTGGCAAGGTGACGATCGATGCATCCGGCATCACGATCGAGGGCGTCAGCATTCGCCTGAAGTCGCCGGTGATCAGCATGACGGGCGGCGGCGCGGACGGCCTTCCGCCGGTGACCGAAGCGGACTGCGCCGAGTGCGCGAAGAAGACGACGAGCAGCCATCCCGTCGATGTCGCGACCGGTCAGAAGGTGCTGGTGCAGCACGACTTCACGTTGCCGGGACGGATACCGATTCGCTGGGGGCGCAGCTATCGCAGCGCGGATCAGCGCGCGGGTAGTCTGGGCATCGCATGGAAGCTGCCGTACGCCACCGAGATTCGACGCAGCGCGACGGGCCTCGTCTACTTCGATGCCGATGGCCGGCAACTGCAGTTTCCGGCACTGGAGGCCGGACAGGATCACTTTCATGCGATCGAGAAGTACACGCTCGTGCGCGACGTGGACAGCGCGACGTTCATCGTGCGCTTTGGCAACGGCGTCGAGGAGCACTATGCGCCGCATCCGAACGACGACGCGCGCTGGCAACTGCAACGTGTCACGAACCGCGATGGCCACGTGCTGCTGCTCGGCTACACGCCGAAGGGTTATCTGCGGGAAGTACGCAACAACGTCCATGCGGTGCATTGCATACTCGATGACGCGGGCCGCATCACGCAGGTGCTGCTGGGCGATATGTGTCTCGCCAGCTACGTCTACGATGCGCAAGGCGACCTGATTGAGGCGACCAATCGTGCGGGACTTACATGGCGCTATGCGTATCGACGCCATCTGCTCACGCACTACCGCACGCCGGCGGGCGCGACGCACATCTGCGAGTGGGCTGGCGATACGCCACAGGCACGCGTGACACGCACCTTCGCCTATGTCGATGACAACAAGAGAATCACCCGCGACACGCGCTTCACCTATCTGCCGGGCGCGAGCACCACGCGCGTCACCGATGGCCTGGGGCGCACAACCGAATACCACTACAACGGCCTGTGGGCGGTGGACCGCGTGCTGTATTCCGATGGCGCGATCCGTCAGACGCACTTCGACGAAACCGGCAGCATAAGCGGCTACACCGACGAACTCGGCCGCGCGACGCGCATCGTCAACGACACGCGCGGCAACGCGACGACGATCATCGACGCTGCGGGCAACGTCACGCGCGTGAGCTACGACGAGTTGAATCAGCCGATACAGATCGCCGATCCGGCGGGCCAGCTCTGGCAACGCGCGTACGACGATGCGGGCCATCTCGTCACCGAGACCGATCCACTGGGCAACACGACGTCCTATGCGTATCGCGACGGCATGCCGGTTACGCGCACCGATGCGCTCGGCAACGTCACGCGCATGCAATGGGATGGCGCGGGCCAGATGATCGCCCGTACCGATTGCTCGGGCCATACGACGCGATACGACTACGACACGCTCGGCAACCTCACGCAGACCACCGATGCGCTCGGCCACGCCAGCTTCTACGCAACGAGTGGCGCAGGACGCTTCACGGGCTACCAGCCGGCGGGCATGGGCTGGTGGCGCATCGACTACGACGAGGCGGGCCGCGCGGTCGCGCATCGCGATCCGCTGAAGCGGATCACGCGCACCGAGTGGGATGCCTACGACCAGCGGCTCGCGGTCATCGACCCGGCGGGCGGTGCGCAGCGGTTCGAGTACGATCCGATCGGCCGTGTGACCGCATTGCACAACGCGAACGGCGACACGACGACCTTCACCTACGATAGCCGCGATCGCCTGATCGAACAGACGGGCTTCGACGGACGCAGACAGTCGTTCCGCTACAACGCGGCGGGCGAGATGACCACGCGCACCGATCACGGCGACGATGGCCAGATCATCACCGACATCACGTATGACGTGCTGGGCCGCGCGATCGAGCGTCGCGCGAGCGATGGCAGCCAGGCGAGCTATCGTTACGACGCGCGCGGGCTGCTCACGCAGGCGCAGGCGTCATCGCCGGGTCAGACGCCGAGCCAGATCACGTTCGAATACGATGCCGGGGGGCGGCGCACGGCGGAAGTGCAGGCGCATCATGGGCGCGTGTGGCGGCTTGCGCATGAGCTGAATGCGCTGGGTCATCGCACGGCGAGCCGGATGCCCGGCGTGGGCACGCTGGCGTGGCAGCGCTATGGATCGGGACATGTGCATGGCGTGCTGCTCGATGGCGCGGCGCTCGCGAGCTTCGAGCGCGATGCGCTGCACCGTGAAACGGTGCGTGTGCAGGGACCGGCGGCGCATCACTATGGCTATGGGCCGACGGGACAGCTCGCGCAACATCAGTGGCAGAATCTGGACGCGCGTGGCCGTGCGCTGGAGTCGCCGCGTGCGTGGCGCAACTGGAGCCACGACGAGAGCGGCCAGATCACAGCGTTGCGCGATGCATGGCGCGGCGAGAAGCAGTATCGCTACGATCCGCTCGCGCGGTTGATCAGCGTGAACGGCGGGCGCGCCGGGGACGAGGCGTTCGCCTACGATGCGGCGGGCAATCTGCTCGCGGTGGGTCACGCGGGATGGATCGGTCGGGCCGAAGGCGACCGGTTGCAGGCGTTGGTGACGCCGGAGGTGGCCGCGCCGCAGGCGCTGCTGTATGAGCACGATGGTCACGGCAACCGGACTACGCGCACGGTGCCGTTGCCGCCCGTGCCAGAACCGACGGCGAAGGACAGCTTCATCCGGGTGATGGATACGATCACAGGTGTGCAACCGAAGGCGACGCCCGAACCCCGGCCGCACGTGACGCGCTACCGCTACGACGGCGCTCACCAGCTTGCAGCCATCGATCACGACGATGGCGCGCGCAGTCGCTACACGTACGATGCGCTGGGGCGACGTATCGCGAAGGAACATGCATCGGCCGATGGCGTGCAGAAGACAACGCTGTTCGTATGGGATGGCGACTGGATGATGCAGGAGGTGCATGCAGGCGATACGGCGCGTGATGATCGTCAGATCGTGTATGTGCCGCATCCCGATCACGCGGGGCCGCTCGCGAAACTCGAGGGCGGGGTGGTGTTCCACTACGTTACGGATCATCTGGGCACGCCACAGGAACTCTATGATGACCAGCGCAAGGTGGTGTGGGCGGCGGAGTTCAGCGCGTACGGAAAGATGCGGCATTGCTTCGCGCGCGAGGTGGAAAATCCGATACGGCTTCCCGGCCAGTATTACGATGTGGAGAGCGGGCTGTGTTACAACCGGTTCAGGTATTACGATGCGCAGGCGGGGAGGTATGTTAATCAGGATCCGATTGGGTTGTTAGGGGGGGCAAACAAATATGCCTATGTTCGAAGTCTCCCCGTACGACGAGTCGATCCGCTAGGTCTGCAGGCTCTCGCGGGGTTTTCCGGAGCCGAAGCAATACGGCAACAAGTATCACTCGCCCAATGGATGCAGGATAACGGTGCCAGTCAGGATGACATTGGCAAGGTGCTCGCTTCCTCACCCAATCCCGGCGCTCGATCAATCGGTGATGCTTGGCGGGATTTTCACGGATCAGTGTCCGTCGATGGGGGCATCTCAGGTCATGTTGCCGCTGGCGGTGGGGCAGCTGTCGGCATCGCATTCAGCAAAGCACGCGAGGATGCACTGCCGGATGCTTGTTTGTATCTGAATCTTTCTCAGACTGCTGGTCCAGGTGCGGCCGGTGGACTTGCTGTAAGCACTACCCTCAGTTCCTCACCGACTATAACGGGGAGAAGTCTGTCATACGGCGGGTTCGCCACAGGAGGGCTGTTAGCAAAAGGGGGGGGCTCTGTTCAGACGGACAGCGTTAATCTGTTAAACGCGACGAGCGGATCTATCTCCGGAAGCGTGGGAGTAGGCGCTGGTACCGCTGCTGGATTGATAGCATCTCAACAATATTCACTATGCCTCAGACATTAAATGTTAAAGCAATTCTTCTTTTATAAAAGTGAAACGCGAGAATTTTATTCATCCATGCCATTGCAAGAGGCTCGCGGTGCGATCCATCAATCACTCTGCGTTCAGGTATCTGGCTTACGGCGGACCGAAGGGCTTACTGGTTATTTGAAAAATAATGAAGTTCGATTGGCGTATATGCATTCGAATCTGCTTAACGCGTGGTACGTGGTATTTGTTGGTAAAATGATTGCCTCTGACGACGGCTCTCGATTAACTGGGTTCTATCGAAAGTCATACGTGAGTCGGGCGGTTAATTTTAGTTTTGCATTGTTTTCATGTTTTTCAATCTTCATGATGATGTTATTGGCGAAATTCGGTGAGGTGTCGGAGGCGAAAATCATTGCATTTTCAATTGCACTTCTGACCATACTATTTGCAATATTTTCATTCATTAGGTTTTGCATGGCTTTATCTAGCAGAGATGAGAATGTGATCGATTCTGAAATACGCAGAATTCTAAGATGCAGGGTGTAATACCGACCAAGTGCCAAGGCCAAGACAAGCTTTATTGCTTTGCATGCGCCTGACGTTGAATGCGTCTGCAAGGCAAGAAGCGGTAACCTATCAGTAGACAGTACTCTTCGATCTCGAGTTCTGTGGAGTTGATGCCGCATCCTCGTCGGAAATCGCAGCACTCTTATCCTTGCTGTTTTCCCCGTGCTCACGAGCCGACGGAACATTCATAGCCCTCTCATGACAACCCCAATCGCAACCCTCGGCACCCCCACCACCCACGGCGGCATGGTAACCACCGCCAGTTCCAATCTGGTAATCGACGGCCGTCCCGCCGCGCGCGTCGGCGATACCGTCACATGTCCTTTGCACGGTCCAGGCGTCATCACCGGTGGCGGTCTCGGCGCAATCGAAGGCCGCAATATCGCGCATCACGGTAGCAGCACCACCTGCGGCGCGACCCTGATTGTGGCAGGTGGCGGTCCGACGGTGTGATCTCATCAGTACGTTAGGCTTCAGCGCGCACGACTCCTGTCTGCACTTCGCTTCGCCTCCTGTGCTCAACTCAGGATTGGGCTTGCCACAAAATTGCGCACATGTCGGGCGCACCATAAAAAAACCGGCTGCGCCAGAAACGCAGCCGGTTTTGCTTTGCGGACCACCCAACCGGAAAACGTCTCCGGTCAGAGCAGTGCGTCAGAACGCCACATACGCCGGGCTGTTCGGCAACTCGAATCCGACGTAGACGTGTCGTCCGAAGAAGAACGGCAGGCCGAAGTCGAAGAAGTTGGACATGCCGAGCTGGCCGCCGAGACTGTTGAACGCGAACTTGCTGCCGCCCTGCGTCAGCGTGCGCGCGCTGACGAGCTGGAACGGCACGGTCGCGCTGTTGCCTTCGGTGCCGCGGATCGTCGTCGAAAGCGACTGCTCCGAGCTCGGGCAATAGAACGCGCTCGAACTCGAGCACAGCGGGAAGCTGTCCTGGAAGAAGTTGCCGTTCGATCCGGAATCGAAGAACGTCTTGTACGTCTGCCCCTTGTACGTGCCGGTCAGATCGCCGTAGGGGTCGGTGCCGTACTTCGTCACGCCGCTGATCGCATTGTTGCTCTGTGTGCCGATACCGAATATCAGCACGCCGGTCGCGGTCGCCGCGCCGTTATCGGGAACCGGCGGCAACTGCACGATCACGCCGTTGTTGTCGACCGCGAACTTCGCGACCGGATTGGCGACCTGCTGCGCGAGCGGCACCGCGACGCCCGTGCAATTCGCGCCATTCGTGCACGAGAAGTACATCGCGTTGAGCGACGTGCTCACGCAGCCCGAGCCGCAATCGTAGGTCTGCGGGCCGATGCCGAGAATGCCGTTCGCGCCGATATCGCCGACGGTGTTTTCGTCGTTGCCGGACGGGCAGCCGTTGGTGCCGGTCGGCGCCGCCGATGCATTCAGATCGCCGATGATCTGGATCGGCACGCCCGACGCCACTTCCGTGCCCATCTTCACGTCGGCCGTACGCACCGTGCCCCACGTGTAGCCGTCGGCGAAGCCCGCGCATTCGGCAAGCTGGCCACCGGTGGATGCGCGCGTGACCGGCAGGCTGCCGAGCACGGACTGCGCGGCCGAGCCGAGAATGCGCAGGCCGAAGGACGCCGTGTCGACCTGGACGTTGTCGATGGTCTGGCACACCGACGAGCCCGGCGCGCACACCGTCACCGACACGTTCGGGATGTTGACGAAGTTCGCGACGCCGGCGTTGACGTTGATCGGTACCGCGTTCGTGCCGTTGGCCGCGATCGGCTGCGCATTGGCCGTGCTGGTGCCCGAGCTGCCGCCGCCCGAACCGCCGCCGGAGCCGCCGCCCGACGAACCGCCGCCGCTGCTGGAACTGGAACTGTCGTCGCCGCCGCCGCAGGCCGCGAGCATGACGGAAAGACAAAGCACGCCGAGCCAGCGGGCGAAGCCGCCGCGTCGGGTGGAGGAGGCGGGAAGGCCGAGTGTCGTTCGATGCATACTAAAGTCTCCCGTCGCTTACTGGATATCGCTGGCGGACACGCCGGCCGGCAACGATTGCGGCAGATACGCGCTGCCCGCGAATGCGCCCATATGGCCGCTCGACTCCACGACGAGCCCCGAATCCTGCACGCTCACGGGCCCGCGCCCGCCGCGCGCGGCGCGCTGCGCCTTCAGGCCCTGCTGATATTGCGGGAAGTAGCTGCCGAGCAGGCTTGCGAGGTCCGGCACGCGCGGCCCGTGCCACGCGATCCCGAACACGACGCCTTCCGAGGACAGATATTCGTTGATGACGGTGCCGCTCGCGAGCGTCGTCGAGCGAACCGTGTAGTTCGACGCCGATGTCGACGATGCGTTCGACGCACCGCTCGCGACCGCCGCACGCGCGACGGCATTGGCGGATGTGGCGCCCTGCGGCGCGCTCATCGGATCGCCGCCGAGCACGGCGTAGGCGGGCGCCGCGGCGCACACGCTCAACGCGCCGGCCACGAACGCCAGCGCGCTTACCAGATGCCCATGACGGGGTTGCTTCGGTGCCTTCACTGGGCCTCCTATCGGTTGTCGGCCGCCCACGCGCTCTCGCTCCCGGCCGGCTCCTGACGATTGAATGACCGATGCGTCACTCATTTCTTACGCCGCTTCGTGCGGCGTGAATAGCGTCTAGTATGCCAGCCACAGCGAATAGTCCTAACGTTCGCAAGCGCACATAAGAAAAAACGCGAAGCGCAATGGTATGCGCTCCGCGTCGTCGTGCAACGTTGAGTACGTCGAAATGAGTCTTTCTTTTAACGTGCGTCAGAAGCCCAGACTGGCGAGCAGATCGTCCACTTGCGACTGATCCTGCACGACGTCGCTGCGGCCTTCGGGATTGATCTGCGGCCCGTTGAGCAGGCTTTCCGGACTGCCGCTCGCCACCGACGACATCAGCGCCGCCGCCGATGCCGCGAACTGCTCGCGCCGCTCGGGCGCGATGTTCTCGAGCAGCACGCCCAGCAATTGCTGTTCGATCAGATACACGACGTCCGTAATCTTCTTGATAACCTGGCCGGTCAGATCCTGGAAGTCCTGCGCGAGCATGATTTCCAGCAGTTGCGCGTTGGTCGCCTGGGTGCGTTGCGGCACGCTTTGCAGGAACGTGCGGGTTTGCGCGAGCAATTCGCCGGCCTCGCCCTGCGCGAGCGGCGCGTCGTACCATTTGGCCCAGCGCGCGTCGAGCGCCTGCGCTTCGGTCTGCATCGCTTCCTGCATCGGCTTGGCGAGCTCGATCGCGTTGAGCGCGCGTTCGGCGGCCTGCTCGGTCATCGTCGCGACATATTTCAACCGGTCGCGCGCGTCGGGCACGGCCTGCGCGGCGGCTTCGACCTGCTTGTCGAGGCCCAGCTCGCGCATCGAGTCGCGCAGCGTGCGCGTGAGCTGTCCGATGCGCGCGAGGATGCGGTCGCTCGACGGATCGGCTTCAGCTTCGGCAACCGCGGCTGCCAGTTCAGTGGTCAGATCGTTCACGATCAGCTCCCGGCTTTGGCCATCTTCTCGAGAATCTTGGTGAGCTTCTCGTCGAGCGTGGCGGCCGTGAAGGGCTTCACCACGTAACCGTTCGCGCCCGCCTGCGCCGCCGCGATGATGTTTTCCTTCTTCGATTCCGCCGTCACCATCAGCACCGGCAGATGCGCGAGCGCCGCGTCCGCGCGGATCTGCTGCAACATCGAGAGGCCGTCGAGGTTCGGCATGTTCCAGTCGGTGATCACGAAGTCGAAGCCGCCGCCACGCAGACGCGCGAGGCCCGCCGCGCCGTCTTCGGCTTCGTCGACGTTGCCGTAGCCCAGTTCCTTGAGCAGGTTGCGCACGATACGGCGCATCGTCGGAAAATCGTCGACGACGAGGATCTTCATGTTCTTGTCCATCTTTACTCCCTTGAGTTCTCAATGCGGCGGCGCCGCTCAATTCCAAAGTTCAGACGCGCTGCACGCGTTCGCCCATCGAGGCAAGCCGCGCCATCACGCGCCGGCTCATTTCAGAGAGCGGCGCGATCTCGCTTGCGCCGCCCATTGCAATCGCTTCGCGCGGCATGCCGAACACCACGCAACTCGCTTCGTCCTGCGCGAGCGTGTATGCGCCCGCCTGCTGCATCTCCAGAAGACCGGCGGCGCCGTCGCGGCCCATGCCGGTCAGGATCACGCCGATCGCGTTCTTGCCCGCGTGCTGCGCCGCCGAGCGGAACAGCACGTCGACCGAAGGCCGATGCCGGTTCACCGGCGCCGCATCCGACAGATGCGCGACATAGTTCGCGCCGCTTCTCGCGAGCAACAGATGCGCGTGGCCCGGCGCGATATACGCGTGACCCGGCAGCACGCGCTCGCCGTGCTCCGCTTCCTTCACGGTGATGCGGCACAGCCCGTTCAGGCGCTGCGCGAACGATTTCGTGAAGCCCGGCGGCATGTGCTGCGCGATGAGCACCGCGGGCGCATCGGGCGGCAGCGGCACGAGCACTTCGCGGATCGCTTCCGTGCCGCCCGTCGATGCGCCGACGATCACGAGCTTTTCCGTCGACACGAGCGGGTTGTTGAAATGCGGCGCGGGCTTGTGCGCAGCCGCGTTCGCGTTCGCGGGAACGCTCGACGCGTGCGCCGCCTGCTTGACGCGCGCGCGCGACGCGGCGCGAATCTTGTCGGCGAGCTTTTCGGCGTAATCGAGCATGCCGTCGCGAATGCCGACTTTCGGCTTCGTGACGAAATCGACCGCGCCGAGTTCCAGGGCGCGCAGCGTGATTTCGTTGCCGCGCTCGGTCAGCGACGACACCATCACGACCGGCATCGGCCGCAGGCGCATCAGCTTTTCGAGAAAGTCGAGGCCGTCCATGCGCGGCATTTCGACGTCGAGCGTCAGCACGTCCGGGTTGTGCAGCTTGATCAGCTCGCGCGCGACGAGCGGATCGGGCGCGGTCGCGCAGACGTGCATGTCGGGCTGCGAGTTGATGATTTCGGTCATCAGGCTGCGCACGAGCGCCGAGTCGTCGACGCACAGCACCTTGATTTTCGGCGCGTGGCTGAGTGTCATGCTTCCTCCACGATCTTCATACGCGACGTGAACAGTTCCGCACGCGGGCGCTTCACGCCCGACGCATTCGTCGTGAACAATTCCGCGCGCGGTTTCGTGCTCGCCGTGTTCGACTGGAACAGCTCGACACGCGCACGCGCCTTCGCGAGCCGTTCGGCGCGCTCTTCCGGCGTGCGCTGCACGAGCGCCTGCTCGCGTTCGACCACGACCGGGTCATGCGCGGTCTTCAGTTTCTTCACCATCACCTGGCCCGAGCGCGGCATGAACGCGACCTTGCGCGGATGCATGCCCTGCAAGTCCTCGGCGACGATGCGGATCTTCTCCAGCGCGAGATAGCGCCGCACGAATTCCGAATTGCGATCGCCGATGTTGATGGTCGTCATGCCCGCGAGCACCGCGCCGCCGCCGAACACTTTTGCTTCGAAGCGTTCGCGCCGCCCGCCACGCTTGATGAGCTCGTTGATGAGCACTTCCATCGCGTACGCGCCGTAGCGCATCGAATCGGACGATGCGTGCGATGCGTCGGAGCCGTCGTCGGGCAGCATGAAATGATTCATGCCGCCGATGCCCGCCGTGCGATCGTTGATGCACGCCGCCACGCACGAGCCGAGCACGGTGACGAGCACCATGTCTTCGCTCGTCATGTAGAACTCGTTCGGCAGGAGCTTCACGCCCGGCTTCTTGAAATGATTGTCGAAGTAAAGATTCGACGCGATGGGCAGCCCGCTCATGCCGTCTCTCCCGCGAGCGCGCGCTGCGGCTTCGCCGCCGGCTTGAGGTCGCGCGACAGCTCATACACGGTCTGGCCGCGCAACCTGAACGCCTGCGACACGTACGTGAAATTCTCCGAATGTCCCGCGAACAACAGGCCGCCCGGCTTCATCAGCGGCTCGAAGCGCGAGAGCACCTGGCCTTGCGTCGGCTTGTCGAAGTAGATCATCACGTTGCGGCAGAAGATCGCGTCGAACGGGCCTTTCAGGTCGTAGCGCGCGTCGGTCAGATTCACGCGGCCGAAGTTCACCATCGCGCGCAATTCGGGGCGCACTTTCACGAGACCCGCGTGCGAACCGGTGCCCTTCAGGAAGAAGCGCTTGAGACGCTCGACGGACAATGCCTTCACCTGATCGAGCGAATACACGCCCGCTTCGGCCTTGGCGAGCACCTGACTGTCGATGTCGCTCGCGAACACCGTGCACTGGCGCGCGGCGTGCTCGCCGAGCGCTTCGACGAGCGTCATCGCGATGGAATACGGCTCCTCGCCCGTCGACGCCGCCGAGCACCACACCGAGAACGGCTGCTGCCGGCGCTTCACGAACTCCGCGAGAATCGGAAAGTGATGCGACTCGCGGAAGAACGCCGTCAGGTTGGTGGTCAGCGCGTTGACGAACGCTTCCCACTCGGCGTTGTCCTCGTTCGTTTCGAGGCGATCGAGATACTGCTTGAACGTATCGATGCCGCATGCGCGCAGACGGCGCGCGAGGCGGCTGTACGCCATGTCGCGTTTATGGTCCGACAGCGAGATGCCCGCGCGCCGATGAATCAGCTCGCGAATGCGGGCGAAATCCGCCACCGTGAATTCGAAATCGCGCTCGACTTCCGGGCCCCGCACACTCGGGGCCAGGTCGACGCGCGGGTTGCGCGTTGCCATCATGATGTCTCGTGCTTCCTTGGCGCGCTCAGCCGCGCCCGATGTGGCGTGTTCGTCGCGCGTGACCATGCGGACTCGCGTCGTCCGTGCGTTTCGATGAAACGCCGGTAATCAGTCGTGTCGCGCGAGGCCAGCATGGTCGTTGTCGTTTCGGTTTCGTTTAGAAGGTTTCCCAGTCGCCGTCATCGGCGGTGGTTGCCTTGGCGCGCGGTGCGGGTTTCGCGACGCTGGCCGGCTTGATCGCAGCCTTGGCCACTTCCTTGCCCGCTTCCTTGCCTGTTTCCTTGATAACGGCTGCTTCCGCCGCAACTTTTGCGTTCTCGACAGAGTTCGCGTGCTTGACGACGCTCTTCGATGAAGGCTCGACACGCGCAGCCGGCGCCGACGCCTTGATGCGCGCGGCCGCCGTCGATGCGCTCGCGCGCACCGGCGCCCCGCTCTCCAGACGCCATTGCGCGACCACGTCCTTCAACTGGCGCGTCTGCTCTTCGAGCGACGCCGCAGCCGCAGCCGCCTGCTCGACGAGCGCGGCGTTCTGCTGCGTCACGCTGTCCATCTGGGTGACGGCGCGATTGACCTGCTCGATGCCGTCGGACTGCTCCTCCGACGCCGCGCTGATCTCGCCCATGATGTCGGTCACGCGGCGCACTGCCTGCACGATCTCGCCCATCGTCTGGCCGGCGCGTGCGACGAGTTCCGTGCCGCTGTCGACCTTCGCGGCCGAATCGCCGATCAGAGTCTTGATTTCCTTCGCCGCCGCCGCGCTGCGTTGCGCGAGCGAGCGCACTTCGCCCGCGACCACCGCGAAGCCGCGCCCCTCCTCGCCCGCGCGCGCCGCTTCGACGGCCGCGTTCAACGCGAGAATGTTGGTCTGGAACGCAATGCCTTCGATCACGCCGATGATGTCGACGACCTTGTTCGAACTCGACGCGATCGCATGCATCGTCTCGACGACCTGCTCGACGACCACGCCGCCGCGCGACGCGATATCCGACGCGTTCACCGCGAGCTGGCTCGCCTGGCGCGCGTTGTCGGCGTTCTGCTTCACCGTGCTCGTCAGCTCTTCCATGCTCGACGCCGTTTCCTGCAGCGACGCCGCCTGCTCTTCCGTGCGCTGCGACAGATCCGTGTTGCCGCTCGCGATTTCATGCGCGCCGACATCGATCGATTCCGCGCCGTGACGCACCGAACCGACCATCGTGGTCAGATTGCCGCGCATGCGCTCGATACCCGCGAACAGGCGGCCGATTTCGTTGGTCCTGTCGGTGTGCGTGGACTGCGTGAGATCGCCGCGCGAGATGCGGTCGAAGTGATCGACGGCGTCGTTGATCGGCTTCACGATGAGGCTGGAGAGCGCCATGCGCGTGCCGATGAGCATCAGCACCGCGAGCACGAGCACCGCGCCGATCGTCAGGTTGAGCGCCGCGATATGCGATGCCGTGCCGGCGCGCGATTGTTCCGCGTGTTCCTGATGCGATGCGACAGCGGCCGTCACGGCCTGATCGAACGCGACGAACATCGGGCTGATCTTCGTGTCGGCGATTGCGTGATACGCGGCCATGTCGTTCGCGCGGATCGCGGCGAACTCCGGCTCAACGCCGGTTTTCACGAGCGCGTCGCGTTGCGCGACGAGCGCGTCGAGCGTCTCCTTCGGCAGCATCGGCTTCGGCGTATCGAGATAGAGCTTCCAGTTTTCGTTGCTCTTGTCGAGCAGATACTGGCCGCGATCGATCGCCTTCTTCGCTTCTTCCGTGCTGCCCGCTTCGGCGAGCGAGCGCACGCGGTCGAGCGTGATGCGCGAACGCAGCAGATACGACGATGTCTCGGCCAGCGCGCGCATCGCGACCATGTCTTCCTGCGCGAGCGACGCAAGCGATGCGCCGGCGGAATTGAGGCCGACGAGCGCGAGCGCGCCGATCAGCGCCGCGCATCCGGTGAACAGCAGGCCGACGAGCGTGAGCGTCGTGCGGATCGACAACTTCTTCAACATGGCTTATTTCTCGCTTCGCTCGTTATGCGGCGACGGAGTCGATCAACTCCATCTCGCGGCTCGTCATGAGCTTTTCGATGTCCATCAGGATCAGCATGCGGCCGTCGACCGTGCCGAGGCCCGTGAGATATTCCGTTGCGAGCGTGCCGCCGAATTCGGGCGCGGGCATCACTTGTTCCTGCGTGAGCGTGAGCACGTCCGACACGCCATCGACCACCATGCCGACCACGCGATGCGCGACGTTCAGGATGATCACGACCGTCTGGTTGTCGTACTCGACGCGGCCCAGATTGAACTTGATGCGCATATCGACGATCGGCACGATGATGCCGCGCAGATTGATCACGCCCTTGATGAACGCGGGCGCATTCGCGATGCGCGTAACGTTGTCGTAGCCGCGAATTTCCTGCACCTTCAGAATGTCGATGCCGTATTCCTCGGCGCCGAGCGTGAACACCAGAAATTCCTGTCCGGCCGCTTCGGCGTGACCCGCATCACGTCGCGAAGGCGCAGCGGTATGAATCGTTTGAACGTCTGCCATGAGAGGCTCCTTCGGTATCAATGAGAGTGCGCGCCGTGCTGTGCGCGCGATTCGCGGTTGAGCGCGGCCACGTCGACGATCAGCGCGACGCTGCCATCGCCCAGGATGGTCGCGGCGGAGATGCCGTGCACCTTGCGGTAATTGGTTTCGAGGTTCTTCACGACGACCTGCTGCTGGCCGACGAGTTCGTCGATCAGCATGGCGAAACGCCGTCCCTCGGTCTGCATGATCGTGACGATGCCTTGCGTCGGCTCGGTGCGCGCGCCTTCGACATCGAACACGCGATGCAACGCGACGAGCGGCAGATATTCACCGCGCACGCGCACCACGCGCTCGCCGTTCGCGACCGTGTAGATGTCTTCGGCGACCGGCTGCAGCGACTCCATCACGAAGTTCAGCGGCAAGATGAAGATCTCGTTGCCGACCTTCACCGACATGCCGTCGAGAATCGCGAGCGTGAGCGGCAGCACGATCTTCGTCGTCGTGCCCGCGCCCTGGCGCGACATGATTTCGACGTGGCCGCCCATCGACTGGATGTTGCGCTTCACCACGTCCATGCCCACACCGCGGCCGGAGATATCGGTCACCTGTTCGGCGGTCGAAAAGCCCGGCATGAAGATGAGTTGCCAGACTTCTTCATCGCTCATCGAATCGGACACCTGCATGCCCTGCTTCTGCGCCTTCGCGAGAATCTTGTCGCGGCGCAGGCCGGCGCCGTCGTCGCTTACTTCGATGACGATGTTGCCGCCGTGATGCGCCGCCGACAGCACGAGCTGGCCGGTGGTCGACTTGCCCGCCGCGCGGCGCGCTTCCACGGTCTCGATGCCGTGATCGAGCGAGTTGCGCACGAGGTGCGTGAGCGGATCGATGATGCGCTCGATCAGGCTCTTGTCGAGCTCGGTCGCCTGACCGAACGTGACGAGTTCCACTTCCTTGCCGAGCTTGCCGGCGATATCGCGCACGAGGCGCGGGAAGCGGCTGAATACGTAGTCCATCGGCATCATGCGGATGGACATGACGGCCTCTTGCAGATCGCGCGCGTTGCGCTCGAGCTGCGCCATGCCGTTGAAAAGGCGGTCGTGCAAGGCGGGATCGAACGTGCTCGTGGTTTCCGCGAGCATCGCCTGCGTGATGACGAGTTCACCCACCAGATTGATGAGCTGATCGACCTTCTCCACGCCGACGCGAATCGAGCTGCCTTCCGCCGATGCGGCGGCCTGCGGGCGCGCCTTCTTGTCGGCATCGCTCGCGGCGGTTCTGGACGGCTGGGCGGACGGGTGTTGTACACCCGCCGCCGCCGCTTCTTCTTTTGCTGCTTCCTTGCTGGCCGCGGATGCGGGCGCTGCCTGCGCCTGCGATTGCTTCGGCTCTTCCCGTAGCGTGGGTCGTGCTTCTTCCACTGCCGGCGTTGCTTCGGCGGATTGCGCCGCCGCGTCGCCACGGCCGATCGTGATCTGCGCTTCATCAATCACGAAACAGCACACAGCGACGATATCGTCGGCCGGGACGTCCGAGTCGAGCCATACCACGTACTCGGCGTCCGTCTTCTTTTCTCCGACGATGCTTCCCAGATTCCCCAGCTCGCCGATCAGCGTTGCCAGGTCCTTCTCGCCCACCCCCCGTAGCGTAATTTTCAGGTGGGGTCCAACTTCCGCCACCGGTGCGCCGGTGTGTCCCGGCGTTGCATCGGCAGCGGTTCCTGCATGCGTGATTCCATCGGTGAGCTCGAACGCGCCGTCCCAGTTGCCGTCGTCCTCGATCGCGTCCATCGCCTGCGCGACCACGTGCGCGGGCGCGGCGTTCGGTCCTTCGTAGGCGGGCGCGACGCTCGCGTTCGACGCGACTTGCTGCGTGCCCGGCAGCGCGGGCGGCTCGATCTTCGCGGGCGCATCGCCGGCTTCGGCGGTCTCGTTCTTCAGGCGTTCCAGCTTCGCGCAGATCGCGGCGGCCGCGGCCGCATCCGGCTCGGCGCTCGCGCGATAGGCGGCGAGCTGGTCCGAGAGCACGTCCTTGGTCGCGAGGAAGGTGTCGATCATGTCGCGGCGCAGGACCAGCTCGTTGTTGCGTGCGCGGTCCAGCAGCGATTCGAGAATGTGCGTCGTTTCGGTGAGCGCGGTGAAGCCGAAGGTCGCCGCGCCGCCCTTGATCGAGTGCGCCGCGCGAAAGATCGCCGCGAGGTCTTCCGGGTCCGGATTCGCGATATCCAGAACGAGCAGCAGCTGCTCCATCTGCGCGAGCAGTTCGTCCGCTTCGTCGAAGAAGGTCTGGTAGAACTGGGTAATGTCGAGTGTCATGCTTGAGTCACCATCGGCGCGTGCTTGCGCGGGTTGTCTTGGGCTTCGGCTTCAGTGCTGCGTGTCTTCCGAGAGCGCGGCGACGAGTTCGGTCAGCAGGTCCGGATCGAGCGGCTTCTCGATCCAGCCCGTCGCGCCCGCCGAACGCGCCGCGTCCTTGAACGGCTCGCCGCCTTCGGTCGTCAGCACGAGAATCGGCGTCGCCTTGTAAGCGGGGTTGCCGCGCAGCGCCACGATCAGATCGAGCCCGCTTCTGCCCGGCATGTGCTGGTCGGTCAGAACGAGATCGAAGCGCTCCGCGAGCGCCCACTCCAGGCCTTCGTCGCCGTCCGACGCGACGGTCACTTCGTAACCCGCCGTCGACAGCGTCGCCGAGAGGATTTGCCGCATCGCGGCGGAATCGTCGATTGCCAGAATGTGTTTGATCATGTTTGTCTCTTGCCGGGATGACGGTCAAAACGTGTCGAGTCTTGAGCGTCTTTTTCGAGCAATCTGCTCAATGCGCCGCAGGCCGAGCCGCGACACCGGGAATAAGCTGGCCGAGCGCAGTCGTGGGCGCGCCTTGCTCGTCCGTGCCGTTGTCGAGCGTCGCGCCGGGCGAGCCGTCGTCGCGCAACATCGACATTTCCGCCCGCCGGTTGAGCACGATGACGCTGATGCGCCGGTTCTCCGGATCGAGCGGGTCCTTTTTGTTCAGGTTCTGCGTCGATGAAAGGCCGAGCACGCGCAGCACTTTCGCCTCGTCCATGCCGCCCGCAACCAGCTCGCGCCGTGACGCGTTGGCGCGGTCCGCCGACAGCTCCCAGTTGCTGTAGCCCTTGTCGCCGCCGGCGTACTTCACGGCGTCGGTGTGCCCCTGCACGACGATGCGGTTCGGCACGTCGTTCAACGTCCTGCCGATCTCGCGCAGGATGTCGCGCATGTAGGGCTGCACGGCGTCGCTGGAGAGCGCGAACATCGGGCGCTTCTGGGTATCGACGATCTCGATGCGCAAGCCCTGCTGCGTCGATTCGATGCGGATCTGCTGCCTGAACTGGCGCAACGTGGGATTGGCCTCGATCGCGGCCATGAGCTTCACCTGAAGATCGTGCAGGCGCACCTGTTCGCGCCGTTCCAGCTCGCCTTGCGCGGCCTTGAGCAATTCTTCGTCGGCGTCGGACGAGGCGCGTTGCGCGAGCTGCGTGCTGCCATTGGTCTTGCGCGCCGCGCCCGCTTCGCTGCTGGAGATGTCGCGTCCGCCGCCGGTCAGGATGCTGTTGTCCATGCCGACGGTCTTGCCGCCGACCATCGCCGCCTTGAGCGGCATGTTGAAGTACTCGGCGATGCCGCGCCGCTGCACCGGCGAGGTCGACGAAAGCAGCCACATCAGCAGGAAGAACGCCATCATCGCGGTCATGAAGTCCGCATAGGCGAGCTTCCACGCGCCGCCGTGATGGCCCTTCTTGCCGGCGACGATGCGCTTGATGAAGATCGGACGTTCGCGTTCGGTGCTCATCGCTGTGTCTCGAATGATGAGGAAGTCACTTCGACTTGACCCGGCGCACGTGTTCTTCCAGTTCGGAGAACGACGGGCGCTCCGTCGAGAACAGCACCTTGCGGCCGAACTCCACCGCGATAGCGGGCGCGTAGCCGTTCAGGCTCGCGAGGATCGTCACCTTGATGCACTGGAACATCTTGGTCTGCTCCGCGACGCGCTGTTCCGCGACGTTCGCGAGCGGGCCGATGAAGCCGTAGGAAAGCAGAATGCCGAGGAAAGTGCCGACGAGCGCCTGCGCGATCATCTCGCCGAGAATCGCGGGCGGCTGATCGGCGGAGGCCATCGTGTGGACGACGCCCATCACCGCCGCGACGATACCGAACGCGGGCATCGCGTCGCCGACCTTGGTGAGCGCGTGCGCGGGCGCTTCGCCTTCGACGTGATGCGTCTCGATCTCCTCGTCCATGAGGCTTTCGATCTCGAACGCGTTCATGTTGCCGCTGACCATGAGGCGCAGATAATCCGTCAGGAATTCGACGATGTGGTGATCCGCGAGAATCTTGGGGTACTGGCTGAAGACCGGGCTCTTCGACGGGTCTTCGATATCCGCTTCGAGCGCAAGCGTGCCTTCCTTGCGCGCCTTCGCGAGCAGCACGTAGAGCAGGCCCATCAGCTCCATGTACATGCTCTTGTCGTACTTCGCGCCCTTGAAGAGCGTCGGAAGCACCTGGATGGTCGCCTTGATGGTCTTGACGTTGTTGCCGAGGATGAACGCTCCGACGCCCGCGCCCGCGATCATCAAGATTTCGACAGGTTGCATGAGCGCGCCAAGGTGGCCGCCTTCGAGCGCGTAACCGCCGAACACGGACAGCAATGTCACGAGCGATCCTACGAAAATCAGCACAGTCGAGTCCTCACTTGTGGGTGCGGTTAGACCGCCGTTAAGTGGTTTACGGCACTCGACTGAAAAACTTTGGGGCAAATCCAGAGGCGCGGCAAACGCTAAACCCCGCGCCGCAGCAAGGGCTGCGGCATCAGGCCGCGATGCGCGGCGCGTGCGCCGTGACGCCCGGCGGCATCGACGCCTTGCGGGTCTTGCCCGCGCGCGACGGCGGCTGGCACAGGCCGCAGACGTAGCCCGCGCGCAGCTCGTACGCGTGCGCGACGAAGCGCCCCCCGCAGCGCGTGCAGGCGTTGGTCTGCAGCATGCCGGATTCGAAGTAGCGCACGAGTGTCCAGGCGCGCGTGAGCGAGAGCACGGGTTCGTCGCCGTGCATCTCGAGATGTTCGAGGTAAAGACGGTAGCTTTTGACGATCTTCTGAATCGTCGAATTCACGCCGCCGTGCGTATCGACGAAACGAAAAATCGCGTGAAACAGCGACGAATGGATGTTCGGCTGCCAGGTCATGAACCAGTCGGTCGAGAACGGCAGCATGCCCTTCGGCGGCGACGCGCCCTTCAGCTCCTTATAGAGCTTGATGAGACGGTCGCGCGACAGGCTCGTTTCCGCTTCGAGCAACTGCAGGCGCGCGCCGAGCTCGATCAGCTCGATCGCCAGAGTGATTTCGCGGACTTCCGCGACCACGCTTTTCGTCGCCATCGGCGTATCAGGTGCGCTAGCCGATCTGTTCGACGGACGCGTCCGCGAGCAGAATCGCCGCGTGTGCGTGGGCGAGCGCCGCGCTTCGGTCCTTGTCGGCGAGCGAGGAGAGGATGGTGTGGTCGTCGAAACGGAAGCGGCACAGCAGATGGCTCGACGACGCCACTTTCACCGCTTGCGCGAGCGTGAGCGAGGTCAGCACCTGCGCGACCTGATCGGACAGCCCGAGGCGGTACATCGCCGAAACGCGGTCTTCCTGAAGAAGCCGCTGCGCGAGGAGCAAGTACGACAGATTCACCTCGCGGATTTCCGCGAGCGTACTCGTAGTGCTGGTCGTCATCTGTTCCCCGAATCGATACGTGGCTGGTCAAGGCCCGGCGGGAACGTTTGCTCGGATTCGCAAAGGACATCGAATCCGGCCCCGCGCGTGTTGTCTGGTGTCGATTCGATTGTCGCCGATGCCCGCGCAAGCGCCTGTCGGACAAACCTTCCGACACAACGACGGAGTTTCGCGAAGATTCGTGTAGGAAAAATTCTTACATGACGTCGTTCTTACCTTGCGAATAGCAGATAAGTTATCGGCACATATTCGTCTGACTTAATGGCTTAATGACAACGCTCGATGCTGGGCGGCCCGCGCGCCGCCCGCATATGCTGCAGCGCAGTGCGGGACCGGGAATTGCTTAAGTTCATCCGCGGCTGTTCAACGCTTCAAATTCGTCCACATCGTCCGTTCCGATGCAATTTCTGACTTCGTAACAGCACATGTTTCGCGCTGTAACAACGATAAGCGATTGAAAAATGACGTGAAATGCCGCTCTCGATACCGATAATGGGCAGTAAGGGATAACCCGGTCGCGATGTTTTCTCATCTCCGGGCCGATCTCGGGCGGCGTCACATCGACACGCGGCCCGCCCGAATGGCATGTTGAGCGCTCGACCGGAGCGTGACTGCAATGCCTCACCTACATGGAGAGTCACGTTATGCGAATCGCACAAATTGCACCGTTGCACGAAGCAGTACCTCCGAAGTTTTACGGCGGCACTGAGCGCGTCGTGTCATACCTGACGGATGCGCTCGTCGACCTCGGCCACGATGTAACCTTGTTCGCAAGCGGCGATTCGCAAACCAAGGCGACGCTGGAACCGGCCTGGCCGCGCGCGCTGCGCCTCGATCCGACCATTCGCGATGCGCTCGCGCCGCACATGCTGCTGCTCGAAAACGTCCGCCGCCGCGCGCACGAATTCGACGTGCTGCACTTCCACCTCGACTACATGCCGTTTCCGCTGTTCACGCAGATGGACACGCCGTTCGTGACGACGCTGCACGGCCGTCTCGATCTGCCCGAGCTACAGCCGATCTTCGACACCTTCACGAAGGCGAACGTCGTTTCGATCTCGGACAATCAGCGCGGGCCGCTGCCGCAGGCGAACTGGCTCAACACGGTTTATCACGGTCTGCCGCATGAGCTGCTGACGCCGCAACCGCACAAAAAGCCGGAATATCTGGCGTTCCTGGGCCGTATCTGCCCGGAAAAGCGCGCCGATCTCGCCATCAAGATCGCGGCGCAGAGCGGTCTGCCCCTGAAGATCGCCGCCAAGGTGGACAAGGCCGACCAGGAATACTTCAAGTCGACTATCGAGCCGCTGCTGTCGCAGGCGCACGTGGAATTCATCGGCGAGATCACCGAGGCGCAGAAGCCGGAGTTTCTGTCGGGTGCCAAGGCGCTGCTCTTCCCGATCGACTGGAACGAGCCGTTCGGTCTGGTGATGATCGAGGCAATGGCCTGCGGCACGCCGGTGATCGCGTTCAATCGCGGCTCGGTGCCGGAAGTGATCGACCACGGCGTGACGGGTTTCATCTGCGAGGACGTGCAAGGCGCCGTGGGCGCGCTGCAACGCCTCGACGAACTGTCGCGCACGGAAATCCGCGCGCAGTTCGAGCGCCGCTTCAGCGCGCAGACGATGGCGCAGAACTACGTCGAAAGTTATACGGCGATGCTTCAGGCCGCGAAGCGCCCGGTGTTGCGTCAGGTCGCGGTCGGCTGATAGCGCGCGCGAACGACTGATTCACGCTAGATCGAATGCCGCCCGTTTATCGGGCGGCTTTTTTATGCGCGCTGCATATTGAAGCGCGTATTCATCCGAATACGGAACAATCCGAAGTTTCGATGCAATGCCCGTGAATTGAGAGCCGATCGACCATTTTTGACAGTTCGCAAAAGACACCGCGCTTAAACTCCGCTGCGCAAGCGCATCACGCGTTCTTGTTTTAAATCAACGGCTTTTCATTCTCTTCACGTAGGCAGAATCATGCATTTGTCGAAGCGTCTCGGCGCGGAAATTTTCGGTACTTTCTGGCTCGTGCTGGGCGGCTGCGGAAGCGCCGTGCTGGCGGCGGCCTTTCCTCAACTCGGCATCGGCTTCGCTGGCGTTTCGCTGGCGTTCGGCCTCACCGTGCTGACGATGGCCTACGCCATCGGTCACGTGTCCGGCTGCCACCTGAACCCGGCCGTGAGCATCGGTCTTGCGACCGCTGGCCGCTTCCCGGTGCGCGATCTCGTGCCGTACATCGCCGCGCAAGTGATCGGCGCGACGCTCGGCGCGTGGGTCATCTATCTCATCGCGACGGGTAACCCGAGCTTCGACTTCGCTTCGAGCGCGTTTGCCGCAAATGGCTTCGGCGAGCACTCGCCCGGCCATTTTTCGATGACGGCGGCACTGGTTTGCGAAATCGCGATGACGTTCTTCTTCCTGTTCGTGATCCTCGGCGCCACCGACGACCGCGCGCCGAAGGGCTTCGCGCCGCTCGCCATCGGCCTGTGCCTGACGCTGATCCATCTGATCTCGATTCCGGTCACGAATACGTCGGTGAATCCGGCGCGCTCGTCGAGCCAGGCGTTCTTCGTCGGCGGCTGGGCGCTCGATCAGCTCTGGCTGTTCTGGATTGCGCCGATCGTCGGTGCGATTCTGGCGGGCGTGCTTTATCCGGCTCTGACGCGTCAGAAATAAGCGTCGGCGGTTAAAAATCGGCGGTAAGCAGACGGGCGCGAATTGCGCCCGTTTTTGTTTTTTCGCCACGCCGCGCACTCGAAAGCGCGTTCGAAAGATTAAACAGCCGCGACAGATGTAATGCCGAATTACGCAGCATGCTTATGAATTGCTGCGACACTGATTTTCACGAATTCTCATTGCTGGGTGCGAGCCTTGTGGAATAAGGCTTTCGACGATTTCGCCAAGCGGATTCGGCTGTCTCGATCCCTTACGACGCCCTTGCACACGGTAACAAGTCGTCGACGCGTGTAAGACAGCGGGCGCTTACATTGGACTCATGCGACACACGTCGCCACAAAGGAGAAACACAATGAAGCGCATCGTCACCCAAATGCTTGTCGCAACCGGCCTCGTGATCGGTGCGGTCGGAGCGGCACAGGCCCACAGCGATCTGCACATCGGCGTCTCGCTCGGCGCGCCGGCTTATGTGGCCCCGGCTCCGGTCTATGTGCGTCCTGCCCCGGTGTATCGCGCGCCGTACTATCGCCATGAAGAACCGCGCTGGCACGGCGGCTACGGCCACGACAACGGCCGCTGGAACCGCGCGGGCTACTACAACCACGGCGGCTACGGCAACAACTGGGGGCATCGCGGATAAGCGATACGGGCCGCCTGTGCATGCCGGCGGCCCGTCGTAACGGATGCTCAGTCGGGCGTCTGTCCCGGCGACGCCAGTTCGTCGCGGATGCCGAACAGCTTGCGCAGATGATGCGCGACGCCCGCTTCGAAGTTGTTCCCGACGCGCGGCACGTTCGGCAGGCGCTTGATGAGGTCGGGGTTGGCGTTGTTCATCATGAACGGATGCCCGGCGGTTTCGAGCAGGTCGATATCGTTCATGTTGTCGCCGAACGCGACGCACTGCGCGGTATCGACATCCAGCCGCTCCAGCACGAAGCGCAGCGCCCGCCCCTTCGACACGTCCGACGTCATGACTTCCAGACAGTCGGGCAGCGAATATGTGACGTAAAGCGAGTCGCCGAACTCGCGCTCTAGGTTCGCGGCGGTTTGCGCGAGATCGTCCGGCTCGCCGATATACAGCACTTTCGCGATGTTCTCGCCATCATGCTCGCGCAGATCCATCACTTCGTACTTGAAGCCCGAATCCTGGTGGAAGACCAGCAGTTCGGGCGCGTGGCGGTCGATGAGCCAGGCGTCGTCGGCAAAAAGATTGACGATGACGCGGCCGTGGTCGCCCGTGAGATCCGGCTGCACCAGACGGCGCACGGCGGCGGGATCGAGGTCGCGCGAATAGATGCGTTCGTCGCCGGGCGCGTGCACGCGCGCGCCGTTGGACGTGATCAGATAGGCGTCGACGCCGAGCAGATCGCGGATGCCGGCGACATCGCGATAATGCCGCCCCGTCGCAATGATGATGGGCAGGCCGCGCGCCGCCAGCGTGCGCACGGTTTCTGCGGTGAAGGGATCGAGCTGGTGGCCGCTGTTCAGAAGCGTACCGTCGAGATCAGTAGCGATGACCGAGTACATGACTGCCTTTGTGGTGCCGCGAAGACCGCTATTTTATCGCGTCGCGCTGCCCGCATCCGGCAATGCGGCCGCCGCGCGCCGCGCCAGTGCGAGCGCGCCCGCCGCGGAATCGGCGCGAGGCGTCCGCAAGCGCTCGCGCAATCCGGCCGCAACGAACGGCTCGTAAGGCGCGGCGAGCCCGCCGCACAGTGCGACGGGCAGCACGCCTGCGGGGTCGAGGGCCGCGACCAGCCGTTCTATCTCGAAGGCCGCGCGCTTGAGCAGCCGCGCGGCGACCGGATGATCGCGGAATTCGAACACCGAGGGCGCGAGCGTTGCGTAAGCGGTCTGATTCGCGTTGCAGAGCCAGACCACGAGACTGTCGCGATCCGTCGCGCCCGTCGACGCGAGCAGCGCGCGCGACCAGCCGTCTTCCGGCGCGCGGCCATCGAGCACGCGCTGGAGATGAACCACCGCGCGCAAGCCGAGCCACGCGCCGCTGGCTTCGTCGCCGCTCGGGAAACCGTAGCCGCCCGCGATGCGGCACACG
This sequence comes from Caballeronia sp. NK8, assembly GCF_018408855.1. Lineage (GTDB taxonomy): Bacteria > Pseudomonadota > Gammaproteobacteria > Burkholderiales > Burkholderiaceae > Caballeronia. The sequence goes on along the minus strand of NZ_AP024322.1, from coordinate 118,780 downwards.
CCGGCCTGATCGAGCGACGCCGCGATACTGCCCGTGCCGAGCGCGACGATCACGCCGGCCTCGCCGCCGTGCGCGCCGAGCACGGTCGTATAGGCGTCACTTTCGACGCTCAGCGCGCGCAGGTCAGGCGCCGCCGCGAGAAAGGCCGCGAGCCAGTCCGCGTTGTTCACGCCCGCGAGCCCGCAGCCGAGCGCGCAGTTGCGCCAGTCGAAGGGCAGCGCGGCGGCGTCGAACGCGCGGCGGCATGCGTCGCCGATCGACTGCCACGCGCGCTCGACGCCGAGCCCGAGGCCGGAGGGTCCGCCGCTCGCGCGCGCGAGTTCGACGCCTTGCGCGTCGGCGAGGATCGCGCGCGTGCCGCTTCCGCCGCCGTCGACGCCGACGAGAAAGCCCTGGGATGCCAAATTCGTGGAGGTATTCATGGGCGCAAGCTTACCGTCGGCCGTGGCGCGCGCCAATCGGCCGAACGGCATAGATGGCGCGGCGCGGGCGTTCCGCTATGCTGACGCGATTCAGAATGATGAGGACCCGCAATGGCAGACACCGATCAAACCCGCTGCGCCTGGGCCACGACCGACGCAATGATTCAGTACCACGACGACGAATGGGGCGTGCCGTCGCGCGACGACCGTCATCTGTTCGAGATGCTGGTGCTGGAAGGCGCGCAGGCCGGTCTTTCCTGGTCGACGATCCTCAACAAGCGCGAGGGCTATCGCGCGCTCTTCGCGGGCTTCGATATCGACAAGGTGGCGCGCTTCACCGACAAGGACATCGAGCGGATCGTGCTGGACGCGCGCATCGTGCGCAACCGGGCGAAGATCGCGTCGGCCGTGCTGAATGCGCGCGCCGTGCAGCAGATCCAGCAGGAACATGGGTCGTTCGCGGCGTTCGTCTGGTCCTTCGTCGACGGCAAGACCATCGACACGCCGCGCGATGCGGAAAATCCCACGCCCGCGTCCACGCCGGAGTCGGACGCGCTGAGCAAGGCGCTCAAGAAATACGGCTGCAAGTTTGTCGGCACGACGATTTGCTACGCCTTCATGCAGGCCACGGGCATGGTCAACGATCACGCGGCCGATTGTCTCTCGCGCGCAAGAAGCAAAACAAAACGTCGATCCGCAGCGAAATCCTCACACTAAAGCGATTCGTATGCGGAACATTTTTGCTTTTTGAAAACGTTGTGAGGGTAAATCGTACACCGCAGGGTATATCCCGATAGAAGCTGATTTTTTTGCAGTGAAGCACGCGCAATTCCCCGATCAGCAAGGATTCCGGGCTTCTTTTCCGCACTGCACGAACGTGCGGTCCGTGTAAAAATGGCGTCCTCGCGTGCGCTAGCGCACCTTTTTACCGGACCGAACCGTTATAACTGGCGGTGTACGGATCGTTCACTGAGTGTAGAAATCCGACGCGAGCACATCGGGCGCTGTGAGACCTTACGCCCAGGCCGGGAAGACCCACCATGCTCGAAGCAGTGTCCGGGCGGCGAAGCGTTGCTTCAGGTTGCGGCACATTCGCAACGACGCCGCCGCTCCGGTGAGGCAAGGCGCAGGTTCTCGAAAACTCAAACGCAGGGCCGCTGCGCAGGGGCGCAGGGGAGAGGATCATGAAAAGCTTGAACTTCCTGACCCATCAGGAGATTTTCAACAGCGCGGTACAGCATCTTTTCGTGCAAGGGCAAGCGGCCTTGCTTCCGCACGGCGGCGGCGCCTATCGCGGCTACTGCGGCGGCTGTCCTGTCGGCAGCTTCATCAAGCCGCGCGACTACATGAGCGCGATGGAAGGCGTGCCCATCCGCTACATTCTCAGGGCGCCCGAGCAGATCCCGGCGTACATGGATGTCGGCGTCACGGCGCTGCGGCGCGCGCTGCTGCGCTCGCGCATCAACGTGTTCGATCCCAATACCGTCGAATTGCTTTCTTGCCTGCAGAACGTGCACGACGTCTTCGGCAAATGGGAATGGCGCGAGCGCCTCGCCTCGATCGCGCGTCAGTTCGGGCTGTCTGCCGAGCTTCTGAAAACGGCTGCCTGAGCGCGCGGGTGCGGCGATGTTGAGCCCTATTACGATGTTGAGCCCGAAGAAGATCTACGAGCGCGTCAGCGAGCATCTGCTGACGCAGCGCGCGGTGTCGGAAGACGATAACGGTTCATGCCGGCTGCGCAGCCCGGAAGGCCGCAAGTGCGCGATCGGTTCGCTCGTGAACGACGATCTGTACGAGCCGGAACTCGAAGGCGTCGGGATTTCCTACTATCGGCATGCGCAGGACGGCAAGCTGTTGCGGGCGCTCTTCGCATCGAACGTGAATGCGTACGATCCGAACATCATCGATCTGCTGATCGAACTGGAAGAGATTCACGATTACGCCGATATCGACGAGTGGCCCGAGTTGCTCGCGGCGCTCGGCAAGCGTCACGCGTTCGTGTGATTCACGAGATCAAATAACTCGCAGCACAAACAAAACGGCGGTGCGCCCTGATAGGTCGCACCGCCGTTCTGCCATGCAGGAAAAAGACGCTTAGTGCATCTTCTTCGGCAGCATCTGGCTGCGCAGGCGCTTGCGCAGACGCGCGACGGCGGCTGCCTTCTTGCGCTTGCGCTCGGTGGTCGGCTTTTCGTACGACTGGCGCTCGCGCAGTTCGGCGATCAGGCCATTGCGCTCGATGGTGCGGCGGAAACGCCGAATCGCGACATCGAACGGCTCGTTTTCTTTGAGGACGATAGTGGTCATGTAAATCCTGGTTTGCTAAACGTATTTTAAAGCGCGCGACGATATGAACTGCCGCGCCCCGGCACTCCGATCGTCCGCCGAATGCCGGATGGCGCGGCGGACACGAGCAAAGCGGCCACGGAGGCCGGAAAAGAGAGCGTTGAGATTCAGCCGCGAAAAGCGGCGTGCGCTTTCGAAAGAACCACACGAAGGCGCATTTCAGAGCCGTTCGCCGCTGCTTGTTGACGTTGTCATTCTCAGCAGCGAAGGCAGGAAATCGGGCACATTTCTCGATTCGGGCGCGATGTTACCAGAACACCGCGCCACTGCCAACTCCCGCGCGCCGTCCAACTCATTGATGCAACAGATTTATTTCTGCCACGCGCTGGCTTCGTCGAGAAGCTGGATATCTTCGGTGGCAAGCGTGAGACGCGTCGCGGCCGCGAGGCTTTCGAGTTGCGCGACGGAGGTGGCGCTCGCGATCGGCGCGGTCACGCTCGGGCGCGCGATCATCCACGCGAGGGCGACGGTCGCGGGCGTCGTGTCGTTTCGTTTCGCGACTTCATCGAGCGCGTCGAGAATCTTCAGGCCGCGCGGGTCCAGATACTTTTCGACGCGCGAGCCGCGCGCCTTGTGCCGCGTGTCTTCCTTCGAGCGGTATTTGCCGGACAGAAAGCCGCTCGCCAGCGCGTAGTACGGCACGACCGCGACCTTGTGCTGCTCGGCCACCGGTTCCAGATCCGTCTCGTAGCCTTCGCGGTCGTAAAGGTTGTATTCCGGCTGAAGGATCTGATACGCCGGCAAGCCCGAATCCCTGGCGATCTGAAGCGCAGCGCCGAGCCGTTCGCCCGTGTAGTTCGACGCGCCGATCACCCTCACCTTCCCTGCCTTGATCAGCTTCTGATATGCGTCGAGCGTTTCGTCGAGCGGCGTGTTCTCGTCATCGTAATGGGAAAAGTAGACGTCGATGAAATCAGTCTTCAGGCGTCGCAGCGAATCGTCGACGGCGGCCGCGATGTTCGCCGCGCTCAATCCCGCGCGCGCGCTCAGCTTGCCCACTTTGGTCGCGAGCACGACCCGATGGCGCTTGCCGCTTTCCTTGATCCACTTGCCGATGATCGTCTCCGATTCACCGCCCTGATGCCCGTCGACCCAGGCGGAATAGACGTCCGCGGTATCGATGAAATTCAGGCCGTGATCGACGAACGCGTCGAGGATCGAGAACGACGTGCGCTCGTCGGCGGTCCAGCCGAACACGTTGCCGCCGAAGACGAGCGGCGCGACTTTCAGTTCCGAGGTGCCGATGCTGCGTGTCTGCATGTGTGCTCCGGATGCATGAAAAGAACGAACCAAAAAGGATACGCGGGAATGGCGGCGGTCGCCGGCGGCGTCCCGGCGGATCATCCGAACAGAGCCGGTTTTCCCGCGTAGTTCCTCGATTTCGATCGCGAGGCCCCGCCTGATAATTCCTCTCGAACAATCATCAGGCGTAATCCGCACATCATGACCGTTTCGACCGAGCTTCGCGACGCACCCGCTTCCACCATCGACCCAGAATTCGAGCAGGCGCTGGCGCAAGTGCTCGGCGCGGCAATCGAGCACCACCAGAAAAACGAACTGGACGAGGCGCAGGCGCTCTATCGCATCGTGCTCGATGCCAACCCCGCTCATCCCGATGCCAACCACAATCTCGGCGCGCTCGCGTTGCAACAGCGTGATTTCGAGCGTGCGATCACGCATTTCGAAGCGGCTGTCGGCGCGAATCCGGATCAGGGCCACTTTTGGGCCAGCTATATCAATGCGCTGACGGTGAGCGGCCAGACATCGGCGGCGTGGGTCGTGCTCGAAATGGCACAACAGCGCGGGATGAAAGGACCGACGGTCGATCTGCTGATCCAGCAACTCGTACTGGCAGGGAAGGCGCCCGTTCCGCTCGCCGCGCCTGCGCCAGCGCCTGTGTCCGAGCCAGCCTCGAAGACCGTCGGCGCGCCCGGCAAAAACGACGCACCGGTCACGCGGATGGCCGCGCCGCCGCAACAGCAGGTCAATCGCGTGACGACGCTCTATCACCAGGGACGCGCCGCCGAAGCCCTCGAAATCGCGCGTCCGATGACCGAGCGCTTTCCGAAGTTCGCGTTCGGATGGCGGGCGATGGGCAGTTCGCTGCATTGCCTCGGACGCACCTTCGAGGCGATCGAACCGTTCTCGCGCACCGTGGAACTTGAACCGACGGATACGGAATCGCGCAAGGTGCTCGCCGACTGCCTGCGCCTGCACAATCGCTTCGCCGAGGCCGAAGCCGCGTGCCGCGAAGTCATCGCGCAGGCGCCCGAGCACGCCGAAGCGTTCCGTATTCTCGGCATGACGTTGCAGTCGATGGGCCGGCACCAGGAAGCCGAAACGTGCTTGCGCAAGACCGTGGAACTCACCGGCTCGGCGGTGGCGTACAGCACGCTCGGTGTGATGCTGCTCGACCAGGGCCGCCTCGGGGAAGCGCAGATCGAACTGCGCCGCGCGCTCGAGATCGAGCCGGGCTACGGCATCGCGCACGAAAACCTGCTCTTTTGCATGAGTCACGACGAGAACGTCGATGCCGACGCGCTCTTCGCGCAACACGTCTCATTCGGCGAGCAATGCGAGGGACCGTTGCGCGCGCAGTGGAAGCCGCATGGCAACCCGCGCAATCCGCAGCGGCAACTGAAAGTCGGCTTCGTGTCCGGCGATCTGTTTCATCACGCGATTTCCACGTTCATCGAGCCGATTTTCGAGCATCTCATGCGCGACACCGGCATCGAGATTCACGTCTACTACAACCACTCGATCAACGACGACGTCACTGCCCGTCTGCGTCAGAGCGCGGCGCGCTGGAATGCGGTCAACGGACTGAACGACGCGCAACTGGCCGACAGGATTCGCGCCGATGGCATCGACGTGCTGATCGATCTTTCGGGGCACACGTCACGCAACCGGCTGCTCATGTTCGCGCGCAAACCCGCGCCGATTCAGGCGAGCTGGATGGGTTACCCCGGCACGACGGGTCTGACGGCGATGGACTACTACTTCGCCGATCGCTTCCACGTTCCCGCGCATCACGCGCAAGGACAGTTCGTCGAGAAGATCGCGCACCTGCCGGCCAATGCGCCGTTTCAGCCGGCACGGCTCGCACCGCCCGTCAACGGATTGCCCGCGCTGCATAACGGCTATCTCACGTTCGGCAGTTTCAACCGCATCAACAAACTGCAGCCGCGCGCGATCGCGCTGTGGTCCGAACTGCTTCGCGCGCTGCCCGACTCGCGCATGCTGCTCGGCGCGATGCCGCCGGATGCGGGTTGCGAGACGCTCATCGAATGGTTCGGCAAGGAAGGCATTGCGCGTGAACGCCTCGATTTCCGTACGCGCGCGGGCATGCCCGTGTACTTGCAGCAGCATCATCAGGTCGATATCTGCCTCGACACATTCCCGTATTCGGGCGGCACGACCACAGTTCACGCCATGTGGATGGGCGTCCCGACGATCACGCTGGCCGGCCGCCTGATGGCAAGCCGTGGCAGTACCGCCGCGGTGTCCTTTGCCGGCTTGAGCGACTTCGTCGCGAAAGACAGTGCCGACTTCGTCGCGAAGGGCGTGGCGTGGGCGAACGATCTCACCGGGCTCGCCGAACTGCGCGCGAGCATGCGCAGCCGCTGCGCCGAATCGCCGATGTTCCAGCCGGCCGTGATCGCGGCAGGCCTGTCCGCTTCCTTGCGTGAAATGTGGCGCCGCTGGTGCGCGGGCGTCGCGCCCACCGCACTGGACGTGCAAATGCCCGTCGCAACCGCACGCAACAACCAGGAAAAATCATGAGCAGCCTTCCCGTTCGCCTCATCGAGCCGGTCGTCGACGAACGCATTTTCGTCACGCAGCCGCATCTCGCGCCGCTCGCGGAGTTCCTGCCCTATCTGGAAAAAATCTGGAACAGCAAGGTGCTGACCAACGGCGGCCCGTTCCATCAGCAACTCGAAAAGGCGTTGTGCGACTATCTCGGCGTCGAGCATCTCGCCCTGTTCGCCAACGGCACGCTGGCGCTCGTGACCGCGTTGCAGGCGCATCGCGTGACGGGCGAAGTCATCACGACGCCGTATTCGTTCGTTGCGACGGCGCATTCGCTGTTGTGGAACGGCATCAAGCCGGTGTTCGTCGATGTCGATCCGGACACGCTCAATCTCGATCCCGCGAAGATCGAAGCGGCCATCACGCCGCAAACCACGGCGATCATGCCGGTACATTGCTACGGCCGTCCGTGCGATGTCGAAGCGATCCAGAAAATCGCCGACAACTACAACCTGAAGGTGATTTACGACGCGGCGCATGCGTTCGGCGTGAAGACGCGCGGCGCCAGCGTGCTCAGTCACGGCGATCTTTCCGTGCTGAGCTTTCACGCGACCAAGGTGTTCAACACCTTCGAAGGCGGCGCGATCGTCTGCCCGGACGCGAAGACGAAGCAGCGCATCGATCATCTGAAGAACTTCGGCTTCGTCGATGAAACGACGGTCGTCGCGCCCGGCATCAACGGCAAGATGAGCGAGATCAACGCGGCGTTCGGTTTGCTGCAACTGAAGCATATCGATGAAGCGCTCGAACGCCGCCGGCAGATCGACGCGAAGTACCGCGCGATGCTCGCCGGCGTAAAAGGCGTGCGCTGCCTCGCGCAACCCGGGAGCGCCGACGAATACATCGCGAATCACTCGTACTTTCCGATTCTCGTCACCGACGAATATCCCGTCGGGCGCGATGCGCTGTTCCAGCATCTGCGCGATCACAACATCTACGCGCGCCGCTATTTCTATCCGCTGATTTCCGAGTTTCCGATGTATCGCGGCCTGCCGTCGGCGCACGCTGCGAACCTGCCGGTTGCCGCCGATGCAGCGCGTCGCGTGCTGTGCCTGCCGATTTATCCCGCGCTCGAAGATCACGACATGGAACGCATCGTCGGCCTGATCGCGCAGCCGCAATCCTGAACATGAAGATGGATATTTTCCTGCGCGAGATCGAAGCCGCCGATCTGCACGCGATCACCGCATGGCGCGCGGATCGCGAAGTGGTCGACGCGCTCGTCGGCAACTTCCGGCACGTGAACGGCGACATCGACCGGCGCTGGTACGACGCGTATCTCGCGAGCCGCGCGAACAACGTGCGCCTCGCGATCTGTCTGCGCGAAACCGGTCAATGCGTCGGCGTCGTCTATCTGCTGAATATCCACTGGGTGAACCGTTCAGGCGAGTTCGGCATCCAGATCGGCGATGCGGCGGCGCGCGGCCGCGGTATCGGCGAAGCGGCGACGCGACTCATGCTGCAACACGCGTTCGCGGATCTCAACTTGCGCCGCGTCCAGCTGACGGTGCTGGCGGACAACGCGCGCGCCATCCGTCTTTACGAGCGCATCGGCTTCCGGCACGAAGGCGTGCAGCGCGAAGCGATTTTCAAATGCGGACGCTACGTCGATCTGCTGATGATGGCGACGCTCGCCAGCACGAAGGACTAAGCCATGGACATGACCACGTTCGATCACGGTCTCGCGAAGCAAGGCTGGATCGTTTTCCCCGATGCGCTCGACGCCGGTCTCGTCGAGCGTCTGCGTCGCGATTGCCTGAAATGGGTCGATATCTGCACGGGCTACCAGGTCGCGAGCGGCATCAACACGAATGGCGACGGCACCGCGCATCACAGCATCGGCGCGAACGACAGCATCGACGAGTATGTCGGCATGCATCTGTTTCATCCGTGGCTCGAACATTTCTTCGCGGGCAAGCCGTACATCCTGCACGCGTGCAATCCCGTGGGCGGCGTTCCGCGCGCGCAGAACTATGTGCATCGCGTGCATCGCGATGTCGCGACGTTCATTCCGAACTTCAATCTACGCATGAACATGCTCGTGATGCTCGACGACTTCACGGTCGAAAACGGCGCGACGCAAGTGCTGAGCGGCTCGCACGTTCAGAACGAACAGCCCGACGACGCGACCTTCGCCGCGGGCGCCGAATATCTGACGGGCCGCGCCGGCTCAGTCGTGCTTTTCAATTCGTACTTGTGGCATCGCGGCACGCTCAATACGACGGCGCGCAACCGCGTCGCACTGACGCTCAGTTACGGGCCCGCGTTCGTGAAGCCGCAGATGGACTACGCGCGGCTCATCGGCGAGGAGCGCGGTGCGCAACTCGCGCCGCTGACGCGTCAGGTGCTCGGCTTCAATTCGCGCGTGCCGGTGAGCCTGTCGGAATGGTATCGGCCGCGCACTGAAAGACTCTATCTGCCCGATCAAGGCTAACTTAACCGGGCAAGACCCGACCAGACACAGAAGGCAAGCGATGCGTGACTACAATGCCGAGGCCCAGTCCCGGCCCGACAAGCGATACGACTACAACTTCGACGAGATCGTGCGCGACTACATGATGAAGCGCTTCGCGCCGCATTTCGCGCCGGGCGCCGCGCTCGAACTCGGCTGCCACGAGGGCCGCTCGACGACGCTGCTCGCGCAACACTTCGACGATCTCACGGTGATCGAGGCTTCGTCCAATGCCATCGCCATCGCGCAGCGCAATTCGCCGGACCGCGTGCGCTTCATCAACGCGACGTTCGAAGAAGCGAATCTGGATCGCAAGTATCAATCGATCTTTCTGATCAACACGCTGGAGCATCTGGAAGAAACCGGTCCGGTGCTGCGCAATATCCACGACTGGCTCGCGCCCGGCGGACACTTCTACGTGCTCGTGCCGAACGCCGATGCGCCCTCGCGACAGATCGCCGTGCAGATGGGGCTGATCGCGTCGAACAACGCGGTGACGCCGGGCGAATGGGCGCACGGGCATCGCCGGACGTATTCGTTCGACACGCTCGAAGCCGATGTGCGCGCCGCGGGCTTCAAGGTCGAACAGCGCGGCGGCCTGATGTTCAAGGCGCTCGCCAACTTCCAGTTCGATCGCGCGCTCGAAGCGGGCATCATCGACGAAAAATATCTCGACGGCATTTACAGCCTCGGCATGATCTATCCGCAGATGTGCGCGAGCATTTACCTTATCTGCGGCAAATGAAAGTCGCGATCATGCAGCCTTACTTTCTGCCCTATATCGGCTACTTTCAGCTGATCGGGGCAGTGGACGTGTTCGTTGTTTATGACAACATCAAGTACACGAAAAAAGGCTGGTTCAATCGCAATCGCTTTCTGCAAAACGGCGGCGACGCGTATTTCAGCATTCCGCTCGTCAACGATTCCGATTCGCTCGATGTCGTCGAGCGCGCCATCGCGCCTTCGTTCGACCGGCTCAAACTGCTCAATCAGATGCAGGGCGCATATCGGCGCGCACCGCATTTCGCGCAGGGCTTCGAATTGCTGCGCGAATGCGTCGAGCATGAAGAGCGCAATCTCTTTCATTTCCTGCATCACTCGATTCGCGCGACGGCCAGCCGGCTGTCGCTCGATACGCGGATCGTCGTTTCATCGACGTTGCCGATAGACCATTCGCTTCGCGCGCAGGACAAGGTGCTGGCGATCTGTGGCGCACTCGGCGCGACGACGTATATCAACGCGATCGGCGGAACCGCACTTTATTCGGCGCCGGATTTTGCCGAACGCGGGATCGATTTGCGCTTCTTGAAACCCCGCCCGCTCGAATACCGCCAGTTCGACGCCCCGTTCGTCCCCTGGCTTTCGATTCTCGACCTGCTGATGTTCAATCCGGCCGACGAAGTGAAAGCCATGCTTGGGGAATTCGATCTCGTGTAAGCCGTCCCGCGCGGCCGGCCGTCCGGGCGTTTTTTACGCGTCCGGCAGGCCGCTCCGGAGGCCGCGCGGAACATTTGTCTGAAAAATTTCCGGATTGCCCGAAATCCCGCCTAAAGTTTTGTCCGACCGCCGCCGAAAACCTAAACAAGCGGCCAAACAACTAGCCGCCTCGACCAGAATCGGCGTTGTTTCAGATACAAGCGCCAGGCCCTTGGAGAAAGAAAATGATCGGTATCAATAGCAATATCAACTCGCTGGTCGCCCAGCAAAACCTGAACGGCACGCAAAGCGCACTGTCGTCGGCCATTACGCGCCTTTCGTCGGGCAAGCGCATCAACAGCGCAGCAGACGACGCAGCCGGCCAGGCAATCGCTTCGCGCATGACCTCGCAGATCAACGGCCTGAACCAGGGCGTGTCGAATGCAAACGACGGCGTGTCGATGACGCAAACGGCATCGAGCGGTCTGAGCCAGATCACCGACAACCTCCAGCGTATCCGCCAGCTGGCCGTTCAATCGGCTACCGGCTCGCTGTCGCCGAGCGACCAGACCGCGCTGCAAAAGGAAGTTGCACAGCGTATCGCTGAAGTGAACCGCATTGCATCGCAAACGACCTACAACGGCACGAACGTGCTGGACGGTTCGGCAGGCGTGGTGAACTTCCAGGTCGGCGCGAACGTCGGCCAGACCATCTCGGTCGATTTGAGCCAGAACGTTTCGTCGGCCAAGATCGGCGGCGGTTTCGCTCAATCGGGCACGGCCATCGGTTCGATCACGGGCCTGAGCCTCGACGCAACGGGTGCGGCAACGACCGGCACGGCAGCGATCACGACGATCAACGTGCTTGCCGACGGCAAGGGCGGCTTCACGTACACGGACCAGAACAACCAGGCGATCTCGTCCGGCGTGGCAACCGCCTCGGAACTTTCCGTGACGGCTGCTTCGGGCACGACCGCTGGTTCGATCGCGTTCAAGGGCACGGGCGCAACGGCCGCGCAAACCACGCAGCTCGCGTCGCTCAACTCGAACAACAAGCCGCCGCTCGTTTCGGCAATCGACATCAGTACGACCGATGGCGCGAACGGCGCGATCGAAGCAATCGACAACGCACTGAACTCGGTGAACAGCATCCAGGCTAACCTGGGCGCCGCGCAAAACCGCTTCACGTCGATTGCAGCAACGCAGACGCAACAGGCGACGAACCTGTCCTCGGCACAATCGCAAGTCACCGACGCGAACTTCGCGCAGGAAACCGCGAATCTGTCGAAGGCTCAAGTGCTGCAACAAGCTGGTATCTCGGTGCTGGCTCAAGCGAACTCGATGCCCCAGCAGGTTCTGAAGCTCCTCGGCTAAGCATCGCCGGCAGCGCAGCAAGCGGCGCGCGTTCTCAGTAAGATGCGCGCCGGATGTAACAGTAGTCGCAACAGAAACATCGCAGTCAGCGCCCGGGGAGCTCGTCTCCCTGTGCGCGTTTCCGGGAGATGACGACTCCCGCCCCATTCGAACGATCGCGAACACGCAACGACCGGAGTACACATGACCACCGTAGCAACGACAACGGGTTCCACTGTCGATCCGACGAGCGCCGTACAGCAGGCCGCACAGTCGATCATCAGCGGATCCACGAATTCGACGATGGACGTGAATTCGCTCGTCAGCGCGATCGTCAACGCGAAGGTCGCAGGCCAGACCGACGCGCTCAACAGCAAGAAAACCGCTGACAACACCCAGCTCACCGCGATCGGCACACTGAAGTCCGTGCTTTCGCTGCTGCAGAGTTCGATCGCGAACCTCGCCAACGGCAAGATGCTCGGTTCGTTCACCGCCACCGCCGACGGCAAGGGCCTGACGGGCAGCGCCGACACCACCGCGGTCGCGGGCAGCTACGCGGTGAAGGTGACCAATATCGCGTCGGCTCAATCGCTCACGTCCGGCGTGTTTTCGAAGACCGACAATCTCGGCACCGGTTCGATCACGCTGACGGTCGGCGGCAAGACGAGCACGATCAAGCTCGACAGCAGCAACAACACACTGCCGGGCATCGTGTCCGCCATCAATTCGGCGTCCGACAACCCGGGCGTCACGGCGACCATCGTCAACGGCACGGATGGCGCGCACCTCGTGCTGCGCTCCTCGTCGACGGGACTCTCCAATGCAATCAACATATCCGTCAACGCGGATGACAGCAGCTCGGCGATCAACAAGCTCGCGGTGACGTCGTCGACCACGACGACCGATCCCGATCCGAGCGATTCGACCAAGACCATCACCGTTCCCGAGCACACGACGATCGACGCCACGAATGGCTGGACCCAGTCGAGCGCGGGCGTGGACTCGCATCTGACCATCGCGGGGACGCCGGTCACGAGCGCCAGCAACACCGTCAAGGAAGCCGTCACGGGCGTCTCCATGACGCTCACGGCGGATTCGGTCGGCACCACACAGACGCTCACGATCGGCCAGGACATCGACGGCCAGAAGACGACCATCGAGGCGTTCGTCACCGCATACAACAACTTCATCAGCACGGCCTCGTCGCTGACCTCGTTCGATTCGACGCAGGCGGCAGGCTCGCAGGGCGGCGTGCTGCTCGGCGACTCGATGATGAACACGATCAAGAACACGATCGCGAGCACGATCAGCAAGGCGATCGGATCCGGCACGGGCAAGGTCAACCTCGCGTCGATCGGCATCGCGCTGCAACCCGACGGCTCGCTCAAGACCGACGAAGACGCGCTCACCGATGCGCTCACGAACGGTTCGAACAAGGTCGCGTCGCTGTTCAATTCGACCGACGGCGTGGCCGCGCAACTCAACAACAGCCTGACGTCGTTTCTCGCGACGGGCGGCATCATCGACACGCGCACGACCGCGCTCAATGCCGATCTGAAGAGCATCGCGGATCAGCAGACGCAACTCACCAGTTATACGCAGCAACTGACGACGTCGTATAACCAGCAGTTCACGGCGCTGAATACGCTCATGTCGTCGATGGCGACTCAGGGCAGCTATCTGACGGCGCTGTTCGGCGGCACCAACAGCGCGGGTGCGCTGGCCACGAACGCCAAGTAACGCGCAGGCATTGGAACCCACCATGAACCAGAATGAATTGATTCAGAACGCCTGGGCGTTGACCGAAGCTATCGAAGAAGCGGTCGGCAAGGAAGACTGGACGCGGGCGGCTGAGCTCGCGGATGCGCGCGCGCCGTTGGTGATGGCGCTCGAGGCCGAGCAACCGGCTGAGGCGCTTGCGGTCATCCGCAAGATTCAGGCGAGCATCGATGCGGTCGCCGCGCGCGCGGGGACGGCACAGGTGGCGCTTTCGACGACGTATCGACGCTCGATGGATGGGGCGAAGGCTGCGAGCCGGTATCAACAGGCGGCGCGGTTCTAAAGTTTTCTTTTTTCGCGCCGATAACCTTTATAAGAACAACAAGAACAACGCGCCGGTTTTCGCGGTGCGCTGCTTCGCTCTTCGATGCCCGCCTTGGCGGGCATTTTGTTTTGGGGGACTACGGGGGGCTTAGGACCCTTACGTATGCTCTGCCTCGCGCGGTGCGATCTCCTGAGCAATACGCGCGCCGTTCTCCTGCTCGGCGAGCTTCAAGTCGTACGCCTGCTGTATGTTCAGCCACGACTGAGCGTCGCCGCCGAAGTAACGCGCGAGCCGTAGGGCAGTATCAGGCGTCACGCCGCGCTCTTCGCGCACGATCTCATTCATCCGGTTCGGACTCACATGCAACGCGCCCGCAAGTGCGTTCACGCTCATGTCAAGCGGCGCGAGAAAGTCCTCGCGCAGGACTTCGCCCGGATGGATCGGGCGCATGCCGTTGGGGAAGCGGGCCATCTCAGTTTCTCCTTACTTCGGGATTCAGCTTTCAGTGGTAGTCGACGATTTCGACGCTCGTCGGTCCCTGGTCAGTCCAGACAAAGCAAACGCGCCATTGATCGTTGATGCGGATGCTGTGCTGCCCGGCGCGATTACCGCGCAGCGCCTCGAGTCGATTACCCGGGGGCGAGCGCAGAAAGTCGAGCGTCGCAGCGCTGTCGAGTAGCAAAAGCTTGCGCTCGGCGACGGCGCGGATGTTCACGAACCGGCGAACGACGCGTCCCTCGAACAAGGCTTGGGTCTCGGCGCTCAGGAATGACTGGATCATAAAATTCAGAATACACCGTTTCCCGGTAAGCGGGAAGAAAATTCACATGGGAACTAGTTTGCAGTCGCGGCGACACCGATATATACAAATCCATACACGTCGCCCTGCCCGAACTCCGCGCACGCGGAGGTAACGGAGCGCTGGTGCCGGTGGGGACAATGCTGCCGGATCTATCTCCGCACACGTGGAGGAACCGCCGATCGGGTGGAGTCGGTAAACCGCTTTCCGGATCTATCTCAGTGCACGCGGAGCACCTCCGATCATAGCCGCACGACCCGAAGCGAAAAACCCGAAAACGCATCCTCCACGATGCGCCTTCAACGCTCGCCCTCACCGCCCAAGCGTCAACACGAGATAAGCCGCATACAACACGCCATTCCCGAGCAACGCCCAGAGCACGACGCCATTCGGCTTCGCATTGAATCTCAGCCACGCCGCCGCCGCTAGCGTGATCAACACGCCCGTCAGCACTTCGACCCGCGGCTCCCAAGGCGTCAACATGATGCCGATACCCGGCAACAGCGTGCCCTGAAACACCATCGCCCCGGTGATATTCCCGAACGCCAGCGTGTCCTTCCCTCTGCGCGCCCACAGAATGCTGTTCACCTTCTCGGGCAATTCCGTCGCAATCGGAATGATGATGAGCGACAGCAACAGCGCCGAAATTCCGAGCGCATGTGACACGCCCTCGACGCCGTGAATGAACCCCTTCGCGCCGCCGACCAGCAACACGATGCCGACGAGAAACTGCAGCATGATCGTGCCGAACGTGGTCTTCAAACCGAGGCGCGACGCGAACAACGCCTCGGGCGCCTCCGTCCCGTGCCCGCCCTCGACGAGCTTTGCCGAAGCCTTGAACGTCGAAATCACGTAGACGACATAAAGCGCGACGAGCCCCGCCGCGAACAACGCGCGCACCTGCCACGCATGATGCGGCACGAACATCGCCGCACAGGCAATCAGGAACGCGAACAGGAAGAAGTTGAGATCGCGCACGAATCCGCTACGTTCCGGCATGATCCTGCCGCTCAAACCACGCGACTTGAGAATCGCGAACGTCATCAGGCAAGTGGAAAGCGTCGCGAGCATCAGCGGCGCGCCGAGAATCGCGCCAACGCCGATTTCCTCGTTGACCGCACGGCTCGGCGTGCCGCCAAGCAGCGCAATGATCGGCACCGTAGTTTCCGGCAATGCCGTGCCGACTGCCGCGAACAGCGACCCGGTCACCCCTTCGGAAATGCCGAGCCGCTCGCCAAGATGTTCCAGCGCATTCGTGAATAGCTCCGACGCGATCAGAATGATCACGAGCATCAGCGCGAGTTCGACAAAGAGCATCGTCATGCGGCACCTCGCATCGATGAATGCGACGGGCGCGCAAGCGTGCGCGAAAGACGGGGAGGATGTTTTAGTTGTGGGGACACGATGATTCCACGGCCGGACGTCAAGCGAACCACGATGCGCCACGCGCCGTCCGACCAAGAACGACATAGCGCATCGATGGTCTCGCCAAACCGTTCCGGTCGAACGCGCCACGGCAGCAGGGCCGAGGATGTTGACGCGTTCTCCTTCGCACGCGAAGGAAGGCTACTCCCCAAAGACGGCGCAAGTTTAGCCTGATGCGGCCGGTTTCGGCAAGCCGCGCGCACGCGAGGCAAAGTGTCATGAATAAGCGTATGCCGATCGAATCGTTGTCGGCGGCGCGGGCATTCGCTAATCTAGCCGCGCCGGGCGCGCCGCTTGCTCCGCGCCCCAGCCATTCGCAAACAACAATGAAACGCAGTGTGACCACGAGGTCACGGGAGATCTCATGCGCCTGAAACTCTTCGCCGCAGCCGCCATGCTCGCCGCGCCGATGCTCGCGATGTCCAAGCCGCTCACCGTCTGCACCGAATCGAGCCCGGACGGCTTCGACGTCGTGCAGTTCAATTCGCTCGTGACGACCAACGCGTCGGCGGACGTCATCTTCAACACGCTCGTCTCCTACGACGAAGCCGCCAAAAAAGTCGTGCCCTCGCTCGCGGAAAAGTGGGACGTGAGCAGCGACGGGCTGAGCTACACCTTCCATCTGCGCCCGAACGTCCAGTTCCAGACGACCGATTACTTCAAGCCGACACACGCGCTCAACGCTGACGACGTCGTCTTCACGTTCGAGCGCATGCTGTCCGACAGCAATCCGTGGCACAAGATCGCCGGCGCGAGCGGCTTTCCGCACGCCCAGTCGATGGGCCTCGTGAAGCTCATCAAGGCCGTCACGAAAGTCGATGACCAGACCGTGAAGTTCGAGCTCAACGAGCCGAACGCGACCTTCGTGCCGATCCTCACGATGGGTTTCGCATCGATCTATTCGTCGGAGTATGCGGACAAGCTGCTCAAGGCGAATCAGCAGGTCGATCTGAACAGCAAGCCGATCGGCACCGGTCCGTTCGTGCTGAAGAGCTACACGAAGGACTCGGTGATCCGCTACGACGTCAACCCGTCCTACTGGGGCCCGAAACCGAAGGTCGACCGCCTGATCTACGCGATCACGCCCGATGCGTCCGTGCGCGCGCAGAAGATCAAGGCGGGCGAATGCCAGATCGCGCTGTCGCCGAAGCCGCAGGACGTGCTCGATGCGAAGAAGGACAAGTCGCTCAAGGTCAGCGAGGCGCCCGCGTTCATGACGGCGTTCGTCGCGCTCAACACGCAGAAAAAGCCGCTCGACAATCCGAAGGTGCGTCAGGCGATCAACATGGCGTTCGATCGCACGACCTATATGAAGACCGTGTTCGAGAACACCGCGACGGCCGCCGTGAATCCGTATCCGCCGAATACATGGAGCTATGACAAGAACGTCGCGGCGTACAAGTATTCATCGGCTGACGCGAAGAAGCTGCTCGCCGACGCAGGCTTTCCCGACGGTTTCGAGACGACGATCTGGGTGCGTCCGAACGGCAGCGTGCTGAATCCGAACCCGAAAGCGGGCGCCGAATTGCTGCAGGCCGATCTCGCGAAGATCGGCGTGAAGGCGCAGGTGAAGGTGATCGAGTGGGGCGAGCTGATCAAGCAGGCGAAGCAGGGTCAGCACGACATGCTGTTCATGGGCTGGGCGGGCGATAACGGCGACCCGGACAACTACATGTCGCCGCTTTTCAGTTGCAACGCGGTGAAGTCGGGCATCAACTTCGCGCGCTACTGCGACCCTCAACTCGACAAGCTCATCGCCGATGGCAAGTCGACGGCCGATGTCGCGAAACGCACGAAGTCGTATGTCGACGCGCAGAAGATCATCCACGATCAGGCGCTGTGGATTCCGCTCGTCTATCCGACGGCGGCGGCGCTCACGCGCGCGAACGTCAGCGGTTACAGCGTGAGTCCGTTCGGGCGCGTGAACTTCGGCGGCGCATCGGTGCAGTGAACGAAGTCAGGCTGGCGCAAAGCGCATCACGCCATCGTCGCCGGCCTGACGCTTCAACGTGCCATCGAGCCAGAGCAGATTCAGATGCGCGAGCGCTTCGCCGAGCGCGAATGTCATCTGATGAATGTCGAGTTTGCGTTTGAACATGATCGGCACGATATCGGCGGCGCTGCAGGGCTTCTGCGCGCACGCCTCGCGCACTTCCGCCAGCCGCGCGCGATGATGCTCGCGCAATTGCCCGATGCGCGTCTGCACGCCGCGAAACGGCTTGCCGTGCGAAGGCAGCGCGAGCGTATCGGCAGGCATCGATTCGTAGCGGCCGAGCGATTCGAGATAGAGCGCGAGCGGATTGCCTTCCGGCTCGACAGCGAACACCGAGACGTTCGTCGAGATGCGCGGCAACACCATGTCGCCGGAGATGAGCAGTTTGTCGGCGGCGCAGAAAAGCGCGCTGTGTTCCGGCGAATGACCGTAGCCCGACACCACCTCCCAATCCCGCGCGCCGATGCGGATCACATCGCCATCGCGGATGCGCCGGTATTCGGCGGGCATCGACGGCACGAGCGTCGGGTAATAGCTGTCGCGCTTGCGCAATGCATCGAGCGACGCTTCGTCGGTCAGGCCGTGCGACGCGAAATGCGCCGCCGCGCGCTCGCCGCCCGCGTTCGAGCCGTCGCCCGCGGCCATCACGCGGCCCATCGCGTATTCGCCGAGTGAAATCCACAGGCGCACGTTCCAGCGCGCCTGGTCTCCGCCCTTGCAGATCCAGTCGGCCAGGCCCAGATGGTCCGGATGGCAATGCGTGACGATTACGCGCAGCACCGGCAGGCCGTCGAGCACGCTGTCGAACACGCGCTCCCAGCTGGCGCGGATCGTGTCGCTCGAAATGCCGCAATCGACGACGGTCCAGCCCTTCACGCCGTCGATCTCGTCGGCAAGCAGCCAGAGGTTGATGTGGTCGAGCGCGAACGGCAGCGGCATGCGCAGCCAGAACACGCCCGGCGCCACTTCCCTGACGCCGCCCGATTCGGGCAGCGCGTCCGCGAAAACATAGTCGAGCTGGTGTTCGAGTGCGTTCATTCGGTGCCTGTCTCCGGGTTTGCGCCGCGTTGCAATTTGGCGAAGTTGACGATAACGTAAACGTCCATTCTAACGTTGCGCGCGCATTTGCGCTGCCGGCCGGCAATGACTCAACCGACGCATTACACGATCACCGAACTGGCGCGCGAGTTCGACATCACGCCGCGGGCGATCCGCTTCTACGAGGATCAGGGCCTGCTCGCGCCCAAACGCGCGGGCGCGAACGGCCTGCGGCGCGTGTATTCGCCGCGCGACCGCACGCGGCTGAAGCTCACGCTGCGCGGCAAGCGGCTCGGCTTCACGCTGTCGGAAATCCGCACGCTGCTCGATCTCTATGATTCGCCGACCGGCTCGGCCACGCAACTGCAGGCTTTCGTCGATACGATCGCCGCGCATCGCGAAGTGCTCGAACGTCAGCTGGAAGACCTGAACACCACGCTCGCCGAACTCGCCGCGTATGAGGAACAGGGCCGCGCGCTGATCGCCGCGGGCACGGACAAGCGCGTCCGCAAACCCAAAGCGGCATGACGTGACTTCCCCACACGAAGCGCAGGGTCGACATGAATCACTTTCCCAAGCTGCTCTCGTCGCAAATCGGCTTCGACGTCGCCAAGACGATACTCGAAGGCTTCGAGCATCATTACCGCGTGTTCCGCGAAGCCGCGATCGAGGCGAAGGCGCTGTTCGAGCACAGCGAATGGCTTGCGCTGCAGCAGCTCGCGCGCGACCGCATCACGTCGTATGACGATCGCGTCGAGGAATGCGTCACGCTGCTCGAAGACGAATACGATGCCGAAAATATCGACGACGATATCTGGCAGCAGATCAAGCTGCATTACATCGGCTTGCTGACGACGCATCGGCAGCCGGAATGCGCTGAGACGTTCTTCAACTCGGTGTGCTGCAAGATTTTGCATCGCTCGTACTTCAACAACGATTTCATCTTCGTGCGGCCGGCCATTTCGACGGAGTACATCGAAAACGACGAGCCCGCCGCAAAGCCGACCTATCGCGCGTATTACCCGGAGAAGGACGGCCTCGCCGCGACGCTCGAGCGCATCGTCACGAACTTTCAGCTGGAGCCGCCGTTCGAGGACCTGGAGCGCGACGTGCAATGCGTGATGCAGGCGATGCGCGATACCTTCGGCGATCTCACGCCCGCGCCGAATTTTCAGATTCACGTGCTTTCGTCGCTGTTCTTCCGCAACAAGGCGGCGTATATCGTCGGGCGCATCATCAACGGCGATGCGCTGCTGCCCTTCGCCATCGCGATCCGGCACACGGCGCCGCGCCTGCTCGCGCTCGATACCGTGCTGCTGTCGCGTGAGCAGGTGCTCATCATCTTCAGCTTCGCGCACTCGTATTTCCTCGTCGACATGGAAGTGCCGTCCGCGTACGTGCAGTTCCTGCGCACCATCATGACGCGCAAGCCGAAGGCGGAAATCTACACGTCGGTCGGCTTGCAGAAGCAGGGCAAGAATCTGTTCTACCGTGATCTGCTGCATCATCTGTCGCATTCGAGCGACAAGTTCATCGTCGCGCCCGGCATCAAGGGGCTGGTGATGATCGTCTTCACGCTGCCTTCGTTTCCGTACGTGTTCAAGCTCATCAAGGACGCGTTTCCGCCGCCGAAGGAAACCACGCGGCAGAAGATCCAGGACAAGTACCAGCTCGTGAAGCGCCACGATCGCCTGGGCCGCATGGCCGATACGCTCGAGTATTCGAGCGTCGCGCTGCCGGTCGCGCGCCTCGACGATGCGCTCATCCGCGAACTCGAAAAGGAAGCGCCTTCGATGATCGAGTACGAAGGCGACCGGCTCGTCATCAGGCATGTGTATATCGAGCGCCGCATGGTGCCGCTCAATCTGTTCCTGCAGAATGGAAGCACTGACGACATCGAGCACGGCATCAAGGAATATGGCGACGCGATCAAGCAGTTGATCCAGGCCAACATCTTTCCCGGCGACATGCTGTACAAGAACTTCGGCGTGACGCGGCATGGTCGCGTGGTGTTCTACGACTACGACGAAATCGAGTATCTGACCGATTGCAACGTGCGCCGCGTGCCGCCGCCGCGCAACGAGGAAGACGAGCTGTCGGGCGAACCGTGGTATACCGTCGGTCCGCACGATATCTTTCCCGAAACGTACGGCACATTTCTGCTCGGCGATCCGCGCGTGCGCGAAGCGTTCATGCGCCATCACGCGGATTTCTTCGATCCCGCGCTGTGGCAGCAACACAAGGAACAACTGCTGCGCGGCGAACTCGCCGATTTCTTTCCCTATGACCGGGACGTCCGATTCTGCATCCGTTATCCGGAGCGTTTCGGCGAGTCCGGCCGACCGGACGCGCGTGCGGCCTGACGCATGCCGTCCCGCTTTGACTTTTGAACATGAACCACATTGACGACAAGACTCCGCTTGCCCACCTGTTCGCGAACAATCAGGAATGGGTTCAGCGCAAGCTCGCCGAGGACGGCGAGTTCTTCCAGCGTCTCGCGCATCAGCAAACGCCGGAATATCTGTGGATCGGTTGCGCGGATTCGCGCGTGCCCGCCAACGAGATCATCGGTCTGCCGCCGGGCGAAGTGTTCGTGCACAGAAACATCGCGAACGTCGTCGTGCACTCGGACCTCAACTGTCTGTCGGTGATCCAGTTCGCCGTGGATCTGCTGAAGGTGAAGCACATCATGGTCGTCGGCCATTACGGCTGCTCGGGCGTGGGCGCGGCGCTCGTCGGGCGGCGCGTCGGTCTTGCGGACAACTGGCTGCGCCATGTCGAGGACGTGCGCGAGAAACACGGCGCGCTGCTCGACACATGGCCGATGGGCGACGCGCGGCATCGTCGGCTCGTCGAGCTGAACACGATCGAGCAGACCATCAACGTATGCCGCACGACCATCGTCAACGATGCATGGGCGCGCGGTCAGGAACTCACCGTGCACGGCTGGACCTACGGCGTGCACGATGGCCGCTTGCGCAACATGGGCATGATGATCGGCGCGTCGGAAGAGATCGACCCGGTGTATCAGTCGTGCATCGCCGCAATGAGTCGCAGCGGCGCGCATTCCGCGGAGAACGATGTCCTCGCGTCCGATGCGGCGCGTCTGGGCGACGTTCCCGCCGTCATTCAGGGCGTCATCAAGGAGCTGAAACATGAGTGAGACACAAACCGATCCCATCGTCATCGTGTCGGCGGCGCGCACGCCGATGGCCGCGTTCCAGGGCGATTTCGCGTCGCTGACCGCGGCGCAACTCGGCGCGGCGGCGATCGCCGCGGCGCGTGAACGCGCGGGCCTCGCGCCCGAGCTGATCGACGAGGCGATCATGGGCTGCGTGCTGCCCGCCGGACAAGGTCAGGCGCCCGCGCGTCAGGCCGCGCTCGGCGCGGGGCTGCCGCTTTCCATCGGCTGCACGACGATCAACAAGATGTGCGGCTCCGGCATGCGCGCCGCGATGTTCGCGCACGACATGCTGCTCGCGGGCTCGGTCGACGTGATCGTCGCGGGCGGCATGGAGAGCATGACGAACGCGCCGTACCTGCTGCCGAAAGCGCGCGGCGGCCTGCGCATGGGTCACGCGCAGGTGCTGGATCACATGTTCCTCGACGGCCTCGAAGACGCCTATGAAAAGGGCCGTCTGATGGGCACGTTCGCGGAGCAATGCGCTTCGTCGTATGCGTTCTCGCGCGAGTCGCAGGACGCGTTCGCGGTCGAATCGCTGCGACGCGCGAAACGGGCGAACGAGGATGGTTCGTTCGAGTGGGAGATCGCGCCGGTGACGGTGCAGGGCAAGAAGGGCGATACCGTCGTCGCGCGCGACGAGCAGCCGTTCAAGGCCAACATCGAGAAGATTTCGTCGCTCAAGCCTGCGTTCGCCAAGGACGGCACGGTGACGGCGGCGAATTCGTCATCGATTTCGGATGGCGCTGCGGCGCTCGTGATGATGCGCGAATCGACGGCATCGCGGCTCGGCGTCACGCCGATCGCGCGCGTGGTCGGGCACAGCACGTTCGCGCAGCAGCCGGCGCTGTTCACGACGGCGCCCGTCGGCGCGATCAGCAAGCTCTTCGAGAAGAACGGCTGGCGCGCGGGCGATGTCGACCTGTATGAAATCAACGAGGCGTTCGCCGTCGTGACGATGGCCGCGATGCGCGAGCATGATCTGCCGCATGACAGGGTCAATGTGAACGGCGGCGCGTGTGCGCTCGGTCATCCCATCGGTGCTTCGGGCGCGCGGATTCTCGTCACGTTGCTGGGCGCGTTGAAAGCGCGCGGGTTGAAGCGCGGGGTGGCGAGCCTGTGTATCGGCGGTGGAGAAGCGACTGCGATGGGGGTTGAGCTGGTTTGAGCGTCGTGGGCCGGTCTGGGGTTGGCGCGCCGGGCCGGCTCACATTCGCGTCATCGAGATGTATCCGGTTCTTCTGTAGTTTCGTGACCCTCGGAGATCGAATCGTCGACATCGGATTTAGGAAAGTTCAGGAGAGCCTCGATGAACTTTACCGGGTCCGTATCGACGGTTTGTCCCATCTGCCGCCGCACCTCGCGTTCGATCTTTCGCTCGATCGCGGCGCGTTGCTGAATTTCCTGGAGCTCTGTTTCGTCGAGGCTCCAGGGAGAAACTTGCTGAACGACTTTGAACATACGGTCCTCCTTGGCTGAAAGGTTTGAGTAGCCTGATCTTACTTCTGCTTAATACAGGAAACCTAATCATTATCGTGATTTAGGAACTTTCTAAAGTTATCTCTCCGCGGCCGCGATGCTATTCGAAAGGGTTCAGCATTTTGACGCCCACTCTCTCGAAGTCTCTGACATTGCGCGTGACGACCGTCAGATTGCGAGCCAATGCTGTCGCCGCGATGAGCCTGTCTACGGCAGGCTCCGGGTGCCGCGCACGAATACGCCCCCACAGTTCCCCGATAGCCCTGTCCACCGGCACGATTTTCCCTTGATAGCTGCGCAAAACACGTTTCAGCCACGCCTCCACGATCGCCGCCTGCCGGACGTCACCCTTGTTACGAAGTGACTCGACACCACGTCGCAACTCACCTACGGTAACGACCGACAGAAATACTACTTCGCCCCGTTGCTGAGCACCGTCGAAAAACGCGCGAACACCTTCATTCGCGCGCTCTTCCCTTCTGGTCTCGCTAATGACGTTGGTATCAGCCAGAAACATCCGACTCTCCGTAGCCAGCGTGACGATCGAATATGGAGTCGTCACAGTCGATTTTCGGAAAACTCATGAGTGCCCTGATGAAGCCCGCGTTATCTTCATCGCCCAGGATGCCCATCCGCCTTCGCACCTCCTTTTCGATCTCCCAATTTCGGGCGGCCTCCTCCTGAATTTCCCGAAGTTCGTCGGGGTCGATATTCGACGGTAACGTTCCCTGAATAATCTTGAACATGGTCTGCTCCTCCTGAAAGTTGCGAGCAGCGTGACTTTACTCCGGTTTATCGAGCATACGTAGTCATCCGAACGATATAGGAATTTTCGACAGCCACCCCATCATTGCCCCGCCAGCGACATCGCCACGGCGCGCGTGATACCGGCACCAGCGGATAAACATGCCCACGTTCTGGTCTTACGTAATCGAAAGCGCACCACGCGCGACCGCGGGTCGCGCGCTATAGTCGCAAAATCGCCCCTACAAGGATCAGGTCGCTCATGAAAACCGTATTGATCGTCGGCGCGTCGCGCGGCCTCGGCCACGAGTTCGCGCGCGAATATTGCCGCGACGGCTGGCGCGTGCTCGCCACCGCGCGCGACAAGGCCTCGCTCTCCGCGCTCGACGCGATGGGCGCGCAAACTTTCCCGCTCGACGTCACGCAACCCGAGCAGATCGGCGCACTCGCCTGGCAGCTCGACGAAGAGCGCCTGGACGTGGCGATCGTCGTTTCGGGCGTGTACGGCCCGCGCACCGAAGGCGTCGAAACGATCGGCGCCGACGACTTCGATCAGGTCATGCACACCAACGTGCGCGGCCCGATGCAGCTGATTCCCGTGCTCCTGCCACTCACCGATGCCGCCAACGGCGTGCTCGCGGTGGTGTCGAGCAAGATGGGCAGCATCGGCGGGGCGAGCGGCACGACTGGCTGGCTGTATCGAGCGAGCAAGGCAGCGCTCAATTCGGCGCTGAAGGTGGCGTCGCTGGAATCGCGGCATACGGCCTGCGTCGCACTGCATCCGGGCTGGGTGCGTACGGAAATGGGCGGGCCATCGGCAGCGATCGATGTCGCGCACAGCGTCTCGGGCATGCGCGCGGTGATCGCGGAAGCGGGCGCGATGCGCGACGAATTCAACGGCAGCTTCGTCCAGTACGACGGCACGAAGCTCGAATGGTGAAACTGGAGTGAATGTGACTTATCAGGTACACGGCGTTTCCGCATCGGGCAACTGCTACAAGGTTCGCCTCGTCCTCGAACAACTCGGCCTGCCTTACGCGTGGCATGAAGTCGACATGATGAACGGCGCGACCCGCACCGACGACTTCAAGCGGCTCAATCCGAACGGCAAGGTTCCGGTGCTCGTGATCGACGACCAGACCACGCTCTCCGAATCCGACGCGATCCTCTGCTATCTCGCCGACGGTTCGCCGCTCATGCCCACCGACCGGCTCGAACGCGCGCAAGTGCTGCAATGGATGTTCTTCGAGCAGTACAGCCACGAACCGTTCGTCGCGGTCGCGCGCTTCATCCTGCAATTCCAGAAGCGCCCCGACGACGCGCGTCTGCCCGACAGGATCGCCGGTTCCTATCGCGCGCTCGACGTGATGGAGCAGCATCTCGCGACCCGCACGTTTTTCGTCGGCGAGCGCTACACCGTCGCCGATATCGCGCTCTACGCGTACACGCACGTCGCGGATGAAGCGAACGTCGATCTGGCACGCTATCCGGCGATCCGCGCGTGGCTCGAACGCGTGCGCAGCCAGCCGCGCCACGTCGAGATGCCGGGCGTCGATCAATGAAGCCGGTGGATTGCCCCTGCGGCGGCGCCGCGCCTGAGCAGCGCCCGAATGCGCGCGCGCCGCGCTACGACGCCTGCTGCGGCCGTTTCATCGAAGCCGGCGAAAAGCCCGCCAACGCGATGCAACTGATGCGTTCGCGCTACACCGCCTACGTGCTCGGCGACACGGCGTACCTGCGCGCGACGTGGGCCGAATCGACCTGCCCGCCCGATCTCGACGCCTCCGACGCGAACACGCGCTGGCTCGGCCTGCAGATCAAACGCCATACTCCCATCGACGACGATCACGAGGAGGTCGAGTTCGTCGCGCGCTACAAGTCCGGTGGGCGGGCGTATCGGCTGCATGAAGCCAGCCGTTTCACGCGCAATGCCGCCGGAAACTGGATCTACGTCAACGGCGACATTAAAGAAAAGTAAATATGTCTTTAAAAAATATGCGGTAACACGCGGTATTAATTTCCTAAGAATTTCCTTTCAGATTAAACAGTTACGGGGTACCACTTATTGTGCAGTGCAATTTTGAACGGGTAATCTCTGTTCACGTCAGGGCGCAGTCATTCCCGTGCCCGGACACTCGCAGCGAAGCCCCGTTTTGAAGCCAATTGTCATGCCTTTTCAGGGCATGACTCCCGGAACCCGCAGCCGATACTGCTCTTCACGAGCAGCGCGATAGGTTTGTGACTTTAAAAATGGGGCCACGCCGTTTCAACGCCCTATTGGATGCGCAGTCGGAGTTCACGGATGGCGATCAGAACCTGGTTGGTCGGATGCAGCATGGTGTGCGCGCTCGCGACGTCGCTCGTCACGTCCGCCGTGCGCGCCGAGCCGATCGGCGGCGTGCGTCAGTCCGAAGGTCTCCAGGCACCCGCATTCGGTCAGACGCTTTCCCAGATTCCCGATTCGCTCGACGCCGGCCTGCCCGCCGTCGCGAATGGTCTGAACGAAGCCGTCATCCAGATTCCCGAATCCGACATCTCGCTCGAGACCACGGTGTTCAAGCCGGACGGCGCCGGCCCGTTCCCGATGATCGTCTTCAATCACGGCAAGCTCCCCGGCGACTCGCACGCGCAACAGCGCAATCGTCCGGTCGCGCTCGCGCGTGAATTCGTGCGTCACGGTTATGTGGTCGTCGTGCCGAATCGCCGCGGCTTCGCGGGCTCGGGCGGCGATTACACCGGCCACGGCTGCAACGTCGAGGCGAATGGCTTCGCGCAGGCGCAGGACGTCGCCGCGACCGTCGCGTACATGAGCGGGCAGTCGTATGTGGACAAAACGCATATCGTCGTGGCGGGCACTTCGCATGGCGGCCTGACGACCATCGCCTACGGCGCGCGCGATGTCGTCGCGGCGCCCGGCGTGCGCGGCCTCATCAATTTCTCCGGCGGCCTGCGTCAGGACGAATGCGCGGGCTGGCAAAAGAATCTCGTCAACGCGTTCGGCTCCTACGGCGAACACGTGCGCCTGCCCTCGCTGTGGCTCTACGGCGACAACGATTCGGTCTGGCAAGGCGATCTGTCCGCGCAGATGTTCACCGCGTACACGTCGCACGGCGCGCGCGCGAACATGGTCGATTTCGGCACCTACAAGAACGACGCGCATCGTCTGGTCGGCGACCGCGACGGCGTACAGGTCTGGTGGCCGCGCGTGAAAGCCTTCCTCGCGCAGATCGGCATGCCCACGTCCGTGCAGTATCAGGTCAGCGAGCCGCGCATGCCGAAGGCGACCAACTTCGCGGATCTCGATTCGGTTCAGGCCGTCCCCTACGTCGATGAAAACGGCCGTGCCGGATATCGCAACTTCCTCTCGCAGTATTCGAGCCGCGCGTTCGCGGTGTCGGATTCGGGCGCGTGGTCCTGGGCCGAAGGCGGCGACGATCCGATGGCCGTCGCGGTCGCGAGCTGCCAGAAGCAAAGCGCGGATCCGTGCCGACTCTACGCGGTGAACAACCGCATCGTCTGGAACGATCAGGCTGCCGAGACGCAGACGGCGTCGCGCTGAACGGCGCCCTTTCCCGCTTTTCCTGCTTTCTTCAGACGCCGGCCATGCGCCGGCGTTCGCTTTTGCCGAGCCCGCATCTTCCGCGCCAATCCGACGACAACGCTTCGAAATGCGCGAAGTTACGTGCGATAGCGCGTTTTCGCATTTCCATTGCGCGCGCACGCATGGCCAAAAAACCTTCCGAATACGGAAGCTTGCGCCTCTTTTAGGGATAATTGACTCGCGCAGTTTTCCCCAGCAACGCAAGCGTCCAGGCGCTTGGGAGCCGTTTTTGAACACAGAAGCCAATCAGGACTGGGTTGCCCGCTCGCTCGCGGCCGTGTGGCATCCGTGCACCCAGATGAAACATCACGAGCGCGTGCCGCTCGTGCCGATCGCGCGCGGCAAGGGCGCGTGGCTCTACGATCCGCAGGGCAACCGCTATCTCGATGCGATCAGCTCGTGGTGGGTCAATCTCTTCGGCCACGCGAACGACGACATCAACCGCGCGCTGAAGGATCAGCTCGACACGCTCGAACACGCGATGCTCGCGGGCTGCACGCACGCCCCAGCCGTCGAACTGGCCGAGCGTCTTTCGGCGCTTACGCAGCGCACGCTCGGTCACGCGTTTTTCGCGTCGGATGGCGCGTCGGCGGTCGAAATCGCGCTGAAGATGAGCTTTCACTTCTGGCGCAATCGCGGACAGGACGAGAAACGCGAATTCGCCTGCCTCGCGAACAGCTACCACGGCGAAACGATCGGCGCGCTCGGCGTGACCGATGTCGCCCTCTTCAAGGACGCCTACGACCCGCTGATCCGCCACGCGCATGTGGTCGCATCGCCGGCCGTGGCGGGCGTCGATGCGGCCATCGCCGCGATGCGCGCGCTGTTCGAGCAACGCGCGCCGAGCCTCGCGGCCGTCATCGTCGAGCCGCTCGTGCAGTGCGCGGCCGGCATGGCGATGTACGACGCGTCGTATCTGACGCAATTGCGCGCGTTGTGCGACGAATTCGGCGTGCATCTGATCGCCGATGAAATCGCGGTCGGCTGCGGGCGCACCGGTACGTTTTTCGCATGCGAGCAGGCCGGCATCTGGCCGGATTTCATCTGCCTGTCGAAAGGCATCAGCGGCGGCTATCTGCCGCTGTCGATCGTCTTGACCCGCAACGCCATCTACGCCGCGTTCTACGACGACGACGTCACGCGCGGCTTCCTGCACTCGCATTCGTACACGGGCAATCCGCTCGCGTGCCGCGCCGCGCTGGCGACGCTCGATCTGTTCGAAAGCGCGAACGTGCTGGCGGAGAATCGACGCAAGTCGGCGTTGCTGCGCGAAGCGTTGAACGCGCACTTCGGCAAGCACGAGCGCGTCAAGAACCTGCGCGAACGCGGCACGATCTTCGCGTTCGATGTCGATATCGACGACAAGACGTTCTCGCGCCGCTTCTTCGCCAACGCACTGAAGCGCGAACTGCTTATGCGCCCGATCGGCACGACGGTCTACATGATGCCGCCGTACATCCTCACCGACGACGAACTCCTGCTCCTCGCACAGCGCACGCGCGAGACGCTCGACGTCACGCTTGCCGGAGGCGCCGCATGAAGCACTCCTCGCAAGCGCTCTACGCAACGCTGAAACAAGGCCTCGCCGATATCGACGCGCGCGGCCTGCGACGCCGCCGCAAGACCATCGACAGCGCGTGCTCCGCGCACATGACGGTCGATGGCCGCGAGATCGTCGGCTTTGCGAGCAACGATTATCTCGGCCTCGCCGCGCACGAAGGCATCCGCGCGGCGCTGGCGGAAGGCGCATCGCGGTATGGCGCGGGCAGCGGCGGCTCGCATCTGCTCGGCGGCCATTCGCGCGCGCACGCGCAACTCGAAGACGATCTCGCCGGGTTCTCGGGCGGTTTCGTCGACAACCCGCGCGCGCTCTACTTCAGCACCGGCTACATGGCGAACCTCGCGATCGTGACCGCGCTCGCCGGACGCGGCACGCTCGTGTTCTCCGATGCGCTGAACCACGCGTCCCTGATCGACGGCGTACGTCTTTCCCGCGCGGAAACGCAGATCTACCCGCACGCCGACATGGACGCCCTCGACGCGATGCTCGACGCCTCGGGCGACAGCGCAGCGACCAAACTCATCGTCACCGATACCGTGTTCAGCATGGACGGCGATATCGCGCCGCTCGCGCGTCTCGTCGAACTTGCGGAGAAGTACGGCGCGTGGCTCATCGTCGACGACGCGCATGGCTTCGGCGTGCTCGGCCCGCAAGGACGCGGCGCGTTGGCGCATTACGCGCTGCGCTCGCCGCATCTCGTCTATGTCGGCACGCTCGGCAAGGCGGCGGGTGTCGCGGGCGCGTTCGTCGCGGCGCATGAAACCGTCGTCGAATGGCTGGTGCAGCGCGCGCGTCCGTATATCTTCACGACAGCGTCGCCGCCGGCGGTAGCGCATGCCGTGTCGAAGAGCATCGAAGTCATTGCGAGCGATGAAGGCGATCGACGGCGCGCGCATCTCGCGTCGCTCATTGAAACCACGCGTGCGATGCTCAAGCGCACGCGCTGGATGCCCGTCGATTCGCATACCGCCGTGCAGCCGCTCGTGATCGGCGGCAACGATGAAACGCTGGAGATCGCCGCCGCGCTCGACAAGCACGGCCTCTGGGTGCCCGCCATCCGTCCGCCGACCGTTCCGCAAGGCACCTCGCGCCTGCGCATTTCGCTGTCCGCCGCGCACAGCGAGGACGATCTCGCGCGCCTCGATCACGCACTGAAGACTTTATGAACGCTTTATCGCTATTCGTCGCCGGCACCGATACGGAAATCGGCAAGACGCTCGTCTCCGCCGCGCTGCTGCATGGCTTCGCGCGCGCAGGCCTGCGCGCCGCCGCGATGAAGCCGATCGCCTCGGGCGCCATCGAGCGCGACGGCGTGCTGCACAACGAAGACGCCGATCAGCTCGACGCCGCCGCGAACGTCGCGCTGCCCAACGACATCCGCACGCCGTTCATGATGCGCGAGCCGATCGCGCCGCATATCGCCGCCGCGCGCGAGGGCATCGCGCTGGATATCGCGCGCATCGTCGAGGCGCATCGCTTCGCCGTGACGCAGGCGGATATCGTCGTGGTGGAAGGCGTCGGCGGCTTTCGCGTGCCGCTCGACGACACGCACGACACCGCCGATCTCGCGCTCGCGCTGAATCTGCCGGTGGTGCTGGTGGTCGGCATGCGGCTCGGTTGCATCAGCCACGCGCTTCTGACCGTGGAGGCCATCGAGGCGCGCGGACTGAAGCTCGCGGGCTGGGTCGCCAATCGCGTCGATCCGGCTATGCTGTATCCCGACGAAAATATCGCAACGCTGAAACAACGCATCAAGGCGCCGCTCATCGGCGTGATTCCGCATCTCCCTTCGCCCGATGCGTCGCGCGCCGCCGATTCGCTCGACATCGACGTTCTGACAGACTCGCTTCATCAAAAGGATTGACCTCATGACACAGCAAATCACCGCTGAGCCGACCGCTCACACCACGTCGCAACCGATGCAGCGCTGGCGCGTCGCCGATGTCGTCGCGCTGTACGACTTGCCGTTCAACGATCTGCTGTATCGCGCGCAGACCGTGCATCGCGAACATTTCGATCCGAACGCGGTGCAGCTTTCCACGTTGCTGTCGATCAAGACCGGCGGCTGCGAGGAAGACTGCGCGTACTGTCCGCAGTCGGTGCATCACGACACGGGCCTGAAGGCCGAAAAGCTGATGGAAGTCGACGAAGTCCTGAAAGCTGCCGAGGTCGCGAAGAGCAATGGCGCGACGCGCTTCTGCATGGGCGCGGCGTGGCGCAATCCGAAGGATCGCCATCTGGAGCCGATCAAGGACATGATCCGCGGCGTCAAGGCGATGGGCCTCGAAACCTGCGTGACGCTCGGCATGCTGGAGGCGCATCAGGCGCAAGGACTGCGCGATGCGGGCCTCGATTACTACAACCACAACCTCGATACGTCGCCGGAGTTCTACGGCCAGATCATCTCGACGCGCACGTATCAGGATCGCCTCGACACGCTCGAACATGTGCGCGACGCCGGTATCAACGTGTGCTGCGGCGGGATCGTCGGCATGGGCGAATCGCGGCGCGAGCGCGCGGGCCTGATCTCGCAACTCGCGAACATGGAGCCGTATCCGGAATCGGTGCCGATCAACAATCTCGTGCAGGTCGCGGGCACGCCGCTCACCGGCGTCGAGGCGCTCGATCCGTTCGAGTTCGTGCGCACGATCGCGGTCGCGCGCATCACGATGCCCAAGGCGATGGTGCGTCTCTCGGCCGGCCGCGAGCAGATGGACGAAGCGTTGCAGGCGCTGTGTTTCGCCGCCGGCGCGAATTCGATCTTCTACGGCGACCAGCTTTTGACGACGAGCAACCCGCAGGCCGAAGCCGATCGCAAGCTGATCGAGCGTCTGGGCATGCGCGCGGAGTCGGCGCAGAACACCGGCGTCGAAAGCACTGAGCGCTCGTGCGGGCACGGCCACGCATGAAAATCATCTTCTACGAAAAAGGCGCCGATCTCGACGCGTGGCTCGGCGGCCTGCGGCGCGAGCTGCCGGACGCGGACCTGCGCGTGTGGGAGCCGGGCGACACCGCGCCCGCCGATTACGCGATCATCTGGCGCGCGCCGCACCAACTGTTCGCGAATCGTCCGGACTTGCAGGCGGTGTTCAACCTCGGCGCGGGCGTCGATGCGATCCTCGATGTCGAGCGCAAGGAGCCCGGCACGCTGCCGCCGAACGCGAAGCTCGTGCGTCTGGAAGATACCGGCATGGCGCAACAGATGGTCGAATACGCGACGTACTGCGTGCTGCGCTACCTGCGCCGTTTCGACGAATACGACGCGCTGCAACGCGAAGGCCGCTGGGAAAAACTGCCGCAGCACGCGCGTGAATCGTTCACCGTCGGCGTGCTCGGGCTCGGCGTGCTGGGCGGCGAAGTCGCAAAGGGCTTGCTGAAACTCGGCGTGCCCGTGCGTGGCTACAGCCGCTCGCCGAAGACGATCGAAGGCGTGCAGGTTCATGCGGGCCCGGAACGGCTCGATTCATTTCTCGACGGCGTGAAGGTGCTCATCAATCTGTTGCCGCACACGCCCGACACCGAAGGCATTCTGAACGCGCGCACGTTCGCGAAGCTCGCGCGCGGCGCGTATCTGGTGAACGTGGCGCGCGGTCCGCATCTCGTCGATACGGATCTCATCGCCGCGCTCGACAACGGCCAGATCGCCGCCGCGACACTCGACGTCTTTCACACGGAACCGCTGCCGCAGGATCATCCGTTCTGGACGCATCCGCGCGTATCGGTGACGCCGCATATTTCGGCGGAAACGCTGCGCGAGGAAAGCATCGTGCAGATCGCCGGCAAGATCCGGGCGCTCGCGCGCGGCGAGCCGATCAGCGGCATCGTCGATTTCAGGCGCGGGTACTGAACGCATCGCATCGCATCGCATCGCATATAAAGGGAGACAGCCATGATTCCGGCAAAAGTGAAAATCGTCGAAGTCGGGCCGCGCGACGGCCTGCAGAACGAGAAGGAGTTCGTGCCCACCGAAACCAAGATCGAGCTGGTGAACCGGCTTGCGCGCGCGGGCATCGTCAATGTGGAGTCGACGTCGTTCGTGTCGCCCAAATGGGTGCCGCAGATGTCCGACGCCGCCGCCGTGATGGCCGGCATCGAGCGCCGTCCGGGCACGATCTACTCGGTGCTGACGCCGAACCTGCGCGGTTTCGAAGGCGCGCTCGAAGCGAAAGCCGATGAAATCGTGATCTTCGGCGCGGCCAGCGAGGCGTTCTCGCAGAAGAACATCAACTGCAGCATCGCGGAGAGCATCGCGCGCTTCGAGCCGGTCGCGAAGGCCGCGAAAGATGCGGGCATGCGGCTGCGCGGCAGCATCTCCTGTGCGCTCGGCTGCCCGTATCAGGGCGAAGTGAGCATCGAATCGGTGGTGGATGTGGTCGAACGCATGAACGCGCTCGGCTGCGATGAGATCGACATCGCCGATACGATCGGCGTCGGCACGCCCAAACGCACGCGCGAAGTGCTCGCAGCGGCGCAGAAAGTGTTTCCGCGCGAGCGGCTCTCCGGGCACTTCCACGATACCTACGGACAGGCCATCGGCAATATCTATGCGGCGCTGCTCGAAGGCATCGAGATCTTCCACGCATCGGTGGCGGGGCTCGGCGGCTGTCCGTATGCGAAGGGCGCGACGGGCAATGTCGCGACCGAAGACGTGGTCTATCTGATGAACGGGCTCGGCATCGAGACGGGCATCGATCTGGATCAGCTCGTCGATATCGGCGATTTCATTTCGCGTGCGATCAGCAAGCCGAGTTCGTCGCGCGCGGGCCGTGCAATCTTCACGAAGAAGCGCGACGGCGCGGCCGCCTGCGCATAAAAAGGGAACACGATGACCGACCATTTACCCGATTCCGCGCGCCGCGTCGCCCTTCTGTTGAAGGAACGCGGCCATCCGCACGACGTCGTGATGCTGCCCGAAACCGGCAAGACCTCGGCGGAGGCCGCAGCCGGTCTCGGCTGCGCGGTCGCGCAGATCGCCAAGTCGATCCTCTTTCGCCGCAAGGAAGACGACACGCCCGTGCTCGTGATCGCGAGCGGCGCGAATCGCGTCGATGAAGCGAAGGTCGCGGCGCGCGTCGGCGCGCTGGCGCGCGCCGATGCGAAGTTCGTGCGTGAGAAGACCGGCTACGCGATCGGCGGCGTGTGCCCGATCGGCCATGCGGTCGAACCCGTCACGCTGATCGACGCAGACCTGCTCGCGCTCGAAAGTCTGTGGGCCGCGGCCGGGCATCCGCACGCGGTGTTCAATCTGTCGCCGCAAGAGCTGATCGAGTTGACCGGCGCGCCGGTCGTCGATGTCGCGCTGCGCGAAACGGCCGAGTCATGACCGACGTGACGTCGCCGTGCGTGGACGTCTGCCGCATGAATCCGGAAACGGGCTTTTGCGACGGATGTTTGCGCACCATCGACGAAATCGCCGCGTGGGCTGCCTGCGACGCTGACGAAAAGCGCGCGGTGCTCGCGCGCGTCGAGAGCCGTCGCCAGGGCGCGCGCGTGGTGACCATCGGCGAATCGTTCGAAGCGGCGCTCGCGCTGCCGCCCGAATCGATCAAGCACTTCGCGACGCTCGTCAACGATCTCAACCCCTTGCATCACGACGACGCCTACGCGCGCGCGAGCCGCTTCGGGTCGCTGATCGCGTCGGGCACGCAGCCGACCGCGCACCTGATGGCGATGCTCGCCGCGCACTTCTCGCGCGACGCGCAGCCGCTCGGCCTCGAATTCGGCATCCGGCTGACGCGCGCGGTGAAGGCGCACGACGTGCTCACGATGTTCTGGCGCGTAACCGAAGTGAAGTGGAAAGCGAGTCTGAACGGCGATCTCGTGAAGCTCGAAGGCGGCGCGCGCAACCAGCTCGGCGAAACAGTGATGAAGGCGACGGCGACCATCGTCGTGATGCCGAAGGAGCCGCGCGCGTGAAGGCGCTTCCGGAATCCATGACGGTGCTGGAGCGCGGCTGGCTCTCGTCGAACAACGTGCTGTTCGCAAGCGCTGAAGGCACCGCGATCATCGATACGGGCTACGCGTCGCACGCGCCGCAGACGCTCGCACTCGTGCAGCGGACGCTCGGCGCGCGCAAGCTCGATCTGATCGTCAACACGCATCTGCATTCGGATCATTGCGGCGGTAACGCGCTGCTTCAGCGAGCCTATCAGTGCGACACGCTGATTCCCGCGAGCGAAGCGCACGCCGTGCGCGACTGGGACGAAGAAGCGCTCACGTTCCGCGCAACGGGCCAGCGCTGCGACCGCTTCGCCTTCACGGGCACGATCGAACACGGCGCGACGCTCGCGCTCGGCGGTCTTCGCTGGAACGTGCTCGGCGCGCCCGGCCACGATCCGCATTCGCTGATGCTGCATTGCCCGGAGATGCGCGTGCTGATCAGCGCCGACGCGCTGTGGGAAAACGGCTTCGGCGTGATCTTTCCCGAACTGGAAGGCGAGAGCGGTTTCGCGGAAGAGCGCGCGGTGCTCGAACTGATCGCGCATCTCGATGTCGATATCGTGATTCCCGGCCACGGCGCGCCATTCACGGACGTCGGGCGCGCGCTCGACGTCGCTTCATCGCGGCTCGATTACCTGCAGGCCGATCCCGCGCGCAACGCGAAGAACGCACTCAAGGTGCTGATCGTCTTCAAGCTGATGGAAGTCCGCGCGATGACGCTCGACGCGCTCGTCACGATGACCGCGCAAGCCCGCGCGATGCGCGCCGCCGCCGACGCGCTCGCGCCATCGGGCGAGCTTCGGAGGCTCATCGAAAAGATCGTCGGGGAACTGGCGCGCGGCGGCTCGGTGAGGGTGAGCGGCGAAACCGTGTCGGCTGCCTGAAGCAAACCGGGCGCACAAAAAGAAAGCCGCTTGTCAGCTACGGCAAGCGGCAGAATCAATTGGACGTGATCAACGTCCAACGTATCGTAACGCGACACCATTTCACGTGCATCGGTGCTTTCCCTACAAAATTTTAACGATCACCTGAACCCGCGTAAGACCCAATGCCGGCACGGGTTTCAGGGCGCATCGGCCTCGAAGAAGGCGAGCATTTCCGCAAGCAGCAGGTCGGGCTGTTCCTCGGGAATGTAGTGTCCGCACGGCAGCGCGCGGCCGCTCACGTCGCGTGCGACGCGCCGCCATTCGTCGAGCGCATCGAAGCATCGTTCGATCACACCTTCTTGTCCCCACAACACGCGCAGCGGACATGCGACTTTCAGACCGCGTTCCAGATCGGCGCGATCGTGCTCCAGATCGATGCTCGCCGACGCGCGATAGTCCTCGCACATCGCGAAGATCGCGCCGGGCGACGCGAGCGCGTCGCGGTACGCCTGCAACGCGTGCGGCGCGAACGGCGCGAGACCCGCGTGCCGATTGCCCATCACGCGGTCGATATAGGCGTTCGGATTGCCGCTGATCAGCAGTTCCGGCAGCGGCGACGGCTGAATCAGCAAGAACCAGTGGAAGTACGCGGTCGCGAATGCGCGGTCGGTCGCTTCGTACATCGCGAGCGTCGGCGCGATATCGAGCA
Organism: Caballeronia sp. NK8; assembly: GCF_018408855.1. Taxonomy (GTDB): domain Bacteria; phylum Pseudomonadota; class Gammaproteobacteria; order Burkholderiales; family Burkholderiaceae; genus Caballeronia. The sequence continues at coordinate 81,602 of NZ_AP024322.1, read as the reverse complement.
GCATCAGGCGATCGACGGCGTCGGGGAAATCCATTGCCATGCGATGCGCGACGCGCGCGCCGCGATCGTGCGCGCAGACGAGAAAGCGCTCGAAGCCGAAGTGGCGCATCACCGCGACCTGATCGGCGGCCATCGCGCGCTTCGAATACGGCGTGTGACGCGCGTCGCTCTTCGGCTTGGCCGATGCGCCGTAGCCGCGCAGATCCGTCGCGATGACGGTGAAGTGTTTCGCGAGATCGCCGGCGCACTTGTGCCAGATCTCGTGCGTTTGAGGATGACCGTGCATGAGGAGCAGCGGCGGCCCGTCACCGCCTTTCATCCCGACGATCTCGACGCCCCCCGCATCGACGCGAAACGGCTCGTAGTCTCCGAAGGACATGGTGTTTTCTTGTTCGTGGCGTTGCGGATCATTGTAGGCGCGGGCGCGCGATCGCTCGCCTGCAAACGCGAAAACCGAAGAATCCCTCGGGAAATGGCGGATATCTCAAAAACAACGGGCTGCTTATAATCGAACGATCGTTCGCTGTCGGCAGTTCGTAGAATGCTTTCAATGCTGCCCGGACACACTCAGGAGATTCGTGCCATGGCCCTGCCCGCCATCCTGCAGCACCTCACGTTGCCCGTCGTCGGCTCGCCGATGTTCATCGTCAGTTATCCGGAGCTCGTGCTTGCGCAATGCAAGGCGGGCATCGTCGGCTCGTTTCCGGCGCTCAACGCGCGCCCCGCCGGGATGCTCGACGAATGGCTTACCCAGATACAAAGCGAGCTTGCCGAACACAAGGCGGCGAATCCCGATGCGGTCATCGGACCGATCGCGGTCAATCAGATCGTTCATCAGTCGAATGCGCGGCTCGAAGAGGACGTGCGCGTGTGCGTCGAGCACAAGGTGCCGATCTTCATCACGAGCCTGCGCGCGCCGGTCAGGGAGATGATCGACGCGGTGCATTCGTACGGCGGCATCGTGCTGCACGACGTCATCAATCTGCGGCACGCGCAGAAGGCGCTCGAAGCGGGCGTGGACGGCCTGATTCTCGTCGCGGCGGGCGCGGGCGGACACGCGGGCACGACCTCGCCGTTCGCGCTCGTCGGCGAAGTGCGGCGCATGTTCGACGGTCCGATCGTGCTGTCGGGCGCGATCGCCAACGGCGGCTCGATTCTCGCCGCGCAGGCGATGGGCGCAGACCTCGCCTATATGGGCACGCGCTTCATCGCGACGAAAGAAGCGCACGCGCCGGAGAACTACAAGCGCGCGATCGTCGATGCCACGGCCGCCGACATCGTCTACACGAACCTCTTCACCGGCGTGCACGGCAATTACATCCGCGAGAGCATCGTCAACGCGGGACTCGATCCGGACGCGTTGCCCGAGTCCGACAAAACCGCGATGAACTTCGCCGAAAGCAAGGCGAAGGCGTGGAAGGACATCTGGGGCGCGGGGCAAGGCGTCGGGCTGATGCAGGACGCGCCGAGCGTCGCGGAGCTGGTTGAGCGCCTGAAGCGCGAGTACGACGACGCGAAGACGCGCCTCGCGATCGGCTGATTATTTTCGACGCCCGCAAAAAAACACCGCGCACGAAGCGCGGTGTTCTTGTTTGGGCGAACGCGTTTCTTAGAACTTCGCGCGGATGCCGACGCCGAAGGTATCGCCCGAGGACAGGTTCGTGTACTTGTCGTTGAGGTACGCCGCGTAGACGTCCGTGCGCTTGGACAGCGGATAGTCGTAGCCGAGCGCCCAGCTCTTGTGCGTCTGGTCGAGGCCGCCGTTGCTGCGCGAGTATGCGTACGACGCCATCACCGTGCCCGGGCCGAGCGGCACGGTCACGCCGCCTTGACCGGTATTGACGTGGAAGGTGCCCGGACCTTCGTAGTCGTTCTTCGTGTACATGTACTGCGCGAAGAACTTGACGTACTTCAGATCGTACGACGCGCCCAGTTGCCCGACGCTCTGGCTCTTGTAGCCGGGCGTGGCGAAACCATCCACCGAGGTCAGGTCGCCCGGCGTGTTGTTGAAGTTCACGTACTGATAGACGCCGGTCGCCGCGAACGGGCCGTGGAAGTACAGGAACTGCGCGCTGTACTTCTTCGAGCGGCCGTCGCCGGCGTTGTTGCCGAAGCTGTACATGACGCTGCCCGACAGACCGTTGAAGTCAGGCGACGTGTACTGCACCGAGTTGTTCCAGCCCGAATCGCCGATCACGCCCTGATCCGTCCGGTACGTCGGGAACGTGCCCGCGCCGAGGAACACGTGATAGACCATCGGCGAGAAGACGTACGAGTCGACGAACGGGTTGAAGAGAATCGTCGAGACGAAGAGTTGCGTCGTCAGGCGGCCCGTCGTGAACGTGCCGATCGGACCTTGAATGCCGACGTACGAGTTGCGCGCAAAGAAGGTGTCGCCCTGGAAGCGCCCGTACTGGCCGTTCTGCGCGCGGAAGAAGCTTTCCAACGTGAAGATGGCCTTGTAGCCGCCGCCGAGATCCTCGGCGCCCTTCAAGCCCCAGTAAGACGTCGACATGCCGCCGCCGCTCACGTTCCACGCGCGATCGCTGCCCGGGAATTTGGTGGCGCCGACCCATTCGTCGACCTGCCCGTACAGCGAAACGCTCGATTGCGCGTGTGCCGCGCCCGCGCTGAAGAGGCCGAGCATCGCTGCGGCGACTGCGGTGGCCTTGACCGTTGCTTTCACCGTAGTCTTCGGCGCACGGTTGACGGTTGACTTCATGAACTCTCCTGTCTTTTGTCGAAAATTGAAAGCTTGGCGGGCGAGGGGCGTGGCACTCGCCTCGTCTGACCGGCATAACGGTTTTGTGGGCGAGAGTGGCAACACGTGTGGAGCGGCACCATCTTTACGGACCATTTTTCCGGTCAAAAATGTTTTTGGTTATTACGGGTATAGCGGTTCGGATACTTCGGGCAGATCGCGCATAAGGAAAAGCGCGTGTCGCCACGCGCTCATGAGATTCAGCTCGATGACCGGCGCGACGCACAGCGAGTACCGACGCGCTTCTTCGAGCGTCGAAAGCCATTCGAAACATTGGGAAAACGAGATTTATCCGCGCAGGGCGCATTGTCCTTGCGCGGAAAAAAGAGCGGAATGTCTTGAAGAAATTCGGTGTGTGACTGTGGCGTGATTACGTCATCGGGAAAGCGAAACTAGACGCGCCGATATTTTTTTGATTCGTGCGCAATAGCGACGCGAAGCGGCGGGAGTCGCCAGGGCGGCGATTCAGTTGCGGTAACTCGCGGTGGCGGGTGTGCGGCCATCGTCCGCCGGACGTCCGGGCTGGCGCGGCAGGCTGCGTTCTTCGTTGTAGCGCGTGATGTCGGCACGGATGGAACCGGAACCGCGCATGGGCGTGGCCTGTTCTGCGCGCGTGCCGGGACGCACTTCGGCGCTCACGGGCGTGAGGCCGTCTTTGGCGGCGACCGGTGTGTAGTGCAGGGATTGCCTGCTGTCGGCCGAGTCGCTGAACACCGCCGACGGCGACAACCACTCGACACGCGGCCCCGCAAGCGCGAGCGAACCCGCCACCGTCAACGCGCCGAGCGCTGCGGTTACGAAAAGCCGGGTAGTCTTGCGAAAGCCAATGAGCGCCATGTCCAAACTGCCTGCGTCCGACCGATATCCGCGTCCGTGACATCGAAAGCGAGGGGCTGACGATTCAGGCGGACGACCGGCCGAAAGTCGGAGCATTCGGGTGAGGGCATCGATGTGATGCAAAAACCCGCCGACCGGTGTATCCAACAATTTATTGGGGCTTGCGGCGGCAGTCGAGCCAAAAAGTGTTAGGCCTGCTCGATGGTTGTAACACCGTGTTACGTCAGAGTTTTTTCCCTTCGGCCAACCGTTTCGGATGACCAATCATGTGACGAAAATCGTGCTGGCCAGACAATTATCGGCGCCGTCAAATCGACGTCTACGCGGCCCAGAAGTTGCTGCTTCGTCCCTTCTGCCTGCAACGATTTCATGCGCGTTGGGAATCAATCGATCTGGCAAATGAATTTGACGATTTAATCGGGTACGGGGGAAAATCATGGTTTTTCCTGACTTGACGCTGAAAAGGCCGGGCACCCTTCCCGGCATGTCCAGGTACGAGATCCTTTGATGGCACGGCCCAAACTTCTTCCCGACAATTTCACGCTGGCGCTCGTCGGCACGGTCATCATCGCGAGCTTCCTGCCGTGCCGCGGCAGCGCGGCGGTGGCGTTCAACTGGATCACCAATTTCGCCATCGGGCTGCTGTTCTTCCTGCACGGCGCAAAGCTTTCCCGCGAGGCGATTGTCGCGGGCGCGACGCACTGGCGGCTGCACCTCGTCGTGCTGCTCAGCACGTTCGCCCTCTTTCCGTTGCTGGGGCTTGCCCTCAAGCCGGTACTGACGCCGCTCGTCACGCCCGCGCTCTACACCGGCATTCTGTTCCTCTGCACGCTGCCGTCCACGGTGCAGTCGTCGATTGCGTTCACGTCGATGGCCAAGGGCAACGTGCCGGCGGCCGTGTGCAGCGCGTCCGCGTCGAGCCTGCTCGGCATCTTCATCACGCCGGCGCTGGTCGGGATCGTCGTGAGCAACCATGGCGCGACGACCGGCTCGCCGTGGCACACCGTCGGCAATATCACGCTGCAACTGCTCGTGCCGTTCATCGCCGGGCAACTGCTGCGGCCGGCCATCGGCAAATGGATCGACAAGCATCGCGCGATGCTCAAATTCGTCGATCAGGGCTCGATCCTGCTCGTCGTGTACGTGGCGTTCAGCGAGGCCGTGAACGAAGGCATCTGGCACTCCATCTCGCTGTCGACGCTCGCGGGGCTGCTCGCCGTCAACATCCTGCTGCTGGCGGCGGCGCTCTTCATCACCGCGTTCACGGCCAAACGTCTCGGCTTTTCCCGCGCGGATCAGATCACGATCATCTTCTGCGGCTCGAAGAAAAGCCTCGCCTCCGGCATTCCGATGGCGAAGGTGATCTTCGCGTCGCACGCGGTCGGCGCAGTGGTGCTACCGCTCATGCTGTTCCATCAGATCCAGCTCATGGTGTGCGCCGTGCTCGCGCAGCGCTGGGGCGCGCGCAAGACCGCGCCCGAACCTGCGCGCGAGGGCAAGAGCGTCGGCGCGCCCGCGCGTCGCTGACTGGCGGCGTCTGCTGCTTCAGCATCGTTCTCCATTGTGTTCCAGCAAAGGCCGCCTCGCGCGGCCTTTGTGTCATTTGAACCGGGCCGCGCGCAGGCGTCGATTCGGCCGAACGGCATAGGCCGTAACACCTGACATTTCGCATCGATCGACGGACGTGAACTGCCGCGCGTCCGACGCTTTGGACTAAGCCGTTGCGCCAAGTGACGTCCGGGCATGTCCCTTGCCACACTCTTGTCCGACAGCGGCCAGAAACGGACTCACGACGAGCATGCGGACACTATCGAGGCGACAACGATGAACCGAGTCGACCATCACGCTACATCATCAGCGTTGCGCGCCTTTCTCAGCGAAATGCCGTTTCAACGCGGCAGCCCGGAGGACGCCGGACGCGCGCTGCGTGCGCTGATCGACGCCGGTCTCGACCGCCTGCCCTTGCCCGGCCACGGCAACACGCCTGAGCGCTGGCGCGCGCTCGGAGCGGTAGCCGCATTCGATCTTTCGCTGGTCAAGCTCTACGAAGGTCACACGGACGCGCTCGCGATCCTTGCCGAACTCGACGCGGCGCACGCGGACGAAAGCAGTGCGTGGGCGGTGTGGGCGGCCGAGCCGCCGAGCGCGAGGCTGACAGCGTTGGGCGATCCCGAATCACAGACTCTGCTGCTTCAGGGCACCAAGGCGTGGTGTTCCGGCGCGGCGTCGGTCACGCATGCGCTCGTGACCGCCTGGAACGACCGCGATGAACCGGTGCTCGCCGCCATCGACCTGAATCAGGACGGCGTGCGGATCACGGACGCCGGCTGGCAGGCCGTCGGCATGAAGGCGAGCGCGAGCGTCGACGTGCATTTCGAGCGCGTGGCCGCGCGCCGGATCGGCGCACCGCGCGCGTATCTCGAACGGCCCGGCTTCTGGCAGGGCGGCGCGGGCATCGCCGCGTGCTGGTTCGGCGCGGCGGCGGGCGTCGCGGCATTCGTCGCGCGTGACGCGAGGCATCGGGCAGGACCGCATAAGCTCGCGCATCTCGGCGCCATCGACACGACACTGTCCGCCACGGCCGCGCTGTTGCGCGAGACGGCGGCGTTCATCGACCGCGAGCCGCGCGCCGATGCCATGGTGGCCACGATGCGCGCCCGCCTCGCCGCGGAACAGGCGGCGGCGCTCGTCGTCGAGCGCGCTGGCCGTGCACTGGGCGCGGGCCCGCTGTGCCGCGACGCGCATTTCGCGCAACTCATGGCAGATCTGCCGGTATTCATTCGACAAAGCCACGCCGAGCGGGACGAAAGTTCGCTCGCCGAGCGCGTCATAGAGGAGGAAGGGACTTCATGGCAAATCTGATCACGCGTGGGCCGCCCGGTGAAACGGCCGTGGACCGCGCCATTTTCGGCGAAGGCACGCCCGAGTCGGAATGGCAGGGATGGGCGCGTCTCAATGCGCTGCCCGAAGTCGCGCCGTCCGAACTCGTGCCGCTCGGCGGGCGGGCTGTCGTAGTTGCGCCACACCCCGACGACGAAGTGCTCGGCACCGGAGGACTGCTCGCGCTTCTCTCGGAAATAAGCCGGAATCTGCTCGTCATCGCGGTCACGGACGGCACCGCGAGCCATCCGAATTCGACCGAATGGCCGCCGGAACGCCTTGCACGCGTGCGTCCGCAGGAAACGCGGGCGGCACTGCAAAGGCTGCATTTGCGTCAGGTACAGGTGGTCAGGCTCGGCCTTCAGGATGGCGACCCGGGCCACATCGAGGCAAGTTTGTCAGGATTGCTATCGGCTTATCTCCAACCAGGCGATATCGTTTTCACGACTTGGCGCTATGATGGGCACCCCGACCATGAGGCCGCCGGGCGCGCTGTTCACTCTGCGGCACAGGCACTCGATCTGCCCTGCGTCGAAGTGCCCCTCTGGACCTGGCATTGGGCGTCTCCCGACGATACGCGCGTGCCATGGAGCCGTGCCCGACGCATCGTTCTGGACGGCGCCACGCATGCCCGGAAGCTTCGGGCCGTGCAGGCGTTTCGAAGCCAGCTCGAACCCGACACCGCAACTGGTCAGGCACCAGTGCTGCCCGAGCATGTGCTGGCCCGGCTGACTCGGCCTTTCGAAGTCGTACTCATATGAACAACAACATCAATAACGATACTAAGCAGTACTTCGATGATCTGTATCGAGAAAATGAAGATCCCTGGAAGATCAGAAACCGCTGGTATGAGCGGCGCAAGCGCGCGCTCATGCTCGCCGCGCTTCCGCACGAGCGCTACGCGCGTGCGTTCGAGCCCGGCTGCGGCAACGGCGAGCTGACCGCGCTGCTGGCGTCGCGCTGCGACGAACTGATCGCGACAGACATCGCCGCGGAAGCTGTAGCGCTCTCGCGGCAGCGCGTCGCGCACTGCCCGAACGTGAAGGTCGAGCAGATGCTGTTGCCCGATGTCTGGCCAAGCGGCAAGTTCGATCTCGTCGTGATCAGCGAGATCGGTTATTACCTTGACGAGCCGCAGCTATGGCATATCGTCGAGCACATACATCAGACTCTGTCGCGCGGCGGCGCGGTCGTCGCGTGTCATTGGCGCCGACCGATCGAAGGCTGGAGTCAGACCGGCGACGAAGTGCACGCCAGGCTGCGCGGCCGGATGGGCATGCCAGTGCTCGGCCACTATTGGGACGACGATCTCGTCCTCGACGTCTGGACGCCCGACAAGCGCTCGATCCACGACCGCGAAAGCTCAGGCTGATGTTTTGCGTTATTTACTAAACAAACAAATCGCAAGGAATCTCATATACAACAAGGCTCTACTGGTTTTCTCCAATCCCTTCCGGGACTGTTTTCGAGATGTTTTACTATACAATCGCTCTGAACAAGCGAATCGGGTCAGCGCGATAAACAGCGCGTACGCCCGAAAAACAGCCGGAACCAGGCGGAGACAGAGAACACCACGATGGCCACCACCATTCGCGATGTCGCGCGGGCGGCAAGCGTCTCGATAGGGACGGTGTCGCGCGCGCTCAAGAATCAACCCGGCTTGTCCGAAGCGACGCGCGTGCGCGTCGTCGAAGTGGCGCAGCAGCTCGGTTACGACCCGGCGCAATTGCGCACGCGCATTCGCCGCGTGACCTTTCTGCTGCATCGGCAGCACAACAACTTCGCCCTCAGCCCGTTTTTTTCGCATGTGCTGAATGGCTTCGAAGAAGCGTGCCGCGAGCGCCGGCTCGTGCCGTCGGTGCTGAGCGCCGGCCCGACCCAGGACCTCGCGCAGCAGATGCGTCTGCACGCGCCCGACGCCATCGCGGTGGCGGGCTTCGTCGAGCCGGAACTGCTCGCGCATCTGCATTCGCTCGCGCGCCCGACCGTGCTGATCGACCTGCGCGCGCCGGGCTTTCGCTCCGTCAACATCGACAACATGAAAGGCGCCTCGCTCGCGATGCAGCATCTGTTCGCCCAAGGGCGGCGGCGCATCGCGTTCATCGGCGGGTCGCTCGCGCATTACAGCATCGCGCAGCGCGCGCTCGGCTATCGCAAGGCGTATTTCGACGCGGGCCTGCTCTTCGATCCGACGCTCGAAATTATGACGCAGCCGGGCCTGCCCGCCGATCTCGCCGCCGCCGACGCGATGGAACGCCTGATCGCCGACGCCCGCGCGCAATCCAGTCCGCTGCCCGACGCAGTTTTCGCCTATAACGATGCAGCGGCCCTCGCCGCGATGCGCGTCTGTCTCGCGCACGGGCTGCGCGTGCCGGACGATGTCGCGTTCGTCGGTTTCGACGACATTCCGGCCGCCGCGCAGAGCACGCCGCCGCTGTCGACCGTAACCGTCGACAAGGAAGCGCTCGGACGCCGCGGCGTCGAGTTGCTGCTGGAAGATCAATCGAGCCCGCCGAGCCAGGCCGACACGCTCGTCGCCGTCAATTTCGTTCCTCGCGCGAGCTCGGGCACGAAACAGGACATCAGCACGCCATGAACATGACCGCCTCACCTGCCCTCGCGGAAGAAGTGTCAGTGGAACGCGCGATCGATTTCCGCAGCCGCGACTTCCTGCTCTCGCACGTGCGCGACACGCTCGCCTTCTACGCGCCCAATGCGCGCGATCCGTCCGGCGGCTTCTTTCATTTCTTCAAGGACGACGGCAGCGTCTACGACCGCACGACGCGCCATCTCGTCAGCAGCACGCGCTTCGTCTTCAACTACGCGATGGCGTATCGCCATTTCGGCGACGCGCGCTATCAGGACGATGCGCGCCACGCGTTCGAATTTCTGCGCGACGCGCACTGGGACGCCGCCAACGAAGGCTACGACTGGGAAATCGAGTGGTGCGACGGCCAGAAACGCACGCTCGACGGCACGCGCCACTGCTACGGCATGGCCTTCGTGCTGCTCGCATGCGCGCACGCGGCGATGGCGGGCATCGACGAAGCCAGACCGATGATCGACGAAACCTTCGCGCTGATGGACAAGCGCTTCTGGGACGCCGACGCCGGCCTTTACGCCGACGAAGCCACGGCCGACTGGCAGCTTTCGGACTATCGCGGACAGAACGCGAACATGCACGCGACCGAGGCGCTGCTCGCCGCGTATGAGGCAACGGGCCACGTCATCTATCTGGATCGCGCGTCGATCATCGCGGGCAACATCACGCTGCGTCAGGCGAAGCTGTCGAACGGGCTCGTGTGGGAGCATTTTCATCGCGACTGGTCGGTGGACTGGCATTACAACGAATCGGACAGCTCGAACATCTTTCGCCCGTGGGGTTTTCAGCCGGGGCACCAGACCGAATGGGCGAAGCTGCTGCTGATCCTTGAGCGGCATCGCGCGCTGCCGTGGCTCGCGCCGCGCGCGGCCGAACTCTTCGACGCGGGTTTCAACCGCGCGTGGGACAGCCGGCACGGCGGCCTTTATTACGGTTTCGGCCCGGACGACACCATCTGCGACCACGACAAATACTTCTGGGTGCAGGCGGAAAGTTTCGCGGCGGCGGCGCTGCTCGGGGCGCGCACCGGCCGCGAGCGCTTCTGGGATTGCTACGACGAACTCTGGCGCTATAGCTGGGCGCACTTCGTCGATCACGAATACGGCGCGTGGTATCGCATTCTCACGTGCGACAACCGCAAGTACGGCGACGAGAAAAGTCCCGCCGGCAAGACCGACTATCACACCATGGGCGCGTGCTACGAAGTGCTGAACGCGCTCGGCCCGACCTCGACTCAACGGTGACAAGCATGGCAAGCGAGCAAACCACCTTCCCGCAATTCGTCTCCGCCGGCGACATTCTCACCGACATGATCCGCACGGACGTGTCGAGCTGGCTTTCGCGTCCGGGCGGCGCGGGCTGGAACGTCGCGCGCGCGGTGGCGCGGCTCGGCCTGCCGACGGCCTGCGCCGGCTCGCTCGGCACCGACAATTTCTCCGACGATCTGTGGGACGCGAGCGTCGCATCGGGGCTCGACATGCGCTTCATGCAGCGCGTCGAGCGCCCGCCGCTGCTCGCGATCGTCCACAAGACGCAGCCGCCGACCTACTACTTCATGGGCGAAAACGGCGCGGATCTGGCGTTCGATCCGTCGCGGCTGCCGCAAGGCTGGATGGAGCGCGTGAAGTGGGCGCATTTCGGCTGCATCAGCCTCGTGCGTCAGCCGCTCGGCGCGACGCTTGCCGCGCTCGCCCGGCAATTGCGCGATCACGGCGTGAAGATCAGCTTCGATCCGAACTATCGCAATCTGATGGAGCACGGCTACGAGCCGATCCTGCGCAACATGGCGAGCCTCGCCGATCTCATCAAGGTGTCGGATGAGGACCTGCACATGCTCTTCAAGGGCATGCCCGAGGCGGACGCGCTCGCGAAAATCCGCTCGATCAATCCACAAGCCACCGTGCTCGTCACGCGCGGCTCGGGCCAGGCGACGCTCTACGCCGGCGACCAGCAATACAGCGCGCGCCCGCCGAGCGTCGAAGTGGCGGATACGGTCGGCGCGGGCGATGCGTCCATCGGCGGATTGCTCTACAGCCTGATGGCGCGTCACGGCGAGTGGCCCGATCATCTGAAGTTCGCGCTCGCGGCGGGCGCGGCGGCGTGCCGTCACTCAGGCGCGCACTCGCCTTCGCTGGACGAGGTGCAGGCGTTGCTCGCATAAGCGTCGTACGCGTTACATATCCGCGTGCTAGCATGGGTTCGTCCTTGCCTGGAGGCGAATCCATCATGGAAGACACCACCTACACGAAAGGCATCTATACCGCGACGATCGGCGTACGCGCCATCGACGGCGGTCAGTTTCAGGGTCTTGTCTCGCTCGCGCGCGACGACGGCGAAGATGCCGACTCGACGCTCTACGAAGTGGAAGCCGCCTCAAGCAACGAAGAAGAAGCGCTGAACGAAGCGCGCGCGCTCGCGCACCGCATCCTCGGAGAAATCGAACTTTAGCCGGAGGACATCATGCCGGAGCAGATCTTCCTTTACGGCGTCTACGCCATCCACGTGAGGCCGGTCGAACTACAGGGCTCGCGCTGGGACGCGGAGTACGAAATCCGTCATCACGACAAGGCCGTGCAGCCGTGGACGACCGTCGGCGGCGATGACGGTCTCGCCGATAAGGCCGAAGCCGTCGAACTCGCGCATCAGCGCGCGGTGTCGGACATCGAAGCCGGTGCGGGCATTCCGAAGCCGCGCGCGTTTCCCTAAACTTCGTCCGACGAACGCGCGATGCCCGCGTGGATACCGAGCGCGAGCCGCTCGGCCTCGCGACGATCGATCGCTGACGCACGCTCGTAGCCTTCACGCGCGAGCGAGCGCTCGACGTAATCGAACAGCACGCCCTGCGGCTCGATCAGCTTCGCCTTGAACGCGATCTGCAGCGTGCTGGCCGCGAGAATATCGGCGGCGGTGAACTGCTCGCCGAGCAGCCACGGACCTTCTTCCAGCGCGTTTTCGATCGCGTGCTCGACGCGCATCAAATCGCCCCATCCGAAACTCACGGTGTTGCCCTGCGCGCCGGTCATGCGTTCGGCCATCGCGGGTTCGAGACATGAGCCGGTGAAAAACATCCATTGCAGAAAGCGGCCGCGCGACGGATCGGAGAGCGGCACGCCGAGCGCGGTTTCCGGATAGCGGTCCGCGAGATAGAGCAGCACCGCGCCCGATTCCGCCACGCGCACGCTGCCGTCTTCGAGCGCGGGCAGCTTCGACATCGGATTGACGCGGCAAAAGTTCGGATCGTTCTGCGCGCCCGCGCGGATGTTCACGAATTCGAGCTGATACGGCACGCGCATTTCCTCGAGCATCCACAGCGCGCGGAAGGCGCGCGTCTTCGGCCAGTAGAAGAGCTTCATCGGCGTCGTTTTCGTTGTCTTTCGATGCATTCAGGGTAGCCCCAAATCCCCACGAAACGCGGGCCGGTTAGCGTCGGGTTTACGCGTAGACGCGCCTGTCCGAGAAAAATTCCTCTCGTCGATCCCAAAAACCAGGGCTTTGCTTTCCGATGCGAGCGGAATCGAAGCGAGTGCGCAAAAACTTTCCGCATTTGTCGGCAAAGAATGTCGCATTGCCCCGCATATCAAAAAAGACTCTGGAGATTTCATGAACGCGCGCGTCCCCGCCGATGCATTTTTTCCTCCCGCGCTGTCGGATTACCAGCTCAGCGACAACCTGAGCGCCACCAAGGGCCGCATTTTCCTCACCGGTACGCAGGCGCTCGTGCGCCTCGTGTTGATGCAGCGCGAACGCGACCGCGCCGCGAACCTGAACACCGCCGGTTTCGTCAGCGGCTATCGCGGCTCGCCGCTCGGCATGGTCGATCAGCAATTGTGGAAGGCGAAGAAACTGCTCGCCTCGCACGACGTGCGCTTTCTGCCCGCGATCAACGAGGAACTCGGCGGCACCGCCGTGCTCGGCACGCAGCGCGTGGAGTCGGATGAAGAACGCACCGTCGATGGCGTGTTCGCGATGTGGTACGGCAAAGGCCCGGGCGTCGATCGCGCGGGCGACGCGCTCAAACACGGCAACGCGTACGGCTCGTCGCCGCATGGCGGCGTGCTCGTCGTGGCAGGCGATGACCACGGCTGCGTGTCCTCGTCGATGCCGCATCAGAGCGACCAGACGATGATCTCGTGGCACATGCCGGTGGTGAATCCGTCGAACGTCGCGGACATGCTGGAGTTCGGCCTCTACGGCTGGGCGCTGTCGCGTTTCTCGGGCGCGTGGATCGGCTTCAAGGCAATTTCGGAGACGGTCGAATCCGGCTCGACCGTCGATCTCGACGCGATCCGCACCGACTGGCAGGCGCCCGCCGATTTCACGCCGCCGCCGGGCGGCCTCCACAACCGCTGGCCCGATCTGCCGAGCCTGACGATCGAAGCGCGCCTCGCCGCGAAGATCGACGCCGTGCGTCACTTCGCGCGCGCGAACAGCATCGACAAGTGGATCGCGCCGAGCCCGCGCGCGAACGTGGGCATCGTGACGTGCGGCAAGGCGCACCTCGATCTGATGGAAGCGCTGCGCCGCCTCGAACTCACCGTCGACGATCTCGACGCCGCTGGCGTGCGTATCTACAAGGTCGGGCTGTCGTATCCGCTGGAAACGACGCGGCTGGAAACCTTCGTCGAAGGTTTGAGCGAAGTGCTCGTGATCGAGGAGAAAGGACCGGTCATCGAGCAGCAGATCAAGGATCACCTGTACAACCGCGTCGACGGCGCGCGGCCGGTCGTGATCGGCAAGAACGCGCGCGATGGCGCGCAGCTTCTGAGCGCGCTCGGCGAACTTCGTCCGTCGCGCGTGCTGCCGGTGTTCGCGCAATGGCTCGCGCGTCACAAGCCCGCGCTGGATCGCCGCGACAAGGTCGTCGATCTGGTCGCGCCGCAAATCCTCTCGAATGTCGCCGACGCGGTGAAGCGCACGCCCTACTTCTGCTCGGGCTGCCCGCACAACACGTCGACGAAGGTGCCGGAAGGATCGGTTGCGCAGGCGGGCATCGGCTGTCACTTCATGGCGTCGTGGATGGAGCGCGACACGACCGGTCTGATCCAGATGGGCGGCGAAGGTGTCGACTGGGCGTCGCATTCGATGTTCACGAAAACGCCGCACGTCTTCCAGAATCTCGGCGACGGCACGTACTTCCATTCGGGCATTCTCGCGATTCGCCAGGCCGTGGCCGCGAAAACGAACATCACGTACAAGATTCTCTATAACGACGCCGTCGCGATGACGGGCGGCCAGCCCGTCGACGGCAGCATTTCGGTGCCGCAGATCGCGCGGCAGGTCGAAGCGGAAGGCATCGCGCTGCTCGTCGTCGTCAGCGACGAACCCGAGAAGTATCAAGGTCACGAAGACCAGTTTCCGCGCGGCACGGCGTTCCATCATCGCGGCGAACTGGACGACGTGCAGCGCCGTCTGCGCGACACGCCGGGCGTCACCGTGCTGATCTACGATCAGACCTGCGCCGCCGAAAAGCGCCGCCGCCGCAAGAAAGGCGAGTTTCCCGATCCGGACAAGCGTCTCTTCATCAACGAAGCTGTCTGCGAAGGCTGCGGCGATTGCGGCGTGCAGTCGAACTGCCTTTCCGTCGAGCCGGTCGAAACGGAGCTGGGCCGCAAGCGCCGCATCGATCAGTCTTCGTGCAACAAGGACTATTCGTGCGTGAACGGCTTCTGCCCGAGCTTCGTCACGGTCGAAGGCGCGAAGCTGAAGAAGGCCGAAGGCCACGCGTTCGATCCGGCCGAGCTCGCGCGCCGCGTCGATGCGCTTCCGCTGCCGCCGTGCCATCTCGACCAGGCGCCGTACGACATTCTCGTGACGGGCGTCGGCGGCACGGGCGTCGTGACGGTCGGCGCGCTCATCAGCATGGCGGCGCATCTGGAAGGCAAGAGCGCGTCGGTGCTCGATTTCATGGGCTTCGCGCAGAAAGGCGGCTCGGTGCTGTCGTTCGTGCGCTTCGCCGCGACCGACGCGCTGTTGAATCAGGTGCGCATCGACACGCAGCAAGCCGATCTGCTGCTCGCGTGCGACATGGTCGTCGGCGCGAGTCCGGAGGCGTTGCAGACGGTGCGGCACGATCGCACGAAGATCGTCGTCAACACGCACGCGATTCCGAACGCGAGCTTCGTGCAGAACCCCGAAGCGAATCTTCACGCGGATGCGCTGCTCGACAAGATGCGTCACGCCGCCGGCCCCGACGCGCGCGATGCCATGCGCAGTTGCGACGCGCAGGCGCTCGCGCAGCGCTTTCTCGGCGACACCATCGGCGCGAACATCCTGATGCTCGGCTTCGCGTGGCAGCTTGGGCTCGTGCCGCTGTCGCTCGCGGCGTTGATGCGCGCGATCGAGCTGAACAATGTCGCGATCGCGGCGAACAAGCTGGCGTTTTCGATCGGCCGTCTCGCGGCGTCGGACATGGCCGCGCTCGAAGCGCTGACGGCGCAAGTGCTGGCGAAACGGGTCGTGATGGACCGGATGTCGTTGCCCGAGCTGATCCGCGATCGCGAGGAACGTCTGCTTGCCTATGGCGGTTCGAAGTATGTCGCGCGCTATCGCAAGCTGGTGAACGCGGCGGCTGGCAACGAAGCCATCGCGCGGGCCATCGCGGTTTCGTTCTACAAGCTGCTCGCGGTGAAGGACGAATACGAAGTCGCGCGCCTGCACGCGGACCCGGCCTTCCGCGCCGCGCTCGGCGCGCAGTTCGAAGGCACGGCGGGTGAAAGCTATAAGGTGAAGTTCAACCTCGCGCCGCCGGCCTTATCCCATTCGACCAACGGCGGCGCGCCGAAGAAGAAGGTATTCGGCCAGTGGATGTGGCCGGTGTTCGGCGGCCTCGCGAAAATGCGCGCGCTGCGCGGCACCGCGCTCGATGTCTTCGGCCGGACGCTCGAACGACGCATGGAACGCCAGCTCGCCGACGACTTCGAAATCACGATGACGCGCGCTTTGTCTCGCGTGAGTGCCGACAACGCAAAGGACACGCAAGCGCTCGCCGCGCTGTTCGAGAAGGTGCGCGGCTACGGTCACGTGAAGCTCGCGAACGTCGCGATGGTCAAGCGCAGCGAACGCGACATCGCCGCGCGCATCGGCATCGAGGCGGCGACGGGCGATGCGGTACGCGCCGCCATCGACACGATGAAGGGCGCATCGTCGCTCAAGGGGATACCAGTCGTCGTGGCGAAATAGTTATTCGATGTCGTCGTCGGGCAACCAGTCGATGTCGCCGCACAGCACGCAGCGCTTGCCTTGCGCGCGCGTCTCCACGGAGAGCGTGACGCATGGCATCGCTTCGTTGATCGACAGATACGGCTTCGTCACATGCACGCGCTCGGGGTCGCCCAGCGCCGCGCGGAAGTACGGGCGGCGCAGCCAGTTCGCGCCCTGTGCGTCCATGAGCGGCAGAAAGCGCGCCTCGTGCGCGGCGCGGTCGGCGCGCAGCACGACGTTGCGGCCCGCCTGCCTGCCGTTCTGATCGAGCAGGAAACAGCGCGCGGCGTTATCGAGCGCGAGGAAATTCCAGCACACTTCTTCGAGCGGCTCGCCCGCCGCGAGCCGCTCGGCCGCGCGCTCGAACGCGCGGATATACGGCTGCAGCCGCGTCGCGACGCGCCGCTCGCGCGCTTCGGTCTGCAGGCGGTAACGCTCGGTCAGCTCACCGATGACCGTCTGCGCGTGCGCGCCGTCCGCCAGCCCCGGATGCGGCCGCGCGAAGAAAAAGCCCTGTACGAAATCCGCGCCGCTCGCGAGCGCGAGTTGCGCTTCGTGCTCGGTCTCGACGCCTTCGATCAGCACGAGCTTGCCCGCTTCGTGCAGCAGCGACACGATGCCCGACAGCACTGCCTCCATGTTCTGCCGCTGCTTGAGCGAGCGCGCCGACAGCGGCGCGTGCACGTTGTGGCCGGCGTGCGAGAGCATCACGCGATCGAGCTTGACGATATCCGGATCGAGTTGCCAGATCCGTTCGATGTTCGTGTGCCCCGCGCCGAAATCGTCGAGCGCGATGAAAAAGCCGTGATCGCGGAACTGCTGCACCGCGAGCGCGAGCCGCTCGATATCTTCCGCGCTCTGCTCGAGCACTTCGAGCACGACGCGGCGCGGCTCGATGTTGAGACGCTTGAGATTCGCGAGCAGCGCGGCCGCGTGATACGGCTCGGTCAGCGCGCCGGGATGAACGTTGAGAAAAAGCCATTCCGTTTGCGCGCCGAGCATCTTGAAGTTCTCGAGATGCAGCGCCTGCGCGAGGCGGTCGATCTGCAACGCTTCGCCGACGCGCGATGCCTGCCCGAACACATCGAGCGGCGACACCGGGCGATCGAGCGCGTCGTGCGCGCGCAGCAAACCCTCGTAGCCGACCGCGCGCATGTGCGACAGGCTGAACACCGGCTGAAAGACGCTCGACAGCGTCCAGTCGCCGTGCTCGACCGAATAGCGGTCGAACCCCGACGTCACGCCGAGTTCAAAACTGCGTGCGGAAATCGTCGCTTTCTCGGGATTCGCGATCACCATGACGATGCCCCCGTCTGAACTTTCCCCTTGCCCTGCGGACCCGCGCCGGATCGGTCCCATACCATTTTCATAACAGCCCTCGATGATCTCGCCGGGAGTCTGGATGTCCCGTAGCTTTCGCTAAAGCAAGCTCCATGCGCACGACGTGGCACGATTCGTCGATGGTTTGCCCGTGGCGTGCACCGTGGGCAGGCGATCTTCTGTGCAATATGCACCTTAGCGGTGCGTTTATTTTCGCTGGATCCTGTAACGACCCCAGCTAACGCGGCCGCTGCCCGCATCCCACGCAAGGGCTAAACTTTCGGCTCGTCACAGCGCGCTCACACATGGAAATCGTCTTTACCGTCCTCATTCTGCTACTGGCCGTGGCGCTCTCGGGATTCGGCCTGAGCCTGCTGCCGATCAAACTGCCGCTGCCGCTCATCCAGATCGCGCTCGGCGCGTGCCTCGCCTGGCCAGGCTTCGCACTGCATGTCACCTTCGATCCCGAACTCTTCATGCTCCTGTTCATTCCGCCGCTGCTGTTCGCGGACGGCTGGCGCATTCCGAAGCGCGAGCTCTACATGCAGCGCCGCGCGATCCTGATGCTCGCGCTCGGGCTCGTGTTCATCACCGTCGGCGTGCTCGGCTATTTCCTGCACGCGATGATCCCGACGATGCCGCTGCCCGTCGCGTTTGCGCTCGCCGCCGTGCTCTCGCCGACCGACGCCGTCGCGCTCACGGGCATCGCCGGGCGCAACCGCATTCCGGCGGGCCTGATGCACATTCTCGAAGGCGAGGCGCTCATGAACGACGCGTCGGGCCTCGTCGCGCTGAAGTTCGCGATCGCCGCCGCGCTGACGGGCGTGTTCTCGCTGCGCGACGCGACGATCAGCTTCTTCATCATCGCGGCAGGCGGGATCGTGATCGGCGCGGCGATCAGTTGGGCCGTCACCGAGATCCCGTCGCGTCTCCTGCGATTCTCCGAGGACGACGACCCCGCCGCCGGCGTGATCCTCACGATCCTGATTCCGTTCGCGGCCTACGTGATGGCCGAGCATGTCGGCTGCTCGGGCATTCTGGCGGCTGTGTCGGCGGGCATGATGATGAACATTCAAAGCCTGCGAGAAGGCATTCCGAGCGCGGTGCGCGTACGCATGACGAGCACCTGGACGATGATCGAATTCGTCTTCAACGGCATGGTCTTCATCCTGCTCGGGCTGCAGTTTCCGCACATCATCGGGCAGGCGCTGATCGAGGCGCATCACGACGGCAATGAGCAAGTCGGCCTGTTGATCGGCTATGTGCTCGCGACGCTGGTCGCGCTCTATTCGCTGCGTTTCGTATGGGTGTATTCGCTGCGCTGGGTCGCGGCGCGCAAGACCGCGAAACAGGGCCTCGACAGCGCCGCGCCCGGCGTTCGCACGCTCGCGCTGACGACGATCGGCGGGGTGCGCGGCGCCGTGACGCTCGCGGGCGTGCTGTCATTGCCCGTGATGCTCCCGGGGCGCGATCTGGCGATTTTCATCGCATCGGCGGTGATTCTGGTGTCGCTGCTGATCGCGGTCGTCGGCTTGCCGCTGATGCTGCGCGGCATCGAACGCGAGCGCAATCCGCACGCGACGGAAGAACGCATGGCGCGCCGCCGCGCGGCGCAGGCGGCGATTCGCGCGATCGACGAAACGCACGACGTGCTGATCGAGCAGATGGACGAAGCCGGCTCCGCGCGCTGCGCCGATTCGACCGCGCGCGTGATGGGCATGTACCGGCGCCGTCTGGAATCGCTCGGCGACGAAGAAGCGCCGCGCGTGGCGGCAAAGAAGAGCGAGATGGTGGAGACGCGGCTGAAGATGGCGGCGCTCAGGGCCGAACGCGCGGAGTTGCTGAGACTGCGCACGCTGCAGCACATCAACGACGAGACGTTGAACAAGCTGATGCGGGAGATCGATTTGTCGGAGACGGCGATCGTGAACCGGAAGCGCGGGACGGGCGGATAATGCACGCGCGCCATCAGGCGCGCGTGATGTCAGGCATCAGACCACGTCCGACCCACGCCGCCGCAGCAACGCATAAAAAATGATCGCGCCGAAGGTCGCCGTCCCGATGCCGCCGAGCGCGAAGCCGCCGAGCTTCAGCGTGAAATCCCCGGTACCGAGCACGAGCGTCACCGCCGCGACGATCAGATTGCGGTTGTCCGAAAAATCCACCTTGTTGACGACCCAGATCCGCGCGCCCGTCACCGCGATCAGGCCGAACACGACGATCGACACGCCGCCCAGCACCGGCCCAGGAATGGTCTGGATCAGCGCGCCGAACTTCGGCGAGAACCCGAGCACGATCGCGAACAGCGCCGCGACCACGAACACGAGCGTCGAATAGATCTTGGTGACGGCCATCACGCCGATGTTCTCGGCATACGTCGTCACGCCCGTGCCGCCCGCGAAGCCCGACGCGATCGTCGCCAGCCCATCGCCGATGAACGCGCGGCCGATGTACTTGTCGAGACTCCTGCCCGTCATCGCGCCGACGGCCTTGATGTGCCCGAGATTCTCCGCGACGAGAATGATCGCGACCGGCGCGATCAGCGTCATCGCCTGCGCCTGGAACACGGGCGCGGTGAAATGCGGCATGCCGAACCACGCGGCGTTCGCGACGATCGCAAAGTCCACCGGCTTGCCCATGCCCATGCCGTTGGTCAGCACGGCGTAGATGAGGTACGCGATCGCGAGGCCGATCAGAATCAGCAGCCGCTGCGCCATGCCGCGCGCGAACACCGCGACGCCGCCCACGCACAGCACGGTGACGAGCGCCATCCACGATTCGAAGCTGCTGCCCATCACGCCCTTCACGGCGATCGGCGCGAGATTCAGCCCGATCACGCAGACGATCGCGCCCGTCACGACCGGCGGCATCAGCGTTTCGATCCACTTCGTGCCGACTGCCGCGACGATCACGCCGATGATCGCGTAAGCCACGCCGCACGCGATGATCCCGCCGAGCGCGACGCCGATGTTCAAGTTCGGACCGTGTCCGCCGTAGCCCGTCACCGCGATCACGAGACCGATGAACGCAAAGCTCGAACCGAGATAGCTCGGCACGCGCCCGCCGACCAGCACGAAGAACAGCAGCGTGCCGATGCCCGACATGAAAATGCACAGATTGGGATCGAAGCCCATCAGGAGCGGGGCGAGCACGGTCGAGCCGAACATCGCGACGACGTGCTGAATGCCCATCGCGATCATCTGCGGCCAGGGCAGACGCTCGTCGGGGGCGACGACGCGCCCCGCTTCGGCATCCGCCTGGACCGGCCAGCGCGGGAAATAGGAATCGGACATCTGCGGGGCTCCTTCTCGGCGGTGAGGCGCCGTCCGTGCGGCGCGCTTGTTGGAAAAACAGGCGCGAGTGTACGGAGCGGACCCTCGAGTGGCAAGCGAGCCGATATTACGACCGTTTCGCCAACCGCCGCCCGAACCGTGCGCGCTTTTCAGGCGCCACGATCCAGTTCGAAGACCGCAACGGCGCCCTTCAACTGCTCGGCCTGATCGGCCATCGCACCCGCCGCGGCCGCCGCCTGTTCGACCAGCGCCGCGTTCTGCTGCGTGACCTGATCCATCTGCGCGACGGCGCGATTCACCTGCTCGATGCCCGTGCTCTGCTCGTGCGACGCCGACGAGATCTGCGCCATGATGTCCGTCACGCGCTGCACGGCGTGCGTGACTTCGGCCATCGTCGCGCCGGCGCGTTCGGCGAGCGCCGCGCCGCTGTCGACGCGCGCCGTCGATGCCTCGATCAGCTCCTTGATCTCCTTCGCCGACATCGCGCTGCGCTGCGCGAGCGAGCGCACTTCGCCTGCGACCACCGCGAAGCCGCGGCCTTCCTCGCCCGCGCGCGCCGCTTCCACGGCGGCGTTCAGCGCGAGGATATTGGTCTGGAACGCGATGCCCTCGATCACGGCGATGATGTCCGTCATGCGCTTGGAGCCCGACGCCAGTTCGCGCATGTTGTCGACCACCTCGCCGACGAGCTCGCTGCCACGCGCCGACACATCCGACGCACCGCGCGCGAGGCCGCTTGCTTCGTCCGCGTTGCTCGCGTTCTGGCGCACGGTCTGCGTGAGCTGCTCCATGCTCGACGCGGTTTCCTCCAGCGACGCGGCCTGCTCTTCGGTGCGCTGGGACAGATCGGTGTTGCCCTGCGCGATTTCCCGCGACGCGAACAGAATCGATTCGCTGGAATGGCGAATCCCGCCGACGATATCCGCCAGCTTCGTGCTCATGTTGCCGAGGCTCGCGAGCATGCTGGTGTCGTCGCCGGGGCGCGTGGCGACGCGCGTCGTCAGGTCGCCGCGCGCGATGCGGTCGGCGATATCGGCGGCATAGGCCGGCTCGCCGCCCAGTTGCGCGGCGAGACGCCGTCCGATCAGCGCCGCGAGCAGCGCGCCCGCGACCATCGCGCCGAACACGAGCGCGAGCATGACGACGCGCATCGTTTCATATTCCGATGCCGCGTCGTGGCGCGCGTCGGTCGCGCGTTTCCTCTTGAAGTCGGCGAGACGCTCGAGCGAATCGCGCGCCTTCTCGCTCGCGGCGATCGCGCGCGCGATGAGTCCCATCTGGTCGACGTCGATCGGCATCGGCTTTTTGCCCATCTGCATCAGCACGATGTCTTCCCATGCGGCGACGGACTTGCTCGCCGTGTCGTAGAGCGCGATGCCCTCGGCGGAGCGCATCGTCGGGCGCAAATGCTCGAACGCGCGGTGCATGCTGTCGAGCGAAGCCGACATGCCTTCCTTCAGCTTGTCCTTGCCGGAATCGTCGGCGAAAGTCAGGTTGGCGGCGGCGAGATCCGTGTTGAGCTTGTGCTTGTTGGCTTCCTCGACCCAGTACAGGCCGTCCATGTGACGATCGCCGATTTCCTCGATCAGTCCGTTCATTTTCGCGAGCGATACCACGCCGGTGACGCCCACGCACGCGGTGAACAGAATCACGACCGCGAAAGACAGCAACAGCTTGCTGAGCACGGACAGGCGGTCAAACCATTTCATCGATGTCTCCTCTGTCGCGCCCCGCAGACGACGTCCGCGGCCGGCGCAGCGCAAACCGCGGTTCGCGCACAGAGTGGCATTACGGCGCTCGGCTCGATTTTCTTGAGCGCGTATGAGCGGGATAACGACTTGAGAATGGACGCCGGAATATCGGCGAAAGGTCTATGAATAGCAGCCGAAAGAAATCGGCAGATCGCTGCTAGAAAGCAGAAAAACTAGGTGAATTCTTAATTGGGAGTTTTCTTATTTGGACAGGCAACGCTGGAACGTATGCTTTCCATGTGCGTGTTCCATGTTCGCGCATGTAGTCGTTGCAACTCTCCGATTACCGCCCTTGGCACCCGGCTTGGGCGGTTCTTTTTTTGGGGCGCCGCTTTTTGAGCTTCTGCCTGTTCCAGGCCGCGCCGCCCCTCTCCGCCAGCTTCCCGTCTTACTGCCGAACCGGCTTTTTCGCCAGCTTGCGCTGCAGCGTGCGCCGATGCATGTTGAGCGCGCGCGCCGTCGCCGAAATATTGCCGTTGTTCTCGGCGAGCGCGCGCTGGATATGCTCCCATTCGAGCCGCGCAACCGAGAGCAGCGTCGGGTTCTCGATCGCTTCCTCGGCGGTCTGCTCGCTCGCCTGCTCGTGCAGCGCGGAGAGAATCGTCTCGACGTTCGCCGGCTTCGCCAGATAGTTGTCCGCGCCGTCCTTCACCGCTTGCACCGCTGTCGCGATGCTCGCGTAGCCGGTCAGAACGAGAATGCGCGCATCGGGCTGAAGGTCGCGCAGCGGTGCGACGAGCCGCAGGCCGGAATCGTTGCCCAGGTGAAGATCGACTGTGATCTGGCCGAACTTGTGCTGGTTCGCGAGCTTCAGCGCTTCGTCGGCGTCGTGCGCCTGATGCGGGGTGAAGCCGCGCCGCGTCAGGCCGCGAGCAAGAATGCCGGCGAACACTTCGTCGTCGTCGATGATCAGAAAGTTGGTATCGCTCATGGTTTTTCTCCGTAATGCCGCTCGGGCGAGCCTGTGTTCGAGTTCAGGCCGCGCCGCTTCGTTCAGTTCTTGCCGTGTGCGCCGGCGCCGTGACCGCGCCGCGATTCGGCAGGCGCAATACCGCGCAGGTGCCGCGCGGCTTGCCGTCGATCAGTTCGATCGAGCCTGCGAGCCGCGCCGCCGCCGCGAACGCCAGATAAAGCCCGACGCCGTGGCCGCCCTGCGTGCTGTCGACCGGCCCCGCGCCGAGCGTGGCGCGCAGCGCGGGCGGAATGCCCGGGCCGCGATCACACACGTCGAAGCGCACGTAATCCAGTTGATCGATGGTTTCGGCCGACGCCTGCAGCGTCACCGATTCGCTGCTCGCGCGCGCGGCGTTGTCGAGCAGGATGGTCAGGATCTGGCCGACGGCCACCGCATCGTCGATCGACGCGTTCGCGGGCGTCCGGTCGATCTGCGCGAATTTCACCTGCGGATGCCGCAGACGCCATTGCTCGATGAAACTCGGCAGCCATTCGTCGAGCGCCTGACGGCTCGACGGACCCGTCGCGCGGCTGCGCAGGCGTGCGAGCGCGGAGGTGCAGAGCGCCATCTGCTGTTCGAGCAGTTCGAAATCGGCCGCGTAGGGCGCGAGGTTTTTGTCGTGAGCGGCGGAGTCGCGCAATTCCTCGGACAGCATCGCGATGGTCGAAAGCGGCGTGCCCATTTCGTGCGCGACGGTCGCTGCCTGCACGCCGAGCGCGACCGCGCGCTCATCGCGCAGATGGCGTTGCTGGGCATCGGCGAGCGCGGCGTCGCGCACCCGCAGCGCCCGCGACATGCGCGCGACGAACCAGCCGATCAGCCCGACGCTCACCATGAAGTTGACCCACAGGCCGGTGCGGAAATAATCGAAGAGATTGGCCGGATTCTCGATATTGAGCGGCACGTAGTTGTAGCTGAGCAGCGCGTAACAGGCGACGGCGAAGAGCGCGAGGCAGGTCATCATCGTCCACGGCAGCACGGCGGCGGCGATCGCGAGCGACGGCAGATAGAGCGTGACGAACGGATTGGTCGCGCCGCCGGAGAGGAACAGCAGCGCCGAGAGCGCGCCGAGGTCGACCCACATCTGGCCGAACAGTTCGAGATTGGTCTCCGGCCGCGCCCGCGCGACGCGCAGCCACGTGAGGCCGTTGAAGATCATCTCCAGCGCGATGACGAGCAGCATCGCGGGCAGCGGGAGCTTCGCGCCGAAGAAGATCTGCACGACAGCGATGGTCGTCAGCTGGCCGATGATCGCAAGCGAGCGAAGCCAGAAGAGATGACCGAGATTGACCCGTCCGGTATTGGTTATGCGATGCATCTGGTTGAGTGCCTGACTGCGTTATCACGCTTCATGCGACATTATCCCGCTTGCATCAGGCCAGCTGCGGCATCTGGCGCGATTTGTCGCACCTTGCCGCGCGCTATTTCGCGTGCTCGGCGCGCTCGATTTCGGCCGCGAGACACGCCGGGCACAGACAGCTCACGCCGGGCCGCAAGCGCTCGGCCGGCAGTGCGGGCAGCGTCGCGCACCAGCAGGTGGGATCGCCCGCTCGCGCGCCGCAGCGAAACGGCGTGCCGCAGCGCGCGCAGATCAGCGAGCCCGGCGCTTCACGCTCGTTCGTTTCGGGGAAGTCGTTCATCATCCTGTCATCGATCTGCCTGAACGATGATCGCATGCCGGCGCACCTGCCGGAAAACGTTGGCGCCGGCGCGGCAATTCGTCCTGCTGCAATGCGTCAGTCCTGTACAATTCGGCGTGTTTAAACGCTCCTCGCCTCATTTGCCGCCATGTCCGAGCTACCCGACCTCACGCAAATCGCGCCGACCCTGAAGGCTGAAATCCTGGCCGAGGCGCTGCCCTATATCCGTCAGTATCACGGCAAGACGGTCGTGATCAAATACGGCGGCAACGCCATGACCGAAGAGCGCCTGAAGCAGGGCTTCGCGCGCGACGTCATTTTGCTGAAGCTCGTCGGCATCAATCCGGTGATCGTGCACGGCGGCGGCCCGCAGATCGATCAGGCGCTCAAGAAGATCGGCAAGCAGGGCACCTTCATTCAGGGCATGCGCGTCACCGACGAAGAAACCATGGAAGTCGTCGAATGGGTGCTCGGCGGCGAGGTGCAGCAGGACATCGTCACGCTGATCAATCATTTCGGCGGTCAGGCGGTCGGTCTGACGGGCAAGGACGGCGGCCTCATCCACGCGCGCAAGCTGCTGATGCCGGATCGCGATAATCCGGGCCAGTTCATCGACATCGGCCAGGTTGGCGAAGTCGATGCGATCAACCCGGCGGTGGTGAAGGCGCTGCAGGACGACGCGTTCATTCCGGTCATTTCGCCGATCGGCTTCGGTGAAGACGGCCTTTCGTACAACATCAACGCTGACCTCGTCGCGGGCAAACTCGCCGTCGTGCTGAACGCGGAGAAGCTCGTCATGATGACGAACATCCCCGGCGTGATGGACAAGGAAGGCAATCTGCTGACCGACCTTTCCGCACGCGAGATCGACGCCCTCTTCGCCGATGGCACCATTTCCGGCGGCATGCTGCCGAAGATCTCCTCCGCGCTCGATGCCGCAAAGAGCGGCGTGCGCTCGGTGCACATCATCGACGGCCGCATCGAACACTCAGTGCTGCTCGAAATTCTGACCGAGCAGCCGTTCGGCACGATGATCCGCTCGCATTGAGCTTTCTCCCGATCCTTCGACGCCCGTCAATGCGCGGGCGTTTTCATATATGACCGCGCATCGCCCGTCCCGCCGCCGCCGCGTCAAGGCGCGCGGCCCCGTCTGGCTCTTCGATCTCGACAACACGCTGCATCACGCGTCACACGCGATTTTTCCGGCGATCAATCGCGGGATGACGCAATACATCATGGATCGCCTGAATGTCGATGTCGACGAGGCGAACCGGCTGCGCGTCGGCTATACGGTGCGCTACGGCGCGACGCTGCTCGGACTCGTCAGGCATCACGGCATCGATCCGGCGGACTTCCTGCGCGAGGTTCACACCTTTCCCGATCTGCCGTCGATGCTGCGCGCCGAGCGCGGCCTCACGCGGATCCTGCGCGCGCTGCCCGGCCGCAAGATCGTGCTCACCAATGCGCCGACGCTCTACGCGCGCACCGTGCTCGCGGAACTCGGCATCGCGAAGCTGTTCGAGCGCGTGATCGCCATCGAGGACATGCGCGAGGGCAGCCACTGGCGCGCCAAGCCCGATGCGCCGATGCTGCGCCGTACGATGCGCCGCGCGCATGTGCGTCTCGAGGACGCGATTCTCGTCGAGGACACGCGCGGGCATCTGAAGAGCTATCGGCGGCTGGGGATTCGCACGGTGTGGATCGTGGGGCATCTGCCGGTCGCGAAAACGTCGGGCGGCGGCTTGTCGGTGCGTCTGCCGGGCGTGGGCCGGCCGCATTACGTCGATCGCACCGTGCGCTCGCTGCGCGCGCTGACGTCATCGCATGGGCGGCGCCTACATTCGGAATAAGCGACGCGCGAGGATGTCTTCGAGGTCAGAGCGCGCATCGACGACCAGATGCACGTAGATCGTGTCGCCCTCGATCTTGTAGATGATGCGGATCGTGCCGCTCGGGACTTCGTAATAGCCCGACATGCGGAAGTCGGCGAGTTCGGGCGGCGTCACGCCGTTGCGCGGCGCGGCTTCGATTTCGGCGATGGTGTCCGCGATCCTGTTGCGCGTCGCGGCCCACGCGGTGCCGCCGAACTTGTTGATGACGTAGCGCCGGAAATCCTGCAAATCCTCGCGCACCGGATCGAGAAAGACGGTCTTCACTTGATGCCTTCCGCGCGGTCCATACGCTCGATTTCGGCGAATACATCGGCTGCGCTCGTGCACTGGCCGGCTTCGATGGTCTTCTGTCCCATCGCCAGAATCTTCAGTAACGCGAGGGTCTGATGCACGTCCTCGTATGACTGCACGTCCTGCACGACCACCCTGCCTTCTCCGTTCTGCGTGATGAGCATCGGCTCGCGGCTTTCGACCACGTTGCGGATCATCTCGGCCGCGCGGCTCTTCAGGTGACTCAGCGGTCTGACCCGGCTCGGTTTCATTTCCGTTCCTTGGCAAGACGAGACGATTAGACAATATAGACGCAAAAGCGGGCCATATCCAAGGCGGTCCGACATGGCGGCGTTATGACGATTTCCGCTATACTTCACCGCTAACGAGATATTCTCGAACATCACAGACGCGCCGATTTGCTGACTCGATTGCGGGCGCGCGAACCTCAGGGCTGCATTGCCGAGGTTCACTATAAATGCGGCTAAAGAGGTCGTCAGCCGCGCCATCGCTGTATTCACGCGCATCGCCGACACCGTTTAGCCGCTTGGTCAAAGGCGGAATGAATGGAATCGATCGGCATCGTCACTCCCCAAACACTGCGCTTCACCGAGCCGCTCGCCATGCAGAACGGCTCGATGCTCGGCGACTACGAACTCGTCGTCGAAACCTATGGCGAGCTCAACGCCGCGCGCTCGAACGCCGTGCTCGTGTGTCACGCGCTGAACGCGTCACATCACGTCGCGGGTGTTCATGCTGATAACCCGAAGGACGTCGGCTGGTGGGACAACATGGTCGGGCCGGGCAAGCCGCTCGACACCAACCGCTTCTTCGTGATCGGCGTGAACAATCTCGGCTCGTGCTTCGGCTCGACCGGGCCGATGAGCATCGACGGCGCCACGGGCAAGCCGTACGGCGCGAGCTTTCCGGTCGTCACGGTCGAGGACTGGGTGAACGCGCAGGCGCGTCTCGCGGACCGCTTCGGCATCGAGCGCTTCGCGGCCGTGATGGGCGGCAGTCTCGGCGGCATGCAGGCGCTCGCGTGGAGCATGATGTATCCGGAGCGGCTCGCGCATTGCATCGTGGTGGCGTCGACGCCGAAGCTCTCCGCGCAGAACATCGCGTTCAACGAAACGGCGCGCTCGGCGATTCTCTCCGATCCCGATTTTCACGGCGGCGATTACTACGCGCACGGCGTGAAGCCGCGTCGCGGCTTGCGGGTCGCGCGCATGATCGGCCACATCACGTATCTGTCGGATGACGACATGGCCGTGAAATTCGGCCGCGCGCTGCGCCGTGCCGAAGGCGCGCTCGACGCGTACAACTTCAACTTCGATGTCGAATTCGAAGTGGAGTCGTATCTGCGCTACCAAGCCGACAAGTTCGCCGAATACTTCGATGCGAACACGTACCTGCTCATCACGCGCGCGCTCGATTATTTCGATCCCGCGAAAGCCTTCGACGGCGATCTCACGAAAGCGCTCGCCAACACGCAGGCGAAATATCTCATCACGAGCTTCGCGACCGACTGGCGTTTTGCGCCCGCGCGTTCGCGCGAAATCGTCAAGGCGCTGCTCGACAACAAGCGCACGGTGAGCTACGCGGAAATCGACGCGCCGCACGGCCACGACGCCTTCCTGCTCGACGACGCGCGCTATCACAATCTCATGCGCGCCTATTACGAACGCATTGCCACGGAGATCGGCGCATGAACCAGCACACACTCGATTCGCTCGCGCTACGCTCGGACTTTCGCGCGATCGCCCGCTGGGTCGAACCGCGCTCGACCGTGCTCGATCTCGGCTGCGGCGACGGCTCGCTGCTGTCGCTGCTCGGGGAAGAGCTCGAAGTGAAGGGCTACGGCATCGAGATCAACGATGCCGGCGTGCTCGCGTGCGCGCAAAAAGGCGTGAACGTGATCCAGCAGAATCTCGAAGACGGTTTGCGTCTCTTCGAAGACGACAGTTTCGATTTCGCGATCCTCTCGCAGACGCTGCAGACGATTCATCAAACCGCCGCGATCCTGCGCGAAACGGTGCGCGTCGGGCGTCAGTGCATCGTGTCGTTTCCGAATTTCGGCTACTGGCAGCATCGGCTTTCGGTGATTCAGGGGCGCATGCCGGTGTCGAAGTCGCTGCCGTATCAGTGGCACAACACGCCGAACGTGCGCGTACTCACGATCAAGGATTTCGAGGCGCTCGCGCCGGAAGTCGGCATCGAGATTCTGGACCGCGTCGCGCTGCACGACGGGCAGACGGTCCGTTGGGGCGCGAACTGGCGTGGTAGTCTTGCGGTCTATCGCGTGAAGCGCCGGTAACGATGACCGGCGCGCTCGCGCATCGACAACTGCCCGCTATACGACATGCCTGATACGCCACACGAGGCGCCAGCTTTAACTGCTCACGAAGATCATCCCGGATGGCGCGCGTTTCTCAACAAGCGCATCCTCATTTGCGTCTTTCTCGGCTTCACGTCCGGATTGCCGCTCTTCACGCTGTACAGCCTGCTGCAGGCGTGGCTCACGACCGCGCACATCAACGTGAAGGAAATCGGCCTGTTCGCGCTGATCGGACTTCCCTATACGTGGAAGTTCGTCTGGTCGCCGCTGATGGACCGCTACATTCCGCGCTTTCCGGGCTGGACTCCCGGCCGACGGCGCGGCTGGATGTTCCTCACGCAAGTGCTCGTGATGGTGGCGATCGGCTCGTTCGGGTTCTTCTCGCCGGAGCGGAATCTGTGGGCCGTCGCGGCGGTGGCCGCGCTCGTCGCGTTCTTCAGCGCGAGTCAGGATATCGTCATCGATGCCTATCGCCGCGAACTGCTCGCCGATACCGAACAGGGGCTCGGCAACGCGGTGCACGTCAATGCGTACAAGGTCGCGGGTCTCGTGCCCGGTTCGCTGTCGCTGATTCTCGCGACCTTCCTGCCGTGGAAGACCGTGTTTCTGATTACCGCCGCATTCATGCTGCCGGGTCTCATCATGACGCTCGTCGTCAAGGAGCCGGCGATTCACGGCGCGCCGCCGAAAAGTCTGCGCGAGGCGATCGTCGAGCCGTTTCATGAATTCATCACGCGCGATGGCTGGCGCGCGGCGCTGCTCGTGCTCAGTTTCATCTTCCTGTACAAGCTCGGCGACACGATGGCGACCGCGCTCGCGACGAAGTTCTTCATCGACGTCGGCTTCTCGCTTGCGCAGATCGGCGTGATCGCGAAGGCGGTCGCGTTCTGGGCGAGCATCGCGGGCGGTTTGCTCGGCGGCATCGCGCTGGTGAAGATCGGCATCGCGCGCGGACTGTGGATCTTCGGCATTCTGCAGATCGTCGCGACGGTGGGCTTCGCGTGGCTGGCGAAGATCGGACCGTCGCCGTTGGCGCTCGGCGTGCTGTACGGCTTCGAAACCTTCGCGACGGGCCTCACGCTCGCCACCTTCACCGCGTATATCGCGAGCACGACGGACCCGCGCTACACCGCGACGCAATTCGCGCTCTTCACGAGCCTCGCGGCGGTGCCGCGCACGTTCGCCGCGGCGGGCAGCGGTTACATCGTGAATGAAACGGGATGGTTTTCGTACTTCCTGATCTGCGTCGCGCTGTCCATTCCGGGCATGTTACTGTTGCCGAAAATCGCGCCCTGGAGAACTCAACGATGACGGTTTCGTGCAAGCTTCGCGCCTCGGTTTGCGCAATGGCACTGGCGTCGCTCGCGCCTTTGTTCGCGCATGCCCAGGACGAGCAGAAGACGCCGCCGCCCTACTCCGCGCCGAACAACCAGATCCGCTTCGGCAACACGGCGCTGTTTCGCAATCTGATTCCGCCCGCGACGCTCGAAGCGCAGTCCGCCGACGAATACAGGCAGGTCATCCACGATGCCGAGCGCAACAAGACGCTGCTGCCCGATAACAACCCGCTCGTGAAGCGCGTGCGCGAAATTGCGAATCACGAGATTCCGTTCGCGCTCAAGTGGAACGATCGCGCGAAGAACTGGAAGTGGGAAATCAACGTCATCAAGTCACCCGAGGAGCGCATGGTGTGCCTGCCGGGCGGGAAGATCGTCGTGTATAGCGGGCTCATCGACAAGCTGCGTCTGAACGACAACGAGATCGGCATGATGATCGGCCATGACATCGCGCATGCGTTGCGCGAGCATGCGCGCGAGCGGCTCGGCAGACAGCAGGCGGCGCAGTTGAGCGCGGGCACGATGCCGCAGCTTTTCGGTTTCTCGAACTATGCGTCGCAACAGCCGGATATCGGCGATCAATTGCTGTCGATGCGCTATTCCCCCGCCGACGAAACAGAAGCCGATGTGATCGGCAGCGAGATCGCCTCGCGCGCGGGCTACGATCCGCGCGCGGCCGTCACGTTGTGGAACAAGATCGATTCGGGAACGCGGCGCGCGGACGACGGCTTCGTGTGGCTGCATCCGTATGGGCCGGATCGCAGGCAGGATCTGCTCAAGCGCATGTCGGACATGATGCCGCTTTATGCGAAGGCGGTCGGCAAGACTATCGATCAGTTGCCCAACTATGCGGGGATGGGGCGGTTCAAGAAGTCCGGGCGCTAGCCTTACTTCTTCGCCTTCGCGATCTTCCAGTCGTAATCGATAGTCAGCGGCGCGTGGTCGCTGAACTTGATATCCCTGAAAATCGACGTCTTCTTCGCGGTCGCCGCGACTTCCTTCGTCGCGATCTGATAATCGATCCGCCACCCGACGTTCTTCGCATACGCCTGACCGCGATTGCTCCACCACGTGTACTGCTCGGGACGCTGATCCAGCGTGCGGAACACATCGACATAGCCGACGTCGTCGAAGAGCTTCGTGAGCCACTCGCGCTCATCGGGCAGGCAGCCGGAGTTCTTCTGGTTGCTCTTCCAGTTCTTGATGTCGATTTCCTTGTGCACGATGTTCACGTCGCCACACAGGATCACCTCGCGCTCTTTCGAAAGCGTGTGGAGATGCGGCATGAACTCGTCCATGAAGCGGTACTTGGCCTGCTGACGCTCGTCGCCGCTCGACCCCGACGGCACATACACCGACACCACGGAAAGTTTCCCGAAGCGCGCTTCCACGTAGCGCCCTTCCGGATCGAACTCTTCCGAGCCGAAGCCGATGATCACGTCATCCGGCTCATGACGCGTGTAGAGGCCCGCGCCGCTGTAGCCCTTCTTCACCGCGTGCTGGAAATAGCCCTGAAAGCCGTGCGGCGCGAGGAATTCCGGCGTCAGGTCATCTTGCGAGCACTTGATCTCCTGCACGCAGACGACGTCGGATTTCTGCTCGCCGAACCAGTCGAAGAAACCTTTCTTGGCGGCCGAACGGATGCCGTTGAGATTGGCGGTAATCACGCGAAACATACGCTTGCTTCCTTTTTTATCGATTTCGTTTAGTCGACCTTCACGCCCTTGAGCGATTCCTTGGCCGGCGGGAATTCGAGCTTCATGTCCTGCATCGTGCGCAACAGCAGTTCCGCGACCATCACGTTGCGATGCGTCTTCGAATTGCCCGGAATGATGTACCACGGCGCGTATTCCGTCGACGTCGTGCCGAGCGCGTCCGCGTAGGCAGCCTGATAGTCGTCCCACTGCTTGCGCGCTTCGAGATCGGAAACGTCGAACTTCCAGTGCTTGGTCGGATCGTCGATGCGTGCCTGCAACCGCTCGCGCTGCTCGTCCTTCGAAATATGCAGAAAGCATTTGACGATGGTCGTGCCACTGTCCGCAAGCAGCGACTCGAACTCGCGAATGTGGCGATAGCGACGCTCGCATTGATCGGCATCGATCTGCTTCAGCACGCGCGGCACGAGCACGTCTTCATAGTGGCTGCGATTGAAGATCGCGAATTCACCGGCCTGCGGCGCCTGCGCGTGCACGCGCCACAGGAAGTCGTGCGCGGCTTCGCGCTCCGACGGCGCGCGAAACGGCACGATGCGCAGACCGAGCGGGTCGACATCGTGAAACACCGCGCGCACCGTGCCGTCCTTGCCGCTCGTGTCCATGCCTTGCAGCACCAGCAGCACGCGTTGGCGACGCTGCGCGTGGAGCTTCTCCTGCAGGTCGTCGAGCTGCACGCCGATCGCCGTAAGGCGCTCGCGGTCTTCTTCCTTTGCGCCGCTGGAAAACGGCTTCGCGGACGGGTCGATCGCGCTCAGGTCGAACGGCTTCAGCTTCTTGCCGGCGTCGAAGAACGGCACGCGAAAGTCGTCGAGTTCGGGTTTCTTTGCCATTTTTTTACTGTCGTCTAATGAAAACGGGCCGCTGCCAGGCTTAACCGGCAGCAGCCCGTTCATCCCGTTGGGGACAAGCTGTCAGGATAACTTTTTCTTCAACAACTCGTTCACTTGCTGCGGATTCGCCTTCCCCTTGGTCGCTTTCATCGCCTGGCCGATCAGCGCATTGAACGCCTTCTCCTTGCCCGCGCGGAATTCTTCGACTGATTTCTGATTCGCTGCGAGCACTTCGTCGATGATCGCTTCGAGCGCCCCGGTGTCGGAAATCTGCTTCAGGCCCTTCGCATCGATGATGCGATCCGCCGCGCCTTCGTCCGTCGCCTTCTCTTCCCAGATCGTCTGGAAGATGTCCTTCGCGATCTTGTTGGAGATGGTGCCGTCGGCGATGCGTCGTACTAGTAATCCAAGTTGCTCCGGTGCGACATTAGAACTCGAAATGTCTAACGACTCGCGATTCAGCTGCGCCGATACATCACCCATCAACCAATTGGCGACGGGCTTAGCGAGCGCCGCGCCAGCCGATTCGACCGCCTTCTCGTAGTACTTCGTCATCGGCTTCGAGGCAGTGATTACACCTGCATCGTAAGACGTCAATTCGAAGTCTTTCTCGAAACGCTTCCGAATGTCATCCGGCAGTTCCGACATTTCTGACTTCACGCGCGCGATCCAGCTTTCCTCGATCACGAGCGGCATCAGATCCGGGTCCGGGAAATAGCGGTAATCGTGCGCGTCTTCCTTGCTGCGCATCGAGCGCGTTTCGCGCTTGTCAGGATCGTAGAGACGCGTTTCCTGAACCACGGTGCCGCCGTCCTCGATCAGCTCGATCTGACGGCGCACTTCGTATTGAATCGCTTCTTCGAGAAAGCGGAACGAGTTCAGGTTCTTGATTTCCGCGCGCGTGCCGAATTCCTTCTGGCCGACCGGCCGCACCG
The DNA here is from genome assembly GCF_018408855.1 of Caballeronia sp. NK8. Lineage (GTDB taxonomy): Bacteria > Pseudomonadota > Gammaproteobacteria > Burkholderiales > Burkholderiaceae > Caballeronia. The sequence continues at coordinate 47,046 of NZ_AP024322.1, read as the reverse complement.
ACACGTTCGCGTCACAACGGAACGAGCCTTCCTGCATGTTGCCGTCGCAGATGCCGAGCCACACGACGAGCCCGTGCAAGGCCTTCGCATACGCGACCGCTTCCGCCGCGCTGCGCATTTCCGGCTCCGTGACGATCTCGAGCAGCGGCGTGCCCGCGCGATTCAGGTCGATGCCCGTCATGCCCGCGAAGTCTTCGTGCAGCGACTTGCCTGCGTCTTCTTCGAGATGCGCGCGCGTCAGATTGACGGTCTTCGAATACGCTTCCTTGCCCGCCTTTTCATTGGCCGGAACCTGGATCGTGATCTGACCGCCCTGCACGACCGGAATCTCGTACTGGCTGATCTGATAGCCCTTCGGAAGATCCGGATAGAAGTAGTTCTTGCGCGCGAAGATGCTGCGCGGCGCGATATGCGCGCCGATCGACAGGCCGAAGCGAATCGCGCGCTCGACGGCGCCACGGTTCATCACCGGCAGCACGCCGGGCAGCGCGAGATCGACGGGACTCGCCTGCGAGTTCGGGCTCGCGCCGAACTGAGTGGGCGCGCCCGAGAAGATCTTTGAGACGGTGGAAAGCTGCGCGTGCGTTTCCAGACCGATGACGACTTCCCACTGCATGTTCACACTCCCGATGCCGATGGTGCCTTGCGGTGCCAGTCGGTCGCGCGCTGGAACGCGTCGGCGACCTGGAGCATCCGGGCTTCGTTGAAATAGTTGCCGACGATCTGCAGTCCGACCGGGCGATCCGCGTTCGCGCCCGCGCCGAAGCCGCACGGCACGCTCATGCCGGGCAGACCGGCGAGGCTCACGGACAGCGTGTAGATATCGGCGAGATACATCTGCACGGGATCGTCGGCTTTCTCGCCGAGATTCCACGCGACGGTCGGCGCGACCGGCCCCATGATGACGTCGCACTGCTTGAACGCTTCCTGGAAGTCGCGCGCGATGATGCGGCGAATCTTCTGCGCCTGCAGGTAGTACGCGTCGTAATAGCCGTGCGACAGCACATACGTGCCAACCAGAATTCGCCGCTTCACTTCCGGCCCGAAGCCTTCCGCACGCGACTTCTTGTACATGTCGAGCAGATCGCGGTACTCGGCCGCGCGATGCCCGTAGCGCACGCCATCGAAGCGCGACAGATTCGACGAAGCCTCCGCCGGCGCGATGATGTAGTACACGGGAATCGACAGCTCGGTCTGCGGCAGCGTCACCTCGACGAGCGTCGCGCCGAGCGCTTCGTATTGCTTCAATGCCGCGTCGATGGACGCGCGCACGTCGTCCGCGAGACCGGCGCCGAAGTACTCCTTCGGCATGCCGATACGCAGACCTTTCAACGGCTGGCTTGCATCATCGGAGCCGTTCCATGTTTTGCCGATATGGCGCGTGTAGTCTTCGTTCTCGCGTTGCAGGCTGGTCGAGTCGCGCTCGTCGAAGCCGGACATCGCGTTGAGCAGCAGCGCGCAGTCGGCGGCGGTCTGCGCCATCGGGCCGCCCTGATCCAGCGACGACGCGAACGCGATCATCCCGTAGCGCGACACGCGGCCGTAAGTCGGCTTGATGCCCGTGATGCCGGTGAACGACGCGGGCTGGCGGATCGAGCCGCCGGTGTCGGTGCCGGTCGCGGCGGGCGCGAGGCGCGCGGCCACGGCGGCGGCCGAACCGCCCGACGAACCACCCGGCACGGCCTTCAGGTCCCACGGATTCTTCACCGCGCCGAAGTACGAATTCTCGTTGGACGAGCCCATCGCGAACTCGTCCATGTTGGTCTTGCCGAGGCACACCATGCCAGCTTGCTTCAGACGATCGACCACGGTCGCATCGAACGGGCTCGCGTAGTTTTCGAGCATGCGCGAGCCGGCTGTGGACGCCCAGCCGCGCGTGACGAACACGTCCTTGTGCGCGACCGGCAGACCGGTGAGCGCGCCGGCGTTGCCCTGCGCGATGAGGGCATCGGCGGCCTTCGCCTGTTCGAGCGTGAGTTCGCGATCGATGCCGATGAACGCATTCAGCGCCTTCGCGGCGTCGATGCGTTGCAGATACGACTGCGCCAGTTCGACCGCGGAGATCTCCTTCGAGTCGAGCGCGGCGCGCAGTTCGGTCAAGCTTTTTTGATGCATTGCAGTTCCCTGATGAGCGCGGTCTTCATTCCCGCGCGCGGTATCGCTGGATAGTCGACCGTTATTCGATCACCTTCGGCACGAGGTAGAGCCCGTCCTGCACGGCAGGCGCGGATCGCTGGAACTCTTCGCGCTCGACGCGCTCTGAGACAGCGTCGTCACGCAGACGAAGCGCGACTTCCTCGATCTGTTCGATCGGGTGTGCGAGCGGTTCGATGCCGGTCGTGTCGACGGCCTGCATCTGCTCGACGAGACCGAAGAAGTCGTTGAGGCGCGCAAGCGTGGGTTCGGCTTCGTGGTCGGGCAATTCGAGCCGCGCCAGATGCGCGATGCGTTTTACGTCGGTCAGGGTCAAAGACATGGAATCACCGGAGAAAGCGTGGACGGCCCCAATCTCGAAAACCTTCGCTGTGACAGCAAGTTACGATCTCGAAAGGAGCTTACGGAAGCAGGTCTGGCGATGGTCAAAAGTGCCATCCTTTTCCTATAGATACCCCCAAATTATAAGGTATCATTACACGTTCGACTCACCTCTGGAACGGCTTGTCAGCGGCTTTCTCCCTGAATCAGTGAATTACGAGAAACGTTTGCGTTCGGCGTTCCATTCTGCGGTAGATTTCTTCCCGGAATTGCACTTCACGGCGAGCGTTCGCCGCCCCGGCAATCCGTTATTTTTTCCGCTGCCGTCCCCGGCGCTCCTCGCGACGAACGGCCACCCAGCGAGACAGGATTTTTGAATGTTCGGTTTTTTGCGCAGCTATTTTTCCAACGACCTGGCTATTGACCTCGGTACCGCCAACACGCTGATCTACATGCGCGGCAAGGGCATCGTCCTCGACGAGCCTTCGGTCGTTTCCATTCGCCAGGAAGGCGGCCCCAACGGCAAGAAGACCATTCAGGCGGTCGGCAAGGAAGCCAAGCAGATGCTCGGTAAAGTGCCGGGCAACATCGAGGCGATCCGCCCGATGAAGGACGGCGTGATCGCCGACTTCACCGTCACCGAGCAGATGATCAAGCAGTTCATCAAGACCGCTCACGAATCCCGCATGTTCTCGCCGTCGCCGCGCATCATCATCTGCGTGCCGTGCGGTTCTACGCAGGTCGAGCGCCGCGCCATCAAGGAAGCGGCGCACGGCGCGGGCGCGTCGCAGGTCTATCTGATCGAAGAGCCGATGGCCGCAGCCATCGGCGCGGGCCTGCCGGTGTCGGAAGCAACGGGCTCGATGGTCGTCGACATCGGCGGCGGCACGACGGAAGTCGGCGTCATCTCGCTGGGCGGCATCGTGTACAAGGGCTCGGTGCGCGTGGGCGGCGACAAGTTCGACGAGGCCATCGTCAACTACATCCGCCGCAATTACGGCATGCTGATCGGCGAACAGACCGCCGAAGCCATCAAGAAGGAAATCGGTTCGGCCTTCCCCGGCTCCGAAGTGAAGGAAATGGAAGTCAAGGGCCGCAATCTGTCCGAAGGCATTCCGCGCAGCTTCACTATTTCGAGCAATGAAATCCTCGAAGCGCTGACGGACCCGCTGAACCAGATCGTGTCGTCGGTGAAGATCGCGCTGGAACAGACGCCGCCGGAACTCGGCGCGGACATCGCCGAGCGCGGCATGATGCTTACGGGCGGCGGCGCGCTGCTGCGCGACCTCGACCGCCTGCTCGCGGAAGAAACCGGCCTGCCGGTGCTCGTCGCCGAAGATCCGCTGACCTGCGTGGTGCGCGGCTCGGGCATGGCGCTCGAGCGCATGGACAAGCTCGGCAGCATCTTCTCGTACGAGTGATCTCCCGGCTGAAGGCTTTCGCTCCTGTTTCTCCGGGCGTGATGGTCTTCGACGCGACAGCCAAACGCACCCGCGTAACGCGACGCGCGCACGGCCCGGCTTCTGTCCGGGCCGTTGTCGGAACAGCGTAGGGCAGGTCTCGCCGCCGGCGAGATAACCTGCAGCATCGATCCATCCGTTCACGCCCTCGGCGCCGACCATGGAATACAGTCCGCCGCCACTTTTCAAGCAAGGCCCTTCCGCGCTCGCGCGTCTGATTTTCTTCGTGGTGCTCGCCATCGCGTTGCTGATCTCGGACGCCCGTTTCAACACGCTGGAAATCGTTCGCGGCATGCTCGGCGCGGGGCTTTATCCGTTGCAGCGCGCCGCGCTCGTGCCGCGCGACATCTTCATGGGCGCGGCGGATCTCGCCGTGACCAGCGCGACGCTGCGCAGCGAAAACGCGAAGCTCGCCGACAAAAACCTGGAGCTTTCCGTGAAGGCAGGCGATGCGGCGCAGCTCGCCATCGAGAATGCACACCTGCGCGCGCTGCTCAATCTGCAATCGCGCGCGAGCACCGAAGAGACGCCCGCCGAAATTCAATACGACACGCGCGATCCGTTCACGCAGAAAGTCGTGATCGGCAAGGGTTCGCAGCAAAACATCCAGGACGGCGCGCCGGTCGTTACCGAAGACGGTGTGATCGGCCAGGTCACGCGCGTGTTTCCGTTGCAATCGGAAGTCACACTGCTCACCGACAAGGATCAGGCCGTGCCCGTGCAGATCGCGCGCACCGGCTTGCGCAGCGTGATCTACGGCACGCCGAAGGGCGACACGCTCGACCTTCGCTTCGTGCCGATCAGCGCCGACGTGCAAGCCGGCGACGAACTCGTGACGAGCGGCCTCGACGGCATCTATCCGCCGGGATTGCCGGTGGCGAAGGTGCTGCGCGTCGACAAACAGGCGGACACTGCGTTTGCGCGCGTCGTCTGCGTGCCGATCGCGGCGGTGCGCGGCGCGCGCCAGCTGCTCGTGCTGCACTACAACCTGAACGTGCCGCCCAATCCGATCGAAGTCGAAGCGGCCGCGGCCGCCAAGGAAGCGAAGGAAAACAAGGGCAAGAAGAAGGCCGCGCCCAAGGCGGCGGTAGCCGCGGGCGCGAGCGGCGCTTCGGCGGCTGCGGCGGCGTCCGCACCGACTGCGGCCGCACCGGCGCCGAAGCCCGCCGAGGCGCCGGCGAAGGCAGCCGCACCCAAGGCGGCATCGAGCGCGGCGGCAAAGCCGTCGAAGAAGGCGAATGCGCCTAAGCCCGCATCCTCGGGAGCCGCGCGATGAACCGTCCGCAATACATCCTGCAGCCGGTCAATCCGTACTTCATCACGTTCAGCCTCGCCGCCGCGTTTCTGCTGAACCTGATGCCGTGGGGACGGCTCATCGGCGTGCCGGATTTCGTCGCGCTCGTGCTGCTGTTCTGGAACGTGCATCAACCGCGCAAAGTCGGCATGGGCATCGCGTTCATGCTCGGCATTCTGATGGACGTCCATAACGCGAATCTGCTCGGCGAGCACGCGCTGGCTTACACGCTTCTTTCGTACGGCGCGATCACCATCCACCGCCGCGTGCTGTGGATCTCGCTGCCGGTGCAGATGTTCGTCGTCGCGCCGCTGCTGGTGGGCGCGCATCTCGTGCCGTTCATCATCCGCCTGATGACGGGCGCCGCGTTTCCCGGCTGGAGCTATCTGGTCAACGGATTCGTCGAAGCACTGCTCTGGCCGATCGCAAGCTTCCTCTTGCTGATGCCGCAACGCCGCGCCGCCGATCCGGACGACACGCGCCCGATCTGAGCGCGACCGCGCGGCGCCAGCTCACCGAATAAACCGCCGCGCGCGAACTACACTTGAATCGCGAGCAAACCGCGAAAGCTGCATGACCGAAATAAAGAACACCGAGCAACAGTTGTCGAAGTTCCGCCTGCGCGTCGCGGCGGCGGGACTGTTCGTGTTCGTCTGCTTCGGGCTGATCGGGTTGCGCTTTCTGTATCTGCAGGTCTGGCACTTCAGCAAATACTCGCTGCAGGCGAACGAAAACCGCATTTCCGTTGCGCCGATCGTGCCGAATCGCGGCATCATCACCGACCGCAACGGCGTCGTGCTGGCGAAGAACTACTCCGCCTATACGCTCGAAATCACGCGTTCGAAGATCAACGGCACGCTCGACGAAACCATCGACGAACTCTCGCAGGTCATTCCTATCGACGCGCGTGACCGCCGGCGTTTCAAGAAGCTGCTCGAAGATTCGAAGAATTTCGAAAGCCTGCCGATCCGCACGCGGCTCACCGATGAGGAAGTGGCGAAGTTCACGGCGCAGCGCTTTCGCTTTCCGGGCGTCGAAGTGCGGGCGCGCCTGTTCCGCCAGTATCCGCTCGGCACGACCGCCGCGCATGTGATCGGGTACATCGGCCGGATTTCGCAGCGCGATCAGGAGCGCATCGACGACGCGAGCGACGCCAATGACGAAAGCTCGGATCACTACGATCCGCGCCTCGACGCCAATAACTACAAGGGCACGGACTACGTCGGCAAGATCGGTGTCGAGCAGAGCTACGAGACCGAGTTGCACGGTCTGACCGGTTTCGAGGAAGTCGAAGTCACGGCGGGCGGTCGTCCGGTGCGGACGATGTCGCGCACGCAGGCGACGCCGGGCAACAACCTTCAGTTGTCGCTGGATATCGGCTTGCAGCAGGTCGCGGAGCAGGCGTTCGCGGGCAAGCGCGGCGCGCTCGTCGCGATCGAGCCTTCCACCGGCGACGTGCTCGCGTTCGTCTCCGCGCCGAGCTTCGACCCGAATTCGTTCGTCGACGGCATCGATCAGCAAACCTGGGACGCGCTCAACAATTCGCCGGATCACCCGCTCCTGAATCGTCCGCTGCACGGCACGTATCCGCCGGGCTCGACGTACAAGCCGTTCATGGCGCTCGCCGCGCTGACACTGCACAAGCGCACGCCGGGCTGGGGCTTTCAGGATCCGGGCTACTTCACGTTCGGCGGCCACACGTTCCGCAACGACGTGCGCTCGGGCCAGGGCTGGGTCGACATGAACCGCGCGATCGTCGTGTCGAACGACACGTACTTCTACATGCTCGCGCGCGATCTCGGCGTCAACGCGATGGCCGGCTTCATGAAGCCGTGGGGCTTCGGCCAGATCACCGGCATCGATATCGCAGGCGAGGCGCGCGGCATTCTCCCGTCGACCGAATGGAAGCGCAAGGCGTACCGCAAGCCCGAGCAGCAGCGCTGGTACGAAGGCGAGACGATCAGTCTCGGCATCGGTCAGGGCTATAACTCGTTCACGATCCTGCAGCTCGCGCACGCCACCGCGACGCTCGCGAACAATGGCGTCGTGATGAAGCCGCACCTCGTGCGCGATATCGAAAATCCGATCTCGAAGGCGACGCGCGCCGTCGTGCGCGACCCGAGCGACAAGATCCCCGTGCAGCAGAAGGACGTGGATTTCATCAAGCGCGCGATGGAAGGCGTCGTCACCAACGGTACGGCGGCGAAGGTGTTTGCGGGCGCGCCGTATCTGGCGGCGGGCAAGACCGGCACGGCGCAGGTCTATTCGTTGCAGGGCGCGAACTACAAGGGGCACGCGCTCGCCGAGCATCTGCGCGATCACGCGCTGTTCATCGCGTTCGCGCCTGCCGAGCAGCCGAAGATCGCGCTCGCGTTGATCGTCGAAAACGGCGGCTGGGGCGCGGAGTCCGCCGGGCCGATCGCGCGCAAGGTGCTCGACTACTATCTGATCGACCGCATGAAGCCGGGCGCGCAAGCTGCCGCGGTTGCCGCGGCGGCATCGGCCACGGAAGACACCGGCCTGCCGATGATCGGCGGCACGCAATCGCCCGCAGCCGTCGCGTTGCCCGCGTCGGTCGCGAATTCGTCGCCGGCGTTTTCGCCGCAGGCCGCGTCGAATCCGAATGTCGCGAAGGCCGTTACCGCGCCGCCGCTTGCGGCTTCCGCCCCGAAAGCCTCGACGCCGCGCGCCGCGTCCACGCCGCCTGCCGCCGCGCTTCCCGCGTCGACGCCGGGCCGCACGCCCGCGCCGAAAAAGCGCCCCGCCGAGCCGACGCCCACCATGGTGCGCGGCAACGAAAACGACGGCGTGCGCGTTCTCGCGCCGTCTGGCGGCATCGACGAGTAAAGGAAAACCGCCATGCAACTGCACATGCAATTCGACAAGCGCGAACTGCTCGACCGCGCCAAGCGCATGTTCGCGGGCTTCGACAAACCGCTCGCGCTCATCGTGTTCCTGCTGCTGTGCGTCGGCATCGTGACGCTGTACAGCGCGAGTCTCGACATGCCCGGGCGCGTCGAGGACCAGCTTCGCAACATCATGCTGACCTTCGGCCTGATGTGGGTGCTCGCCAACATCCCGCCGCAAATGCTGATGCGCTTCGCGGTGCCGCTCTATACGGTCGGCGTCGCGTTATTGATCGCCGTCGCTGCGTTCGGGCTGACGCGCAAGGGCGCGAAACGCTGGCTCAATGTCGGCGTGGTGATCCAGCCGTCGGAAATCATGAAGATCGCGATGCCGCTGATGCTCGCGTGGTACTACCAGAAGCGCGAAAGCAATATCCGCTGGTGGGATTACATCGTCGGCTTTCTGATTCTGCTGCTGCCAGTGGGACTGATCGCGAAGCAGCCTGACCTGGGCACCGCAGTGCTCGTATTCGCGGCGGGTATGTTCGTCATTTATTTCGCCGGATTGAGTTTCAGGCTGATCCTGCCGGTGCTCGTGGCGGCGGTCATCGCGGTGGCGAGTATCGCGATATTCCAGGACAAGATCTGTCAGCCGGATGTCGTCTGGCCGATGATGCATGACTACCAGAAGCATCGCATCTGCACGCTGCTCGACCCGACTTCCGATCCGCTCGGCAAAGGCTTCCACACGATTCAGGCGGTGATCGCGATCGGCTCCGGCGGCACGCTTGGCAAAGGCTGGCTGAAGGGCACGCAGGCGCACCTCGAATTCATCCCCGAAAAGCACACCGACTTCATCTTCGCCGTCTATGCCGAGGAGTTCGGTCTCGCGGGCGGACTCGTGCTGCTTTTCCTCTACATGGCGCTGATCGCGCGCGGGCTGTATATCGCGGCGAACGGCGCGACCTTCTTCGGGCGATTACTGGCCGGATCGCTCACGCTCGCGTTCTTTACTTACGCGTTCGTCAACATCGGCATGGTGAGCGGGATTTTGCCCGTGGTCGGCGTGCCGCTGCCGTTCATGAGCTACGGCGGCACCGCGCTGACGACGCTCGGCGTCGCGGCCGGGCTGATCATGAGCGTCGCGCGGCAAAAGAGATTGATGCAGAGTTAGCGATGGTCGCTTGCGTCAAAACCAAAAGCCGTGGATTCGTCCGCGGCTTTTTTGTTGCCGGCGCGCTTACTGCGGCTTTTGCTGCTCGAGTTCGGCGCTCAGTTGCAGATATTTGAGCTTGGCCGCCGGATCGCCCTGCGCGGCCGCCGCCGCGTAATACGCGCGCGCCACATTCAGATTGCGCTCGACGCCATCGCCGCCGCGCTCGTAAAACGAACCCGCGACGTATTGCGCGGTCATGTCGCCGCCTTCCGCCGCCTTCTTGTACCAGGCGAACGCCTGCACGTTGTCGCGCGCGGTGCCGCGTCCGTCGAGAAACTGGTTCGCGAGCGCCAGTTCGGCCTGCACGTGACCCTGGTTCGCCGCGCGCAGGAACCAGCGATGCGCCTCCGCCGGATCTTTCTCGACGAACTGGCCGTCGTCGTACATCTTGCCGTACACGTATTGCGCGTGCGTCATGTTGGCGTCGGCGGCGCGGCGCAGCCACTTCTTGCCTTCCGGCACGTCCGCCGCGCCGCCTTCGCCATTGAGCAGCATCATCGCGTAGTTGAATTCGGCGAGCCGGCTGCCGCGCTGCGCCGCCCGGCGAAACTCCGATCGCGCCGCGACGAGATTGCCCGCGTTGTAGTCGGCGACGGCATTCTGCGTCGCGATATCGGTCGGCTTGGGCGCGTTGTCGGCGTGGGCCGCGCCCGCCGTTATCGACAGACTCACCGCTGCGACGACCGACGCTATCGCGGTTTTCATGATCTCGCCTCCTGCAACGCCTGACGCGTCGCCTTCAAGAGCCACATCACATCCGCGCCGATCGCGACGAGCTTGATGCCCGCCTGCGCGTACTGCCGCGCGCTCGCGGCATCGAGCGCGAAGATGCCGCTCGCGATGCCCGCGCGATTCGCCGCATCGACGATTTTCGTGATCGCCGCCTGCACGTCGGGATGCTTGCCGTCGCCGAGATGGCCGAGGCTCGCCGCGAGATCCGCAGGACCGATGAACAGGCAGTCGATGCCCGGCGTCGCGGCGATTTCGTCGACGGCTTCGAGCGCCGCCACCGATTCGATCTGCACGATCGTCGCGATCTGCGCATTCGCGCCCGCCATGTAGTCGCGACGCATACCGTATGCCGCCGCGCGCACCGCGCCGGCGACGCCGCGCAAGCCATCCAGCGCCGCCGTGGTCGGATACTGCGTGAGCCGGACGATGCGCGCCGCCTCTTCCGCCGACTGCACGTTCGGGAACATCAGCGTGCGAGCGCCGGCATCGAGTGCGCGCTTCACGAGCCAGCCTTCGTTGGCCGGCACCCGCACGATCGGCTCGCTCGGCAGATGCGCGGCCGCGATCGCGCGCAACTGCGCAACGACATCGGCGCTATCGTTCGGCGAGTGCTCCATGTCGATGCACAGCCAGTCGAAGCCCGCGTGGGCGAGCGCTTCGGCGGCATCGGCGCTGCCGAGCGACAGCCACAGGCCGAACAGGGTGCCCGTTTCGGAGAGGCGCTGCTTGAGGGGATTGGTGAATGTGCTCATCGCGCGGTCCCTTCGTTGGGTCGAAGGATGACCGCACGCGGTCGCGGCAGGAACAACGACGGAAGAAGTGACGGCATGAGCGCTCCGTGTCTCGTCGCCTCGGTGGCGGGCGACTCATCGGACGATCATACCGTGCCAGAAGCGCACGCGCCGGGCGTGCCTCAGCTGCGCTCGACGTCGGCCCAGCAGTTCGGCGTTTCGTACAAACGCACGCGTTTGAGCTTGAGATTGACGCCGTAGTGCGCGTCGTAGACGTTCGCGAGAATGTTGAACGCGACGGCCGCGAGGTTCTCCACGGTCGGAATGCGATCCAGCACGACGGTCTTGTGATCCGACAGCGTCTGGAGGAATTCGCGCACTTTGACATCGCCTTCATAGACGATGAACGCGTGGTCCCACTTGTTGACGAGATGCTCCATCGCGAGCGCTTTCACGTCGGCGAAGTCCATCACCATGCCGCGGTCGGGCGCGCCTTCCACGTCGACGAGGTCGCCTTGCAGCGTGATTTCGAGCACGTAGCGATGGCCGTGCAAATTGCGGCACTGGCTGCGGTGATCGGGGATGCGGTGGCCCGCATCGAATTCGAGTTTTCGGGTAATCGTCTGCACGTCGGCTGACCGTCTTATATTCAGGGGATGTTCAGGTATTTGTGCGTCTGCATCGACAGGCGCCACTTCGGATGGCGCTTGCACCAGTCGATCGCCAGCTTCGTGTTGATGTCGCGCGACGGGCCGTCCATCGGCTGCACGAGAAAGTACTCGAAATCGAGTTTCTCGTATTCCGCGAGACGCTGGTTGTCCTGCGGCACCACGACCTTCAGTTCATTGCCCTTCGTCACGACGAGCGGCGCGTCGGCCTTCGGGCTCACGCAAATCCAGTCGATGCTCTCGAGCACCGGCAGCGAGCCGTTGGTCTCGATCGCCATTTCGAAGCCCGCGTCGTGCAGCGCATCGACGAACGGCTGGTCGATCTGCAGCATCGGCTCGCCGCCCGTACAGACGACGAACCTGTGCGCCGCGCCTTCCGGCCACAGCGATGCGATCTTCGCGACGAGTTCCGCCGGCGTTCTGTACTTGCCGCCGTTCTCGCCATCCGTGCCGACGAAATCCGTGTCGCAGAACTGGCAGACCGCGTCCGCGCGATCTTCCTCGCGCCCCGACCACAGATTGCAGCCCGCGAAGCGGCAAAACACGGCCGGGCGCCCGGCATTGGCGCCTTCGCCCTGCAACGTGTAGAAGATTTCCTTTACCGCGTACGTCATGACTGCCCTGTATGCCTCGTAAAACCCGTCGTGAAAATCAAACCGGCGCGGTGGTGACCTGCTCGCCCGCGCGATACGCCTCATAACCGCGCTTGCGCAGTTTGCAGGCCGGACATTGGCCGCAGCCGAAGCCCCAGTCGTGCAACTCGGCGCGCTCGCCGACATAGCACGTATGCGTTTCGATGCGGATCAACTCGACGAGCGCTTCGCCGCCGAGCGTTTCCGCGAGCCGCCAGGTGTCGGCCTTGTCGAGCCACATCAGCGGCGTTTCGACCGCGTAACGCGTCTCCATGCCCAGATTCAACGCGACTTGCAGCGCTTTCATCGTGTCGTCGCGGCAATCCGGATAGCCGGAGAAATCGGTCTCGCACATGCCGCCGACCAGTACTTTCAACCCGCGCCGATACGCCACTGCCGCCGCAATCGTGACGAACAGCAGGTTGCGCCCCGGCACGAACGTGTTGGGCAAGCCGCTCGCGGTCGCCTGGATCTCGATCTCGCGGGTCATCGCCGTGTCGCTGATTGCGCCGAGCACGGACAGATCGATCATGTGATCTTCGCCCAGACGCTCGGCCCACTGCGGAAACTCGCGCACGACCGCGGCGCGAAAGCCGTCGCGGCATTCGAGTTCCACGCGATGCCGCTGTCCGTAATCGAAGCCGAGGGTCTCGACCGTCTTGTAGCGTTCGAGCGCCCAGGCGAGGCACGTGGCCGAGTCCTGGCCGCCGGAGAACAGCACGAGCGCGCTGTCTTTAGCGTCTATCCGAGTCACCGTGAAAACTCCGTACTCCGTGAATGAGAAGGCGTCGCACGCCGCACAGGCAGTCGGAGTGACCGGACTTTGCCATGCGCGTTGCGGGCGCGACGTATGCGAGTCCAGTATAGGCCGGCGACCCTCGCCCGGACGCGCACGCCTTTTATGCCCCTGATAGCGGAACACGAGACGGATGGGCGAGCGCCGGATGCATGTTCCGGTGCATCGCTCGAGCGATTCGGAGCGTCGAAAAGAAAAGGACTTGCGGGTCCGAGGACGAGGCAAGTCCTTAATTCGACGCGGATTTTATCACGGAGCAAGGTTGTTCGCCGAGCTCGGGACGCCGCACGGTTTGCCAGCGGCAAGCTCCGAAGCATGCGGACGCCACAAAACAAAAAGCCCAGTCATTCGACTGGGCTTTTTGCCTGAAACTATGGTGGCCTGGGGCGGAATCGAACCACCGACACGCGGATTTTCAATCCGCTGCTCTACCAACTGAGCTACCGGGCCAACGAAGAAGTGAGACTATATCAGAGACAATTGCGGCCCTCAAGCCCCTCTGCGCATTTTTCTGCAAATCTTCAGACGGACGCGTTCACACCTCGTTCTTGTTCTTTCCGAGATCGACGCCAAGCTGCTTAAGCTTCCGATACAAGTGCGTGCGCTCCAGCCCGGTCTTTTCCGCGACGCGAGTCATGCTGCCGTTCTCGCGCGCGAGGTGATACTCGAAGTACGCGCGCTCGAACGCATCGCGTGCATCGCGCAACGGGATATCGAACGAGATGGACGCCGTCGTTCCTGCCTGATTCTGCGGCGCACCGCTCGCCGCCGCATCGTTCGATGCATTGAGCGCCGAGGCAGTCGGCAACGCGGCCGCCACCGGCACGCCCGACGCGCTCACGCTCGCCGGCGGCTTCGCCATCATCGTGACGGGCGCCGCCGCCGTGCCGTGCGCCAGCCCCTGTTCGACGGCCTTCAGCAGCTTCTGCAGCGCGATCGGCTTTTCGAGGAAATTGAGCGCGCCGATCTTCGTCGCTTCAACAGCCGTGTCGATGGTCGCGTGGCCCGACATCATGATCACCGGCATCGTGAGCTTGCCCTGCGCGGCCCACTCCTTGAGCAGGGTCACGCCGTCGGTATCGGGCATCCAGATGTCGAGCAGAACGAGGTCGGGTGTCTGCTGCAAGCGATAGTCCCGCGCGTGCTGCGCGTTTTCCGCCACTTCCACGACATGGCCTTCGTCGCTCAGGATCTCGGAGAGCAGTTCCCGGATCCCCATTTCATCGTCTACCACCAGGATGGTTGCCATTTACGCTGCCCTTGTCTGCACTGTTGCTTTTGTCGTTCCCTGATTCGCGGCCGCACCGGTACCCGGCGTCGCGCCGGGCGCCGCGGTATCGTCCGCGAGTTGGAGAAACAGAATCGATATCTGCGCGCCCTCGATCACATCCGCCGACTTCGAGCGGTTGCGTATGTCGATGCGCGCGCCGTGCTCGTCGACGATCTTCTTCACGGTTGCAAGTCCCAGACCCGTACCCTTCGCTTTCGTCGTCACGTAAGGCTCGAAAGCACGCGAAAGGATACGCGCCGGAAAACCCGAGCCGTTGTCCGAGACCGTCAGGCGAACCGCGACACGCGCATGACCCGTTGCATCGGGCTCGCCATATTCTACTGTTCTCGTTTCGAGCAGCACGCGCGGCTCAGCGACGTCCGCCACCGCGTCCTGCGCGTTCTGCAGCAGGTTATGGATCACCTGGCGGATCTGCGTCGCGTCGCCGCGGATCACGGGCAGCTTCGCGAGGTCGATCTTGATCGGCGTCTTGCCGTCCTCGATGCCGTACAACGTCAGCACTTCGGCGACGAGCTCGTTCAGTTGCAGATTGCCGAGCACCGCCGGCGGCGTGCGCGCGTATTCGCGGAAATCGTCGACCATCTGCTTCATCGCCTGCACCTGATTCACGATGGTCGTGGATGCGCGCTTGAGGACGTCCGCGTCGGTCGGCGCGAGCTTGTCCGCGAGCTTCATCTGCAGGCGCTCCGCCGAAAGCTGAATGGGCGTGAGCGGGTTCTTGATCTCGTGCGCGAGACGCCGCGCGACCTCGCCCCACGCGACCGAACGCTGCGCGGAAATGACATCGGAGATGTCGTCGAACACGACGACATAGCCGGTCGTTTCGGCGTCCTCGGAATCGCTTTCGGTCACGTTCAGCAACTGCGTGCCGCGCACGAGCAGCGTCAGTGGATCGTTCTCGCCGGGCACCGTCACCGCGACCTGCTGCTGCCAGTGACCGCGATCGCCGATCGGATGACCACTGCCGACCGCCGCCGCATCACGTTCCGCGAACGCTTTTTTCACCATCGCGCCGAACTCGGCGAGAACATCGATATGGTCGAGCGGCTGATTGAGCTGCGTGCCGAACGGCTGGCGGAAGATGCGGTCCGCGCCGCGATTCGCTGTAGTGAGGCGGAACTGCCGGTCGAACACGAACACGCCCGCCGTCAGATTCGCAAGAATGCTTTCCAGATACGCCTTCGAATGCTCCAGCGCGATACGGTTGTTCTCGACCGCCGCGCGCGCCTCGGAAAGCTGTCGCGTCATCGCGTTGAAGGACTGCGTGAGAAAACCCAGCTCGTCGCGCGAATTGATCTCGCGTTTGGGCGTGTAGTCGCCTTCGGCCACCTCCTTGGTGCCCTGCGCGAGCAGGAACAAGGGCCGCGCAAGCTGGTTGCCCAGCGCGAGCGCGAGCATCATCGCGATGAAAGTCGCGAGGAACAGCGCGAGCGTCAGCGTGCCGATATACATCTTGCGCAAGCCCGTGCGCCCGAGCCGCTTCTCCTGATACTCGCGGTAGGCGCGCTGCACGGCGTCGGCATTGCGTGCGAGTTCCTGACTCACGGGCTGCTCGATCTGCAGGAAGCGATCGACGTGCTGGAATTCGGTCGTGGTCGTCGGGTCGGGAATCTTGGTGATCACGCGCAGCCGCAACGCGCCCTTCGGCCCGTTCGATTTCGGATCGCCGTCGATCTCGCCTTCGATCGCGCCGTATGGATGATCCTGCGCCGCCTTCAGCATCGTGCCGGTCGGCTCGTTGGCCGGCAGGAGCGCGTAGTAGTTGCCCGACGCCTGCGCCACCGTGCGCAGTCCCGACACCCGCAGCGAGCCGTTGCTCGACGTCAGATCCTCGCGGTTGTACTGATCGCGCGGCCGCTCGAACACGACCGCATCCTGCACGCCGTATTGATCGCGCAGGCGCAGCAGCGAAAGCGTCAGGCTCGACGGATCCGCGCTGGCCAGCTGATCGCTCATCTGCCGGCCGCGGTTCTTGAAATCGGCGAGCGAGTTTTCGAGCATGCCGCGCCCGAGCGTCAGCCCCGACGTGAGCGCGGTCTCGACGTTCACGTCGAACCATGACTCGATACTGCGCGACACGAACTGATACGAAACCACATAGATGATCGCGCCCGGCACCACGCCGACGAGCGCGAAGATGAACGCGAGCTTCGCCAGCAATCGCGTGCCGAAGCGCCCTTGCCTCACCCGCGACACGATGATGATGAACAGGCTGACGACGATCAGCATGAAGACGATCGCCACCGCGACGTTCGCCGCATACAGCCAGCCGTAGTAGCGGTCGAAAAATTCGGTGTTCGCGCTCGCGAGCGCGAGCATCACGAGCAGCAGCACCGCCGTGAGCGCAACCGTGGAGACCAGCAGCCGGACGACGAAACTCTTCATGTCCGTGCGGCCGCGTCGAAATCTATTTCGCACGTTCTGCCGCCGTAAAAGTAAAACGCTTCCAGTCCGAGGACAGGTTCCAGTCGCGATTGTTCACCGCGTCGATCTGGAACGGCTTGGGCATCAGTGCGATGTCGAGTTGCATACGCACCGATGCGGTATAGGTTTCGCCGCCATGCACCTGGTTTCGATCGATGACATGCCACGAGGTCACATGCTTGATGACCGCGAGCGCTTCATTCAGCGACGCGAAACGCAACTGCAGGCCGCCCGTCGATACGCGATATTCGTTCGTGAGCGGCTGATAGGAAAGGCGGATGCTCTGCGACACATTGACCGGTTCTTCATCGAACCAGTACCAGCGTGGCCGCGACAGCGCGAAGTCGATCGTGAAATAGAGCGGCACGCTGCGGTTCACGGCTTCTTCGAGGCTGTTGTTGAGGTCGAAGTCGAAGTGCGCGTCGAGGCTCCAGCCGGCATTGTCCGCCTGCAGCGACGCACGCTGCACGGCGATCGTCTCGGCAAACGCGGGATCGGCCACGGCGAACGTCAGCCAGAGCGCCAGCGCAGTCCAGATGACAGCCGCGAGCCGAAGCGGGAAAAAGCGTTTGATCGTCACCGTTTCTGAAAGCGCGCGTAGAAGAATCCGTCGTGGTCCGCGATATTTGTACCGGCCGGTGAGCCTTGCACCGCGCCCGCGCTCGCGCGCGCCGCTGTCGGTAACAATTGCCCCGGCGCGTCCAATCGTACCGCATCTTCATGCGCGGCTCCAAACCAGCGAGCCTGTTCTTCGCCCTCCTCGGGAAAGATGGAACACGTCACGTAAAGCAGTTCGCCGCCCTTCGCGACGAGCGGCCACAACGCGCTCACGATGCGCCGCTGCTCCGCGACCAGCGCTTCGATGTCCGACGCGCGGCGCAACCAGCGAATATCCGGATGCCGCCGCACGATGCCCGACGCCGAGCAAGGCACGTCGGCGAGAATGCGATCGAACGGCGCGCCGTCGGACCATTGCGCGGGATCGCCCGCGTCGCCCACCGTGATCTGCGCGTCGAGTTTCAGGCGTTTCAGATTCTGTTCGATGCGGCCCGCGCGCTCGGCATCGCTTTCGAGCGCGATCAGTTCGACGTTCGCGAGTTCGAGAATATGTCCCGTCTTGCCGCCCGGCGCGGCGCACGCGTCGAGCACGCGCATGCCGTCCTTCAGGTCGAGCAGTTGCGCCGCGCATTGCGCGCCCGCGTCCTGCACCGACACGACGCCTTCGTCGAAGCCCGGAATGCGATCGACGGACATCGGCGTTTTCAGACGCACGGCGTGCAGGCCCACGGCTTCGGCATCGATATGCGCGTCGGTGAGGCGCGCGAGATATTCATCGACGCTGGCGTGCCGCGCATTCACGCGCAGCGTGAGCGGCCCCTGCGCGTTGCCCGCTTCGAGGATGCGCTCCCACGCATCGGGCTGGCCGCGCCTCACCGCGTCGATCCACCATTGCGGATAATTCCAGCGCGCGACGGGATTCGTGCGCGCTTCGTCGATGAGCGCGTCGCGTTCGCGCAGGAAGTTGCGCAGCACGGCGTTCACCAGGCCCTTCGCGAACGAGACCTCGCGTCGCGCGGCGATCGCGCCCACGGCCTGATCGACCACGGTAAAGGGCGCGTAGGCCGCGTGCGCTTCGTCGTCCGTCAACAGCGTGAACGCGCAGACGAGCACGTTCGCGACATGCGGCGGCGGCGCTTTCTTCACGAGCTTGTGCAGCAGCGCATCGGCGAGCGCGAGGCGGCGCATCGCCCGATACGCGATGTCCTGCACCGCGCCGCGCGCCACCGCGTGTTTTGCCGACGCGCTGACCGTCTGCAGCGCGGCCGGCAGCGCCGAACCCGCGCGCACGGCACCCACGGCTTGCGCCGCGCAATCGAGCGCGAACGCGAGCGAGTCGGGCGCGAGTTTCAGCGCGCTCAGGCGGGAATGGGCGGCGGTGTGCCGGCGGGAAGGCTTGTCAGTCATGAAGAAACGGAAACGGTGAGACGGCCAAGCGCGCGGCTTGCGTGAACGGGGATTGTAACTTGAGGGGATCGCGCGCCCGGGCGGGCCGCCGCCGGAAGCGAAAAAGGCCGTTCCGGCGCAACCGGAACGGCCTTCGTCATGACATCGGAAGCGTCAGAAGCGGCCCGTGCGCGCCATCTCCATCAGACGCGCGACGCGTTCTTCCGTCGCCGGGTGCGTCGAGAACAGATTCGCGATGCCGCCGCCCGAGAGCGGATTCATGATCATCATCTGCGCGGTGGCCGGATGCGCTTCCGCCGTCGGGAACGGCACGCCGGTGGCGTAGGCGTGGATTTTCTCGAGCGCGATCGCGAGCGCTTGCGGATCGCCAGAAATCTCCGCGCCGCCACGGTCGGCTTCGAATTCGCGCGCGCGGGAAATCGCCATCTGGATCAACGCGCCCGCGATCGGCGCGAGAATCGCCACCAGAATGCTCGCGATCGGATTCGACGGACGGCCTTCGTCATCGCGCCCGCCGAAGAACATCGCGAAGTTCGCGAGCGCGGAGATCGCGCCGGCCATCGTCGCGGAGATCGTCGAGATCAGGATGTCGCGATGCTTCACGTGCGCCAGCTCGTGCGCCATCACGCCGCGCATTTCGCGCTCGGACAGCACGCGCAGAATGCCCGTGGTCGCCGCGACCGCCGCGTGCTCCGGATTGCGGCCCGTGGCGAACGCGTTCGGCGCGTCTTCGTTGATCAGATAGACGCGCGGCATCGGCAACTGAGCCCGCGTGGCAAGCTCGCGCACCATGCGATAGAACTGCGGTGCGGTGGTTTCGTCGACTTCCTGCGCGTTGTACATGCGCAGGACCAGCTTGTCCGAGAACCAGTACGAAAAGAAATTCATGCCGAGCGCGACGATCAGCGCGAGCATCATGCCCTTCGACCCGCCGATCATTCCGCCGATCACGACAAAGAGGGCCGTGATCGCAGCCATCAGCATCGCGGTTTTGACCCAGTTGAACATGTCCGGAGCTCCTCTCCCTAGATACGCTGCGCGAAGTGCGCGGTTGCCCCGGCCGACATGACCGGGACGACAATTGTAAGCAAAATGTTAGATAGGGGCACCCGGCAATAATTCAATCCGCGGTCGCGCGATTTATCGATGGGACGTCGCGAGCTTGATGCCAAGGCCCACGAACGCGCCGCCGACGCCGCGATCCAGCCATTTCTTCACGCCCGATCTGCCCGCGAAGCGCTCGGTGACGCTCCCCGCGATCCACGCGACGAAACTGTTCCAGACCGTGCTCATCGCGATGAACACGATGCCGAGCGTGAGAAACGCGAGCGTCTTGTGCTGGCTGTCGGCGGCGACGAACTGCGGGAAGAACGACACGAAGAACAGCACGACCTTCGGGTTCAGCACGTTCGTGACGAAGCCTTGCGTGAAAAGCTGGCGCAGCGATTTGGCCGCGGCTTTTTCGTTCGCCTGCGACGGATGCGCGGCTTCGGCGTCGTCGTGTTTCGCGAAAATGAGGCGCACGCCGAGATAAATCAGATAAATCGCGCCGGCGATCTTCACGACGGTGAACGCCGTCGCCGATGCCGCGAGAATCGCCGTCAGACCGAACGCGCACGCGAGCGTATGAACGATGCAGCCCGCGGAAATGCCGAGCGCCGACACGATACCCGCGCCGCGCCCCTGCGCGACACTGCGCCCGACGATGTACGCAGTGTCGGGGCCGGGCGTGACGTTGAGCAGGAAGACGGCGATGAGGAAGAAGGTGAAACCGGTAATGCCGAGCATCGGAAACTCCAGACTGACGAGCGCGTGTTGACAACTATTTATTCTAGCGCCGCGCCTGTTCCGCCGTCCTCTACTGAAGCGCGAATCGCTGGCCCTTCGCGAGCGGCGCACCCGCGAGAAATTCGCGCACGGGCAGACGCTTGCCGCCGGGCTTTTGCAGTTGCGTGAGTCTCAGCGCGCCGCCGCCACAGACCACGACGATGCCGTCCGACAAAACTTCGATGATCGTGCCGGGCTCAGCGCCCGACGAAGCATCGACTGGCTGCGCGGACCATATCTTGATCGCGGCGTTGTCCAGCGTGCCGGACGCGCCGGGAAACGGATCGAACGCGCGAATCTGGCGCGCGAGTTCTTCAGCCGGACGCCGCCAGTCGAGCGCGGCCTCGTTTTTAGCGATTTTTTCGGCGTAAGTCGTGCCGTCTTCCGGCTGCGGTGTGGACGGCAGCGCGCCGTCGCGCTCGAGATCGCGCAAACCCGCGACGATCAACTCGGCGCCCATTTGCGCGAGGCGGTCATGCAGCGTGGCGGTGGTGTCGTCGGGAAGAATCGGCGTGCGCGCTTCGCGGATCATCGCGCCGGTGTCGAGACCGGCGTCCATCTGCATCAGCGTAATGCCGGTTTCTGCGTCGCCCGCTTCGATCGCGCGATGGATCGGCGCGGCGCCACGCCAGCGCGGCAACAGCGACGCGTGGATGTTGATGGCGCCGCGCGGCGGGATATCGAGCACTTCCTGCGGCAGGATCAGCCCGTAGGCCGCGACGACCATCACGTCGTGAGGCGTCGCGCGCAACAGGTCGATGGCTTCCGCCGCTTCCTGCGGATACTTGCCCGCGCGCCGCAGCGAAGTGGGCTGCGCAACCTTGAGCCCCTTTTCGACCGCGAAGCGCTTGACCGGACTCGCCGTGAGTTTCATGCCGCGCCCGGCGGGACGGTCGGGCTGCGTCAGCACGAGCGGCACCGAAAATCCGGCTGCATGGATGGCCGCGAGCGCGGCGGCAGCGAATTCCGGCGTCCCGGCGAAAACCACGCGCAACGGTTGAGTCATCGGTTACAGCGCCTTTTCCAGCTTCTTCATCTTGCCGCGAATGCGCGTCTGCTTGAGCGACGACAGATATTCGACGAACACGTGACCCGCCAGATGATCCATCTCGTGCTGGATGCACACCGCGAGCAAGCCGTCGCAGTCGATCTCGAAGGTCTCGCCCTTCTGATTCAGCGCCTTCACGCGCACCTTGTCGGGGCGCTCGACGAAATCGTAAATGCCCGGCACCGACAGGCAGCCCTCCTCCCATTCCTTCTTCTGGTCGCTCGTCCAGACGAGTTCCGGGTTGATGAAGACCATCAGTTCGTCGTGCGCGTCCGAGACGTCGATTACGATCACGCGCTCGTGCACGTCCACCTGCGTCGCCGCGAGGCCGACGCCGGGCGCGGCGTACATCGTCTCGGCCATGTCGGCGACGAGCTTGCGGATGCGGTCATCGACCACGGCGACGGGCTTCGCCACCTTGTTCAGCCGCTTGTCCGGGTAGTTGAGTATCTTGAGCAGAGCCATGATTCGGATTGTCTACGCGCGCCGCGACGCGTGTAAATCGGCCATTCGGCCAGGTTGTGGGTGAGTGCCGGCATGCCGAAGATATGCGGGCGAATCCAGTGGATTCAACGCCGCCGGCAAGCGGCCAATGGCGTCGCTTCGGGCCTGAGACCCAAGCCTGAGCGACGATTCTTAATCTGTTCCGGATCAAAAATCTTAACATGACGACCGCCGCCCTGCCGACCGAGGAAGCCGCCTCCACACTCGATGCCGAAGAACTGCGCGCGTGGCTGCGGCTCGCGCACGCGAAGGGATTGCGGCCGCTCGCGCTGCGCACGCTGCTCGGTGCTTTCGGCGGACCGCGCGAAGTGTTGTCGGAGAGTTTCGCGTCGCTCGCCAAAACCGCCGATGCCAGCGCCGCCGAGGCTGTCCTCGCGCCGCCGTCCGAGATCGAAGGCGTTGCATTCGAGCACTATATTGAAGAGGTTTTGGCATGGGCTTCCGAGCCCGGCAATCACTTGTTGACGCTCGCGGACGCCGGCTATCCGCAGGCGCTTCTCACCATGCCGGACCCGCCGCCGCTGCTCTACGCGAAAGGCCGGCTCGAGTTGCTTCAGGCGCGCGCAGTCGCCATCGTGGGCAGCCGGCACGCGACGCCGCAAGGTCTCGAGGATGCGCGGCGCTTCGCCCGCGCACTGTCGGATGCGGGGCTCGCGGTGGTGTCCGGTCTCGCGCTCGGGATCGACGCTTCGGCGCATCGCGGTGCGCTGGAGGGCGCAACCGGCACGATTTCGGTGATCGGGACCGGCGCCGACCTCGTGTACCCGGCGGCGCATCACACGCTCGCGCATGAAATCGCCCGCGACGGCGCGATCCTCTCCGAATGGCCGCTCGGCACGCCGGCGCGCTCGGCGAATTTTCCGCAGCGTAACCGGCTGATCGCGGGATTGTCGGGTGGCGTGCTGATCGTCGAGGCCGCGATGCGATCCGGTTCGCTCATCACCGCGCGTCTCGCCAACGAAATGGGGCGCGATGTTTTCGCGATGCCCGGTTCCGTTCACGCGCCGCTTTCGCAGGGCTGTCATCGGTTGATCAAACAGGGCGCGAAGCTGGTCGAAACGCCCGAGGATGTGCTCGAAGAATTCGGCTTCACGCCCGCGAGCGCGGCGGCGGCTGCGGCGAAACGCGCGAAGCTGCGCTCGGTCAGCGCGTCGTGGGCATCGGCGCGCGCGGCTGAATCTGTCATGAGCGCCGACGCCGCCCGCGTTCTCGATGCTCTCGGCCACGCGCCCGCGACGCTTGAAATCCTCGCGACACGCACCGATCTGGACGGCGCGGCGCTGCAAGGCGCGCTGCTGCAGCTCGAACTGTCGGGGCAGGTGGCCGCGCTTGCGGGCGGCCGCTATGCGGCGGTGGAGCGCTCGTGATGCCGCGTCGTGCTACATTCGCGGAAAAATGAGCCGTCCCCGCAGTCGATACCAATAAAGGATTTCGCACCCGCCATGTCCGCGCTGAATCTCGATACCGATGCCGATCGCATCGCGGAGCGCATCGCCGTGCCCGGCACGCTGTTCGTCGCCTGTCTGTGCGCCGAATGGTGCGGCACCTGCCGCGAATATCGCGAAGGCTTCGACAGGCTGGCGGACGCGCATCCGGAGATCTGCTTCGCGTGGATCGATATCGAGAATCACGCCGACCGTTTCGACGATCTCGACGTGGAAAATTTTCCTACCATCCTGATCGAGGATGCCGTCACGACGCGATTTTTCGGCACGGTGCTGCCGCAGGCGTCTATCGTCGGTCGAATGCTGACCGATCTCACCGCGCTGCCGGGCATGGTCGGCGCGCCGAAACTGCGCCCGGCGCTTGCCACGGCCTGATCGCGACGCACGCGAAACGCGCCTTTTGCGCTTCTCGCCATGCGCTTCGCGAGCCGGAAATTGAAACGCCCCGATGCGAGCTTCGACGCCCGCCGCGCAAAGCGTGTGCTATAAAGCGGTCGTTAAAGCAGTCCAAACCGGGCCGCTGCCAGTTACCAACCTTTTGAGTCATGTCCAAAGCCCTGATCATCGCCGAGAAGCCCTCCGTCGCGAACGACATCGCGCGTGCGCTGGGCGGCTTCACCAAGCATGACGAGTACTACGAGAGCGACGACTATGTGCTCTCGTCCGCGGTCGGCCACCTGCTCGAGATCGCTGCGCCGGAAGAGTACGACGTCAAGCGCGGCAAATGGAGCTTCGCCAATCTGCCCGTCATTCCGCCGCATTTCGACCTGAATCCGATCGCGAAGAGCGAGTCGCGCCTGAAGGTGCTGACCAAGCTGATGAAGCGCAAGGATATCGAGCGCCTCATCAACGCATGCGACGCGGGGCGCGAGGGTGAACTGATCTTCCGCCTGATCGCGCAGCACGCGAAGGCGAAACAGCCGGTACAGCGTTTGTGGCTGCAATCGATGACGCCCGCCGCGATCCGCGACGGCTTCGCGAACCTGCGCAGCGACGCCGACATGCAGCCGCTCGCCGACGCCGCGCGCTGCCGCTCGGAAGCGGACTGGCTCGTCGGCATCAACGGCACGCGCGCGATGACCGCGTTCAACAGCAAGGGCGGCGGCTTCTTCCTGACCACGGTCGGTCGCGTTCAGACGCCAACGTTGTCGATCGTCGTCGAACGTGAGGAGAAAATCCGCCGTTTCGTGCCGCGCGACTACTGGGAAGTGCGCGCCGAGTTCATCGCCGCGAAGGGCCTGTACGAAGGCCGTTGGTTCGATCCGAAGTTCAAGCGCGTCGAAAACGATCCCGAACAGCGCGATTCGCGCCTGTGGAGTCTCGCGGCTGCGGAAACCGTCGTCGCGGCCTGCCGTGGCAAAACTGGCACGGTAACGGAAGAATCGAAGCCGTCGACGCAAATGTCGCCGCTGCTCTTCGATCTGACGAGCCTGCAGCGCGAAGCCAACGGCCGCTTCGGCTTCTCCGCGAAGAACACGCTCGGCCTCGCCCAGGCGCTGTATGAAAAGCACAAGGTCCTGACCTATCCGCGTACCGATGCGCGCGCGCTGCCCGAGGACTACCTGAACACGGTCAAGGACACGATGACCATGCTCAAGGAGAGCAACAACTATCTGCCGTTCGCGAAACAGGTGCTCGACAAGGGCTGGGTGAAGCCCAACAAGCGCATCTTCGATAACTCGAAGATCAGCGATCACTTCGCCATCATCCCGACGCTGCAGGCGCCGAAGTCGCTGTCCGAGCCCGAGCAGAAGCTGTATGACCTGGTCGTGAAGCGCTTCCTGTCGGTGTTCTTCCCGGCGGCAGAATATCTCGTGACGACGCGCATCACCGAAGTCTCGGGGCATCACTTCAAGACGGAAGGCAAGGTGCTCGTCGAGCCGGGCTGGCTGCAGATCTACGGTCGCGAGGCCGCGGGCGAGGAAGGCAATCTCGTGCCGGTGCAGAAGGACGAGAAGGTCGATGTCGAAAAGGTCGAGGCCCACGGTCTCGTGACCAAACCGCCTGCGCGCTACAACGAAGCATCGCTGCTTTCGGCGATGGAAGGCGCGGGCAAGCTCGTCGAAGACGAAGAGTTGCGCGACGCGATGGCCGCAAAGGGCCTCGGCACGCCGGCGACGCGTGCGGCGATCATCGAAGGTCTGCTCGGCGAGAAGTACATGGTGCGCGAAGGCCGCGAACTGATCCCGACGGCGAAGGCGTTCCAGTTGATGACCTTGCTGCGCGGCCTCGGCGTCGAAGAACTCACCGCGCCCGAACTGACCGGCCAGTGGGAGCACAAACTTTCGCAGATGGAGCGCGGCAGCCTGCATCGCGATACCTTCATGCAGGAAATCGCGCGGATGACGCAGACCATCGTCAAGCGCGCGAAGGAATACGACTCCGACACAATTCCCGGCGATTACGCGACACTCGAAACGCCGTGCCCGAACTGCGGCGCGCAGGTGAAGGAAAACTATCGCCGGTTCGCGTGCACGAAGTGCGAGTTCTCGATTTCGAAGATTCCGGGCGGACGACAGTTCGAAATTCCGGAAGTCGAGGAATTGCTGCGCGAGAAAACCATAGGGCCGCTGTCGGGCTTCCGCAGCAAGATGGGCCGTCCGTTCTCGGCGATTCTCAAACTCTCGCTCGACGACGAGATCAAGAACTACAAGCTCGAATTCGATTTCGGTCAGGACAATGGCGGCGAAGATGGCGAACCGCCTGATTTCTCCGAACAGACGCCGGTCGGCGCGTGTCCGAAGTGCCAATCGCGCGTGTACGAGCACGGCATGAGCTACGTATGCGAGAGCTCGGTCTCGAATCCCAAGACCTGCGATTTCCGTTCGGGCAAGGTCATCCTGCAACAGGAAATCGCGCGGGAGCAGATGCACAAGCTCCTGACCGAAGGCCGCACGGACTTGCTGACGAACTTCAAGTCGTCGCGCACCGGGCGCAACTTCAAGGCGTTTCTCGTGAAGCAGCCGGACGGCAAGATCGGCTTCGAGTTCGAGAAGAAGGAAGGTAAGCCGGCGGCGAAGACGGCGGCCAAGCGCGGCGCGTCGGCGGAAGCACAGGCGGACAGCGGCGATGAAAGCGGCGACAGCGATGTCGCCGTCGCCGCCAAGACGACGTCCGCGAAGACCGCGGCGAAGAAGGCGCCCGCGAAAAAGGCAGCGGCCAGGAAGACCGCGGCGAAGAAGACGAGCTAAGCGTCTTTTTGCAGGCTACAAAGAAAAACACCCGCGAAGCGATTCGCGGGTGTTTTTTATTTGCGCTTTGTTCGCGCGCGAGCCTTTCAAAAAGGCGATGCCGCCGGCAAGCGTCCGCGCGTGCGTGAAGGCTTCGCGAGTTTGGGCGCCATTTCGCCGTCGATCGGACGCGGACGTGGCGCGGGCGGCACGGGCGTCGCGGTTTGATCGGCATGCTCGTAGTGCGAAGATGCGCCCGGCCTGCCGCGGCCATCGCGAATCCACTGCTCGCCCACCTGATGATTCGGCGTCTGGCTGAAATACTCGACGAGATGATCGATGAACGTGCGGACCTTCGCCGGCAAGTGACGGCGGCTCGGATACGCGACGTTGATCTCGACCTGCGGCAACTGATAGTCGCCGAGCAGGCGCACGAGCTGGCCGCGCGTCGTATCGTTGCCGATCAGATAGCTCGGCAGAATCGCGATGCCCATGCCGAGCAACGCGAATTGCCGAAGCATCTCCGTATTGTTCGCGATGATGACGTTCTGCGGCCGCACGCGCACTTCGCCTTCCGGACCGGTGAACACGCGCTCGTCGCCCCAATATTCCGACGGCAGACTCAGGCACGGATGTTCGAGCAGATGCTCCGGGCGCGTCGGCGTGCCGTGGGTTTCCAGGTAAGCGGGCGTCGCGCAGACGGTCATGCAACCGGTCGTCAGCCGCCGCGTGACGATGCTCGCGCTCTTCACCTGCCGCGCGATGACGATGCCGACATCGAAACCTTCCTCGACCAGATCGACCTGACGGTCAACCAGCGTCACGTCCGGCACGACCTTCGGATAGCGCTGCGCGTACGTCTGCAATACGGGCGCGAGATTGTGCAGGCCAAACACCACAGGCGCGACGATCCTCAACGAACCGAGCGGTTCGTGATTGCGCGCCACCACCATCTGTTCGACGTCTTCCAGTTCGTCGAGAATTTGCCGCGCCCGCTCCAGATACACCTGACCGGACTCGGTGAGCGAGAGGCTGCGCGTCGTGCGGTTGAGCAGGCGCGTACCGAGGCGGCCTTCCAGGTCCGCGACGTGGCGCGTAGCCACCGCATTGGAGATGTCCATCGCGCTCGCGGCCCGGGCGAAACTGCCGAGGTCCGCGACACGGATGAACACCCTCATCGACTGCAAATGATCCATAAGACACTCCTGCCGCTAGACGGCTTGAATTCTGCTGCAAAGCAATTCAGGATTATCCTAGGACCGGCACTTTTGTGCAGAAGTTGCCGGGAAGCGTGAAAAAGTCGAAAAAAATCTGAATGTTAGGCGTCTTACTGCGATGAAAGATCACCGATTGTTGCGATTCACACAACACACGGCTGGGTAAGTTCTGATAGACGAAATTTTGGAAATGCTGGCCGCGTCAATTTTGACGGTGTAGGCGATGAAAAACGGGCCCGTCGAAACGGGCCCGATATATGGGGATTGATTCAGTTTGCGAGACAAATCCGGCGCAGCAGCACGCCGGACGATCGGCTCAGGCGGCCAGACGCTTTTCCATGCCGGCCTTCGCTTCGGGCAGCGCCTCCGGCAAACCGTGCCGCAACTTCGTGAACAATTCGTCGTGCAGCGCCAGTTCGTCGCGCCAGGCTGCGTCGTTGACCGAGATGACCTGCGCGAATTGCTCGCGCGTGAAGCCGAGCGCGCCCCAGTCGATGTCCTCATAGCGCGGCGAAATGCCGAACGCGTGCTCCTCGCCCTTCGCCGTGCCTTCGATGCGGCCGATCATCCAGTTCAGCACGCGCATGTTTTCGCCGAAGCCCGGCCACACGAACTTGCCGTCGTCGCCCTTGCGGAACCAGTTGACGCAGAAGAACTTCGGCGCTTTCGCGTTCAGCGCTTCGAGACGCTCACCCATCTTCAGCCAGTGACCGAAGTAGTCGGCCATGTTGTAACCGCAGAACGGCAGCATCGCGAACGGATCGCGGCGCACGACGCCCTGCTGCCCCGCGGCGGCGGCAGTGGTTTCGGAGCCCATCGTGGCGGCCATGTAGACGCCTTCCTTCCAGTCGCGCGCTTCGGTCACGAGCGGCACCGTGTTGGAGCGGCGTCCGCCGAAGATGAACGCATCGATCGGCACGCCGGCCGGATTCTCCCAATCGGCGTCGATCGACGGACATTGCGACGCCGGCGCCGTGAAGCGCGCGTTCGGATGCGCGGCCTTCGCGCCCGTTTCCTTCGCGATGTCCGGCGTCCAGTCGCGGCCTTGCCAGTCGATCAGATGCGCGGGCGGCGCGTCGGTCATGCCTTCCCACCAGACATCGCCGTCGTCGGTGAGCGCGACGTTGGTGAAAATCACGTTTTCCTTCAACGTGGCCATCGCGTTGAAGTTGGTCTTTTCGCTCGTGCCCGGGGCCACGCCAAAGTAGCCCGCTTCCGGGTTGATCGCGTACAGGCGGCCGTCGCGGCCCGGCTTGATCCAGGCGATGTCGTCGCCGATCGTCGTGACCTTCCAGCCGTCGAGATCGCTCGGCGGAATCAGCATCGCGAAGTTGGTCTTGCCGCACGCGGACGGGAACGCCGCCGCGACGTGATACTTGCGCCCCTGCGGCGACGTGACGCCGAGAATCAGCATGTGCTCGGCGAGCCAGCCTTCGTCGCGGCCCATCGTCGATGCGATGCGCAGCGCGAAGCATTTCTTGCCGAGCAGCGCATTGCCGCCGTAGCCCGAGCCGAAGCTCCAGATCTCTCGCGATTCGGGGAAATGAACAATGTACTTCGTGTCGTTGCACGGCCAGGCCACGTCCTTGCGGCCATCGACCAGCGGCGCGCCGACCGAATGCACGCACGGCACGAACTCGCCGTCGGCGCCCAGCACGTCGTAAACCGCGCGGCCCATGCGCGTCATGATGCGCATGTTCGTCACGACGTACGGGCTGTCTGACAACTCCACGCCGATATGCGCGATCGGCGAACCGAGCGGGCCCATCGAGAACGGCACGACGTACATCGTGCGGCCGCGCATCGCGCCGTCGAACAGACCGTCGAGCGTCACGCGCATTTCCTGCGGATCGATCCAGTTGTTGGTCGGGCCGGCGTCTTCGCGGTGTTCGGAGCAGATGAACGTGCGGTCTTCGACGCGCGCCACATCCGAGGGATCCGAGCAAGCGAGGAAGGAATTCGGGCGCTTCTCGGGGTTGAGCTTCTTCATCGTGCCGGCGGCGACCATCTGCTGGCAGAGCCGGTCGTATTCTTCCTGCGAACCATCACACCATTCGATACGATCCGGCTTGGTCAGGGCCGCGACGCGCTGCACCCATTCGATGAGTCTTCGGTGCCGGACATAGGCCGGCGCTTCGATTTCGACGGCATTTTTATTGTGATCTTCGACTACTGCGGGCTGGTTCATCGAGCTGTCTCCGTTCTTCTGCAATGAAAACCAATCGCCCAACTGACGCTGCATGCGAGAGGCGTTTGCGACTCGAACCGCCGGGCGCTTTCGTGCACGTCCGATACGCGCGTCCGTTGCACGAAATGCGGTTCGCGAGCCAATGCGGCGTCACGGGCATGAATCCTTCGACTGCAAACCGCACCTGCTCGCGGCTTGCGTCGCAAAGGAACAAACTGTTAAAAAGAGATACTAAGTGGCCTGCCTCCTCGCCGATCACTGTGTTTTCCGCCAGTTGCGCTGAAATTCTTTTTTTGGCGCGGACCCGCGAGGCTCCTGAAAAATTGGGGAGTCAAGCATAACACCGCATCGCGGGAACCATGTGATGCAGCGCAATAACCTGCAATAGAGCGCAATTTATCGGTAGTTACCCGAATTTAAGCGTTCTATTCTCGCCCTCGCCTATAAAGCAGCACGTTTGATGCCTAACAAAAGCCAACCAATGCCCATGAAAATCGCCATTCTCGACGACTACCAGGACGCCGTCCGGAAGCTCGACTGCTTCCATTTGCTGGATGACCATGAGGTAAAGGTCTTCAATAACACGGTGCGTGGTCTCGGACAGTTGGCCAGCAGACTTTCGGAAGTCGACGCGCTCGTGCTGATTCGCGAGCGCACCCGCATCAGTTCGCAATTGCTCGACAAATGTCCCAAGCTGCGCATGATCAGCCAGACGGGACGCGCGGGCGGCGGGCATATCGATGTCGATGCGTGCACGGAACGCGGCATCGCGGTGCTGGAGGGCACGGGTTCGCCGGTCGCGCCGGCGGAGCTGACGTGGGCGCTCATCATGGCGGCGCAGCGGCGCATTCCGCAGTACGTCGCAAATCTGAAGCAAGGCGCGTGGCAGCAATCGGGGCTGAAGACATCGGCGCTGCCGCCGAACTTCGGTCTCGGTCAGGTGCTGCGCGGGCAGACGCTCGGCATCTGGGGATACGGCAAGATCGGCAAGCTGGTGGCCGGTTACGGCAAGGCGTTCGGCATGAACGTGCTGGTCTACGGGCGCGAGCATTCGCAAGGCGCGGCGCGCGAGGATGGCTTCGCAGTCGCCGAAAGCCGCGAGGCGCTGTTCGAACAGAGCGACGTGCTCACGTTGCATCTGCGCCTGACCGACGAGACCACGGGTATCGTCAAACAGGACGATCTGATGCGGATGAAGCCGACCGCGCTCTTCGTCAACACGAGCCGCGCCGAATTGCTCGAGGAAAACGCGCTGCTCAATTCGCTGCATCACAACCGCCCGGGCATGGTCGCGGTCGATGTCTTCGAGAGCGAGCCGATCCTGCAGGGCTACGGCCTGCTGCGGCTGGAGAACGTGATCTGCACGCCGCACATCGGCTATGTGGAGCGCGAGAGTTACGAGTTGTACTTCGGCGCGGCGTTCCGGAACATCCTCGCATTCAATGGCGGCGACACGTCCAGCGTCTTCAACAAGGAAGCGCTTCAGCACGCGCGCCGCCGCTGAGCATTCGATTCAGACTGTCGAGATATCGATCGACGGCTCGCAGCGCACCGGAAAGTTCACCGAGTTCGCGATGAAGCAGAAGCGGTGCGCCTTTTCGTGCAGGCGCGCCGCGAGATCGGCATCGCCGCCGGCGCCGATCGTCACGCGCGGGCGCAACAGCACATCGACGAAGCGCCCGTCGCCCTTCGCCTCTTCCTGCATCGTCCCGATGGCTTCATCGACATAACCCGTCACGACGATCCCGTTCGTCGCGCACAGGTGCAGATACCAGAGCATGTGGCACGACGACAGCGACGCCACGAACAACTCTTCCGGATTGTGACGCGCGGGGTCGCCGCGAAACGCGGGATCGCTCGATGCCTCGATCGCCGTCTTGTTGCCGACGCGAACCAGATGATCGCGCGAATACGCGTCATAGGCCGATGTGCCGGAACCGAGATTGCCCGTCCAGTCGACGGTCAGTTCATACGTGTGCTTCTTCGCCACGGTCTGCTCCTCAAGCGAGATGCGAAGCGGTTTCCATCACACGCGGAAGGCGTTCCAGAAAATCCTCGCCGTCCGCGCGGCCCAGGTCATAAGCATGTTGCATCTGCGACGGACTCGTATAGTCCCAGCTCGAAATCGGCACCTTGCGCGATGGCTGGATGTAGAGACGCTTTTGCTCGCCGAGCGGCACGATGAACATGCGCTCGCGCGGATAAAGCCGCGTGACCATCACGAGGACGAGACCCGGCGATGCATCCAGTGCGGACACGGGCACGTTGTCGACCATGCCGCCATCGAGAACCGGGCGGCCGTTGCGTCGCAGGATCGGCGTGAACGGCGGCGTGCTCGACGATTGCAGGATCAGATCCGCGAGATCGTCGATCGTCGCGCATTCCTGGGCTTTCACGAACTCCGGATGAAAGCCGAGCGCTTGCCCGAGCGTCGGATGCAGCGTCTTGCGCACGTACTTCTCGATGTTGTACGCGATGAGACCCGCCGCGACGGCGCTGCGCGCGCCGAGCCAGCGCGGCAGATGCGACACGCCGATGCGGATCTCGGGCGCGCTCGAGAGGTCACGGAAGCGATCCGCGAAGATGTCGAGCAGCGCCTGTCGATAGATGCGGTAATGCGGAAACACCGATTGTCCGCGCAGCAGGTTGCCCCAATAGGCGTTGCGGGTGTTGTCGCGCAGCGCGTGCGCGTAGTAGTCCATCACCCAGCGCGACTCGTTCGTGTAGAGCATGCAGGCGGTTGCCGCACCCGCCGATATGCCTGCGATGATGCGCGGCTTGAGGTTCAGTTCCGGCCGGACGATGTCCCAGAAACCGGCTTGCCACCAGCAGCGGTTGCCGCCGCCGGCGAATACGACCTGGTCGAACATTTACTTGTTGATGAGCGCGTAGGTGGTGGTGGCGTGGGCGGCGAGCTCGCCCTGTTCGTCGTGCAGGTCGATTTCGCCGAAGACGAGGTTGCGGCCGCGGCGTTTGACCTTTGCTGTCACGAGTACGTCGCCGGATTTGACCGGCCGCATGAACGTCGTGTTCAGGGAGACGGTGGTCATCGTCGAGAAGCCGCCCATGACGTGCGAGATGGCGACGACCATCGCGGTGTCGGCGGCGGCCATGAAGACTTGTCCGCAGATGACGCCGCCGGCGTGGCGCAGGTGGTCCGAGTACGGCAGGCGCAGCGTGACGGCGTTTTCATCGATGGATTCGGGCGCGAGATGCAGTTCCTTGACCCACGGGGCGAGGATGCTGTCGAGCAGGGCGCGGATGGCAGTTTCGTCCATTACGGGGATCGTGGCGTGGGAAGATGCGTCATGATACCGGGCTGAAAGGGGCGTGCTGGTTCGCGTGTCGGACGGCTTCGTCAGAAATTTAAGAAATTTCTCGCGCAGGGGCTTGCGCTTCCGGAAAAGGCCCCGCTATAATCTCGTTTCTGTTGGGGCGTTAGCTCAGTTGGTAGAGCAGCGGACTCTTAATCCGTAGGTCGAGTGTTCGAGTCACTCACGCCCCACCACCAGATTCAAGCAAAAAGCCCAGCCCACACGGCTGGGCTTTTTGCTTTCTGGGTTTCGTGTAGGCCTGATGTAGGCGTTTTGCGGTAACGTCAATCTATGCGGATCCATGCAGCCACTTCTGCAGCCCCCGTTCAAAGGGGACGGTGGTTACCATATCACCGATCTCTCTCGCGCAAAAATTGCCGCAACATCTGTTCGGCTACAGCGCAGTTCATCTACGCCTTGACCTACCTCGAATACTGTACAAACATACAGGGTCACTCACGCGCGCATTCGTTGTTTGTTTGGGGATCTGAAGCGCCGCTTGTCGGCAACCCCTCAATTTCCGAGAAACGCAAGCGGCATGTCGCAAACGGTGACGACGGGATGGCCGCGGCGAAAGTGAACGGGACTACGTCACTACGAACAAACAACGAACGTACAATACCGCAAGGCACAACAGGCGGCGAAAATGGGAAAGGACTCGCGAATAGAATGGACACACCATACGTTCAACCCATGGTGGGGCTGCGTGAAGGTATCCGCCGCTTGCGATAACTGCTACGCGGAAACATGGGCTAAGCGGCTAGGAGAAAGCGTCTGGGGACCAAAGACCGAACGGCGGTTCTTCGGAGACGCTCATTGGAAGGAGCCTATCAAGTGGAACAAAGAAGCCTTGGCGAGCAATTCGCGACGACGGGTATTTTGCGCGTCAATGGCGGACGTCTTTGAGAATCGGGAAGATTTGATTCCACATCGAATGCGCCTCCTCCAACTTATAGAAAACACGCCACAACTTGATTGGCTTTTACTGACGAAGCGCATCCATCTCGTCCGCAAGCAACTACCAAAAGGATACGAATTTCCTAAAAACGTTTGGTTAGGTGCAACGGTCGAAAATCAAGCGTCTGCGGACAAGCGAATCAAGCACCTGCTAGCCTTTACATCGCCGGCCGTTCGATTCCTTTCGTGCGAACCGCTCTTAGGGCCATTAGATATTAGCGAGCATCTGGTCCGCGGGGAAAACGGCACCCGCGTTGACTGGGTCATTGCGGGTGGAGAGTCAGGACCGGGTTCACGGGCGATGGACCCAGTGTGGCCAGTTGATCTACAAAAGCAATGCGCCAAAGCACACGTGGCGTTCCATTTCAAACAGTGGGGACATTGGGCGCCACTGGAACAAGTGACGGATTTCGTGACAAAGAGAACCCCGATAAAGGTGGTTCGGCGAGATGGGACAGAAATCTCACTCGCCGCCATCGGAAAGGGAAAATCCGGCAGGACCCTGGCGGGCCAGCACTGGGATCAGTTTCCGAAGGTATACTAGAACTCGCAATTGGTCCAATAACTAGCTGGACACCACTGTGTCAAAGAAACACTACAACTGGGGCGATGGCCCAGCGATTATCGACGAGCACAGCATTACTAAGCATCAGGTGCTCGTAGACTATCTGATTCGATACTTCGACCAGCGCACGCGAAACTCGCGCGGTCAAGAGAGCTTTAAGCTAACGCTCGTAGACGGATTCTGCGGTGGTGGCGAATACTACCTGCGAGGAACGAAAACCCTTGTCTTGGGCTCACCGTTTCGAATTATTGAGGCGGTCGAATCGGCGAAAAAGCTGGTCAACCTAGATCGAAAAAAACCAATCATTTTCGACGTTCAGTTTGTTTTTATCGATAAAAATGTCCACGCGATCAGGTATTTGCGAAAGGCCCTGACGGAGCGCGGCTTCGGTGCTGCGCTCGATAATACAATCCATCTCGTCCACGCAGAATTCGCTGAGACGGCCGACGCCGTTCTTGCCAAGGTACGCTCGCATACGCCGAGGGTGCACAAGGCCCTGTTTTTCCTCGACCAATACGGCTACACGGAAGTGCCAGCCCCTCTAATCCGCAAGATCTTTGAACAGGCGAACAACGCAGAGATCGTCCTCACTTTTCACGTTTCATCATTTGCCACGTATACAAACGACGAATTGGCTGAAAAAGTGTCGAAGACGCTCCAGATAGACATCTTCAATCGACTTGACGGACGGACGATCGAAGACATAAAGCAAAGCGACGCAGATTGGCGCCGATTCATCCAGGCCGCACTATATGACGCGCTTGTAGTGGGTTGCGGGGCTTCTTTTTTTACTCCGTTCTTTATCCGGGGAAAAGGTGCGGGACACGGGGAGTATTGGCTAGTTCATCTCTCCCAGCATCACCGAGCTCAAGATGTAATGAAGGGCGTTCACTGGAAGCTCAGCAATCATTTCGTCCACTATGGCGGACCGGGCCTGAACATGCTGGCACCCCACACGATGGGTTTTCTTCAAGAGTTTGACGGAGGCTTTCGATTTGACGATGTGGCAAGAGGAAAATCGGACGAAGCGCTCACTCTGCAGTTGGCTCAGTTTATCTTCGCCCACGGTGCAATGACCTTTGCCGCACTGTTTTCAAAGACTTGTAACGGGTCCCCAGCGTCGGCTGAAATGTACAAGGAGGTGCTGGAGAAGCTCATCAACAGCCGGGACATCGAGATTCAATCTTTAGACGGAAAGCCTCGATATCTGGCCCGATATATCGTCGACACCGACCTTGTACAACCAGCGAGGCAGATGAAATTATTCCTGCCCTGCTAGAGTTATCAACAGCCCGTCAGAATTGAGTCGCGTCAAACGGCGTCGTAGGTGAATTGAGACCACCTCTTACGAACACGCACCGCCGCTCTCGTCGGGCGACCTGCTGTTGCTGTTCTGCGTTCGTGCGGGCTGGGACTGCCACGGGGAGCATCCTCTGCCTTCCTGCATCTCACAAATCATATCTCCGACGTTTTATGCGATTCTTCGTGCGCCCCAGGACCGCGAAGTTCGGACACCAGCTACCAGCGGGCACAGTCGCGGCCGACGATGCCCATTCGTGGCCGCGTGCACAGCGCCAGCGCAACCTCTCCTTCACCTTGACGTAGGTGTCGGAGAACCTTGCCGTACTTCCCAGTTTCCACGACGCCGAACTCATTTCGATGGAACACGACCCGGATGTCCAATATCTTTCGCTTCGATTGAAACGAGTGTCCGGTGCAGTTGAAACGCTGAAATTCTCCGGAGTGGTAACGCAGCGAATGATCGACTTCGCAGATCAGAACGTCGCATCCCGTCTCTCGATCTCTCCCATGCATCACTTCTCCGCTGATGATTTGGGTGCATGGATTCGTTGGATGCACAGCCGGGATGATGCAAAAGCCCGGGAACCGGATCCCACAATCATCGAGCGGCTTCATCGAGACGTCGCAGACGGACGTAAGGTGCTTTTCATCTTGGAGCCTTCGTGCGGCGCGGAACTGGCTGTGCTCTGTGAATCCGTGTCGATCCTTTTGTAGCCCTACTCGCAGCCCGAGTGTTCGAATCACGCACGCCCCACCACCAGATTCGAAGGGCTGCGCAATGCGCAGCCCTTTTTCATTTCCGCCTCAAATCACATCCGCCCCACGCGCGTTCAGCAACTCCCGCAGTACGGATCGATGACACCGCGCCTCATCCTCGCAGTAACACCCGACCGACATATTCGTCTGGTGCGATAACGCCGCGAGCAGATCAAGCGTCCTGCTCGCATCCGCCTCGGCCATTTCCGCCTTGAACTTCTTCACGAACGCGCGCCATTCCTTGTCATCCTCCGCGTGAAGCGCTGCCGTCACCAATTCCTGCGACGGCGAAAGCACCGGATACCACACGTCATAAAAATCACGCTTCGCGAACTCGGCCTTCGGCACCCCGCGCGGCGGCCGTCGCACCGTGCCGATACGCAACCCCTCATCCGCCACGCGCGGCGTCCCGAGTCTCACGATGCGAATCGCCATCATCATCTCCGTCGTTGTCCGCACAGCATAATCGCTGACATCGCTTTGAAAGCTCCCGCGCCCCCACTCAGCGAAAACCCGTATCTTCCCGTATCGTTTCGGATTCTCCGCCCGCTTACATCCGGAATTACCGCCGTGCCCACCGAAGAACGCCCCCAAACCCTGCCGCACGACCCCGACGCCCCGATGACCCCGCTCGAGCGTCGAGGCATGGCCGCGATCCTGCTCTCGGTCGCGCTCGCGACGCTCGATACCGCCATTGCCAACACGGCGCTGCCCGCCATTGCCGCCGATCTGCACACGACGCCCGCCGCGTCAGTCTGGATCATCAACGCGTATCAGCTCGCGATGGTCGCCACCCTGCTGCCGCTCGCCGCGCTCGGCGGCATCCTCGGCCATCGGCGCGTGTATCTCGGCGGGCTCGTCGTGTTCCTCATCGCCTCCGCCGTGTGCGCGTTCTCGTGGTCCTTGCCGACGCTCGTCGCCGCGCGTCTGCTGCAGGGCCTCGGTGCGAGCGCGATCATGAGCGTCAACGCGGCGCTCATCAGCGCGATCTTTCCGCCGCATCGGCTGGGGCGCGGCGTCGGGCTGAACGCGCTCGTGGTCGGCATCGCGTTCGCGATCGGGCCGACGGTCGCGTCGATCGTCCTTTCGCTCGGCACGTGGCCGTGGCTCTTCGCGGTCAATTTGCCGGTCGGCGTGTTCGCGTTGATGATTGCGTGGCCGTCGCTGCCGCAGACGAAGCGCGCCGAACACGGCTTCGATCGCATCGCGGCATTGCTGAACGTCGTCACCTTCGCCGCGCTGATTTTCGCGCTCGGCGAAGCGGCTCAGCGCGCGCCCGCGCAAACCGTGCTCGCGGCCTTCGGCGTCGCGCTGGTTGCGGGCGTCCTGCTGCTGCGACGTGAACGCGGCCATCCCGCGCCGATGCTGCCCGTCGATCTCTTTCGCCGCCCCATGTTCGCGCTCTCGACGATGACCGCCATCTGTTCGTTCGCCGCGCAAGGACTCGCGTTCGTGTCGCTGCCGTTCTTCTTCGAGAGCGTGCTGGGCCGCAGCCAGGTCGAGACCGGATTTCTGATGACGCCGTGGTCAGCGCTCGTCGCGTTGATGGCGCCGATCGCGGGACGCCTGTCCGATCGCCATTCACCCGGCCTGCTGGGTGGCGTCGGGCTGGCGATTCTGTGCGTCGGGATGGTGTCGCTCGCGATGCTGCCTGCGCAACCGCATGCGCTGGAAATCTGCATCCGCATGGCGATCTGCGGCGCGGGCTTCGGCTTCTTTCAGTCGCCGAATCTGAAGGCGTTCATGTCGAGCGCGCCGCGCGAACGCAGTGGCGGCGCGAGCGGCACGATCGCGACATCGCGCCTGATCGGACAGGCGACGGGCGCGGCGCTCGTCGCGCTGTGTTTCAGCATCGCCGGAAAGCATGGTCCGGCACTCGCGCTCTCGCTCGGCGCGGCCTTCGCGGGCGTGGGCAGTATCGCGAGCGGTTTGCGGCTCGTGACGCGCAATCCGTCGTCTGAACGAATCGTCGGAGAGCCGTCGCGCAAGGCCTGAGCGCGCTCACATGCGCCGCACCTTCACCTTGCGGCCCTTGAGCTTGCCCACGCCGAGCTTGCGCTCGGCGTCATCGGCGATACTCCGTTCGACGGCCACGTACGTGACCATGTCCATCACGTTGATCTTGCCGATCTGCTTGCCGTCGAAGCCCGCTTCGCCGGTGAGCGCGCCGAGCACGTCGCCGGGACGGATCTTGTCCTTGCGGCCGCCGAGGATCTGCAGCGTCGCCATCGGCGGCTTCAGATGACCCGGTTCCGCTGACGTCAATTCGGTCAGCGGATGCCATTCAACTTCCGCACGCTGCGCCTGCTCGATCGAGCCGACGCGCCCCATCTCGTCCATGCTCGCGAGCGACAGCGCCCAGCCTTCCTCATCGCCACGCCCGGTACGGCCGATGCGATGCACATGCACTTCCGGATCGGGCGTCACGTCGACGTTGATCACCGCTTCCAGTTGCGCGATGTCGAGACCGCGCGCGGCGACGTCGGTCGCGACGAGCACCGAGCAACTGCGGTTCGCGAACTGCACGAGCACCTGATCGCGTTCGCGCTGTTCCAGTTCGCCGTGCAGCGTGAGCGCTTCGAAACCTTGCACGCGCAGCACATCGAGCAGATCGCGGCACTGCTGCTTCGTATTGCAGAACGCGATCGTGCTCACCGGGCGATAGTGGTCGAGCAACAGGCCGACCGCGTGCAGACGCTCGTGGTCCTCCACTTGATAGAAAATCTGCTTGATCTTCGCGTTGCTGTGCCGTTCGGTGAGCTTGATCTCGCGCGGATTGCGCAGGAACTGCTGGCTCAGCTTCACGATGCCTTCCGGATACGTCGCCGAGAACAGCAAGGTCTGGCGATCCTTCGGGCACTGGCGCGCCACCGACGCGATGTCGTCGAAGAAGCCCATGTCGAGCATGCGGTCCGCTTCGTCGAGCACCAGGGTACGCACTGCGCCGAGCGTCAGCGTGCCGCGCTCCAGATGATCCATGATGCGGCCCGGCGTTCCCACGACGATATGCGCGCCGTGTTCGAGACTCGCGACCTGCGGACGCATCGGCGTACCGCCGCACAGCGTCAGCACTTTCACGTTCTCTTCCGCGCGCGCGAGGCGGCGGACTTCCTGCGTGACCTGATCGGCGAGTTCGCGCGTCGGGCAGAGGATGAGCGCCTGCACGTCGAACTGGCTCGCGTCGAGGCGGGAAAGCAGTGGCAGCGTGAAGGCCGCGGTCTTGCCGCTGCCCGT
Organism: Caballeronia sp. NK8; assembly: GCF_018408855.1. GTDB lineage: Bacteria > Pseudomonadota > Gammaproteobacteria > Burkholderiales > Burkholderiaceae > Caballeronia. The sequence continues at coordinate 6,989 of NZ_AP024322.1, read as the reverse complement.
TTTCGCCTGCGCGATGAGATCGTGGCCGGCGAGCGCCGGCGGCAGGCTCGCGGCCTGGATCGGCGTCATCGACAGATAGCCGAGCTGCTGCAGGTTCGCCTGCATCGCCGGCGAGAGCGGCAGGCTGTTGAAGGAAGTGTCGGTGGTCATGGTTTCAGCGTGTCCCGTGCGGCGGGATGTCGGTGAGCTGCTCGTACGTGGTGGTGCCATCGTCGGCATCGTGGCGTGCGACGTAGTTGCGCGCGCCGCACATCGGGCAGCGGAACAGAAGGCCTTGGCCCTCGTTCTTGATGACGACATCGGATAGCGCCCACTCCGCGCCGCAGGACTGGTTTCGACAGGTGAACATAATCGTATTTCTCTGGTTTCGTGGCGCGCTCGTGCGCTCAAAGGCGAAAGTGTACGCGTGTCTGGTGCCGACGCGGTCCGCGCAAGTCCGCAAGAAATGCTAAAGCGGCTCGTGCTACTTTTCTTTCATCGAGTTTTCTTTGTGGAGCGCACGATGAACGGCAGGGTCTATGAGGCGCGACTCGCGCGCGTGGTCGCGTACATCCACGATCACCTCGATGACGAACTGGACCTCAACCGGCTCGCCGAGGTGGCGTGTTTGTCGCCGTATCACTGGCATCGGATTTATCACGCGTTCTATGGGGAAACCGCGGCGGCGACCGTGCGGCGGTTGCGTTTGCATCGCGCGGCGAATGAGCTCGTGCATGGCGCGGTGCCGATCGATTCGATCGCCGAGCGCGCCGGATATGGCAGCGTGCAGGCGTTTTCGCGGGCGTTTCAGGCGAGTTACCGGATGGCGCCGGGACAGTTTCGAACTGACGGCGGCGCTTCGATGTTTGTTCCTTTGGATGAAATTCGATCAGGAGACACGGCGATGCATCAAGTCGATATTCGTACTCAGCGTGGTTTTACCGTGGCCGCGATGGAGCATCGCGGGTCGTATATGAACATCGGGCGGGCGTTCGAGATGCTGTTTCATTGGCTCGCGGTGCGGGAGTTGGTCGATCCCCGGGCGCGGTCACTGGGCATTTATCTCGACGATCCTGCAGCCGTCGCCGAAGATGAACTTCGCTCGATGGCATGTTGCGAGCTGTTCGAGCCGGACGCGGTGAAGTTCGAAGCGCCGGTGTCGCGCGTGGAAGTCGCGGGCGGGGAGTTTGCGGTGCTCACGCATGTCGGGCCGTATGCGCAGCTTTGCTTCGCGTATCAGTGGCTGTATGGGGAATGGTTGCCGCAGTCGGGACGGGAAACCGGCGACGCGCCTGTGTTCGAGGTTTATGTGAACGATCCGAGGGAGACGGCGCCAGCGGATCTGGTGACGGAGATTTGGGTGGCGTTGAAGGCGGTTGCCTAGGCCGAAAAAAGCCCGCGACAACCGGCGCGTGCTGCACCGAATTTCGCGGGCTTCGAGGCCTGGCGTTGCGCAAGTCTCCTTAAACGTCGATATTCCCCGCCCTCAACGCATTGCTCTCGATAAACGCCCGCCGCGGCTCCACATCATCGCCCATGAGCGTCGTAAAGATGCCATCGGCGGCAATCGCGTCCTCGATCTGCACACGCAGCAAACGCCGCACCGCTGGATCCATCGTCGTTTCCCAGAGCTGCTCGGGGTTCATCTCGCCAAGCCCCTTGTAGCGCTGCTTCGAAACGTTACGCTCCGCGTCCGCGATCAACCACTTCATCGCGCTCTTGAAGTCGGTCACGGCCATCGACCGTTCGCCGCGCTTGATCAACGCGCCATCGCCGATCAAGCCCTTGAACGTATCCGCCGTCGATACGAGCTGCTTGTAGTCCGCCGTCAACTGAAGGTCTTCGTCGAACACCGTGACCTTCACATTGCCATGATGACGCCGCTTGATATGCAGCGACCGCAGCTCGCGCACCTGATCGTAAGCAGGTTCGACGCTCACTTCGGGCTTCAAAGGATCGGCACGCAAGCGCTCTTCAAGACGCTTCGCCGACGCTTCCGCCGCTTCCTGCGACGACAGATCGATGATCACGCCGTCCATCACCGATTCGAGCGCGGCCGCGTCATAAATCCGGCTGAGACGATCGACAACAGCCTGCGCAAGCAAGTACGCACGGGCGAGTTCACCCAGCGCATCGCCGGAAATCGGATCCGCGCCTTCGCTCGGCATCAGTTCGGAACCCTGCAACGCCAGCTTCAACATATGCTGATTGAGCTCGTGCGCGTCCTTCATGTACCGCTCGTCCTTGCCCGCCTTGATCTTGTAGAGCGGCGGCTGCGCGATATAGATATACCCGCGCTCGACAATCTCCGGCATTTGCCGGTAGAAGAACGTCAGCAACAGCGTGCGGATGTGCGCGCCGTCGACGTCCGCATCGGTCATGATGATGATGCGGTGATAGCGCAGCTTGTCGAGGTTGTAATCGTCCTTGCCGATGCCGCATCCGAGCGCCGTCACCAGCGTCACGATCTGCTCCGACGAAATCAGCTTGTCGAAACGCGCCTTCTCCACGTTCAGCACCTTGCCGCGCAACGGCAAAATCGCCTGGAACTTGCGATCGCGTCCCTGCTTGGCCGATCCGCCCGCCGAGTCACCCTCGACGATATAAATCTCCGACTTCGCCGGGTCCTTCTCCTGGCAATCCGCAAGCTTGCCCGGCAGACCGACGCCATCGAGCACGCCCTTGCGACGCGTCATCTCGCGCGCCTTGCGCGCGGCATCGCGAGCACGCGCCGCATCGACGATCTTGCCCGTGATGATCTTCGCGTCGTTCGGCGTCTCCTGCAGATAATCTTCGAGCGCCTTCGCGACGATTTCCTCGACCGGCGCGCGCACTTCCGACGACACCAGCTTGTCCTTCGTCTGCGAGCTGAACTTCGGCTCCGGCACCTTCACCGACAGCACGCACGAAAGACCCTCACGCATGTCGTCGCCGGTCGTCTCGACCTTCGCCTTCTTCGCGATCTCGTTGTCGATGATGTACTTGTTCATCACGCGCGTCATCGCGGCGCGCAGGCCGGTCAGATGGGTGCCGCCGTCGCGCTGCGGAATGTTGTTCGTGAAGCACAGCACGCTTTCGTTGAAGCTGTCGTTCCACTGCATCGCCACTTCGACGGTCACGTTCTCGCGCTCGCCGACCGCGTGGAACACGTTCGGATGCAGCACCTGCTTGGCCTTGTTGATGTACTCGACAAAGCCCTTCACGCCGCCCGCAAACGCGAAATCGTCTTCCTTGCCGGTGCGCTGATCCGTCAAACGGATACGCACGCCGTTGTTCAGGAACGAAAGCTCGCGCATGCGCTTCGCGAGAATGTCGTAGTGAAATTCGACATTGCCGAAGATCGAGACATCGGCGAGAAAGTGCACTTCGGTGCCGCGATTTTCCGTATCGCCGACGACGGGCATCGGCGAATACTGGATGCCGTTCTCTTCCACGATCTCGCGGTTCTGCACGACGCCGCGCGCGAACTCCATGAAGTGCTTCTTGCCGTCGCGGCGCACCGTGAGGCGCAGCCATGCGGACAGCGCGTTCACGCACGACACGCCCACGCCGTGCAGGCCGCCCGACACCTTGTAGCTGTTCTGGTCGAACTTGCCGCCCGCGTGCAGCTCGGTCATGACGATTTCGGCGGCGCTGCGCTTCGGATCGTGCTTGTCGTCGCGCTTGAGGCCAGTCGGCACGCCGCGGCCGTTATCCGTGACGGAAATGGAGTTGTCCGCGTGAATGGTGACGTGAATGTCGTCGCAATAGCCTGCGAGCGCTTCGTCGATGGAGTTGTCCAGCACTTCGAAAACGAGGTGATGCAAACCGGTGCCATCCGACGTATCGCCGATATACATGCCCGGCCGCTTGCGCACAGCCTCCAGACCTTCAAGGATCTGGATGGACGATGCGCCATAGCTGTTGTCAGGCTTGTTGTCGGGCTGCGAATTTGTGTTTTCAGTCATGGAAATTTTCCGGTTCTGCGTCACTGCCTGGGTTACTGCTCGAACTTTTCAAAACACCTTAAAAACACCAAAGGGGCGCGCCGCCCCTTGGAGTGTTTTCGGTATTGCGCGCGTCAGATACGCATCGGCATCACCACGTACTTGAATTCCTCGTTCTCGGGAATCGTGATGAGCGCGCTGGAATTGGCGTCGCCGAGGCTCACCTTGAGCGTGTCGACCTTCAGATTCGCCAGCACGTCGAGCAGATAGGTGACGTTGAATCCGATATCGACGGAATCGCCCTGATAGGCGATCTCCAGCTCTTCCTGCGCCTCTTCCTGGTCGGCGTTGGTCGACATGATCTTGAGCTGGCCCGGCTCGACGAGGCAACGCACGCCCTTGAACTTGTCGGAGGTCAGAATGGCCGCGCGCTGCAACGAACGCTGCAACTCTTCACGGCCGATTTCGAACGTGTTCTTGTGCGACTTCGGAATCACGCGCTGGAAGTCGGGGAACTTGCCCTCGACGAGCTTCGACACGAGTTCGACCTGGCCGAAGCTGAACTTCACCTGCGTCGCGGCGATGTCGATCTTCAAAGTGTCGTCGATGTCTTCGAGCAAACGCTGGAGTTCGAGAATCGTCTTGCGCGGGATGATGACTTCCTGGCGCGCGAACGAGCCCTCGATCTTCATCGACGAGAACGCGAGACGGTGGCCGTCGGTCGCGACCGCCATCAGCTGGTCGCCGTCCACCACGAGCAGCATGCCGTTCAGGTAGTAGCGGATGTCCTGCTGGGCCATCGCGAAATAGACCATGCCGAGCAACTGGCGGAACGTCTTCTGCGGAACCGAAAGGCTCGCGCCGAAGTCAGTAGCCTGGTTGACGGTGGGAAATTCGTCGGCGGCGAGCGTCTGCAGCGCGAAACGGCTTTTGCCGGAACGCACGGTCAGGCGCTTGTCGGAGAGGTCGAGCACGACTTCGCCCGAGGGCATCGCGCGCAGAATGTCGAGCAGCTTGCGCGCGGCGACCGTGGTGGCGACCTGGTCGCTGCCGACGCCGAAGTCGGCGCGGGTCGTGATCTGTAGTTCGAGGTCGGTCGAGAGGAACGACACATCCGCGCCGTTCTTGGTAATGAGCAAATTGGCGAGGATCGGCAACGTATGGCGGCGTTCTACGATACCGCTCACGGTTTGCAGCGGCCTTAGAAGATTATCTCGTTCGGTCTTGACCAGTTGCATAGAGTTCCTTCGTTGATGTGACGGCCTGTCCGCCGGTTTCGCCACCAGATTTGCCCAGCGGACAACCTCGTAACACGCGTTGCCGGCCCCCCGCCGGTCACTCGCGAAAACTGCGCTCGAAAGCCGCCCAGGCCACGGACGGCTAAACCTATATTGTGCCTCAAAACGGAACCGCTCCCTGAAATTGGGGGCGTTTTCGTCAAAAAACAGGCTTTCGAACGCAATTAATGACGCGTGCGTTCTTCACGCCGCGTCCGTCGACCCCTTAGCCCTTCAGCGTCTGCTCGAGCACGTGCAGTTCGTGGTTCAGTTGCGCGTCGGTGCCGCGCTCCGCCGCGATCTTGCGCACCGCATGCAGCACGGTCGTGTGATCGCGTCCGCCGAACAGTTCACCGATCTCGGGCAGGCTCTTCTGCGTCAGCTCCTTCGCCAGATACATCGCGATCTGGCGCGGGCGCGCAATATTGGCCGGCCGCTTTTTCGAGTACATGTCGGCGACCTTGATGTTGTAGAAATCGGCAACCGTCTTCTGGATGTTCTCCACCGAGATCTGGCGGTTCTGCACCGTCAACAGGTCTTTGAGCGCTTCCTTGGTCAGCTCGATCGTGATGTCGCGGCCATGGAACTTCGAATATGCGAGGATCTTGCGCAGCGCGCCTTCGAGTTCGCGCACGTTCGAACGCAGATGCTTCGCGACGAAGAACGCGACGTCTTCCGACAAACTCACGCCTTCGGACTGCGCCTTCCTCATCAGAATCGCGACGCGCATTTCCAGCTCGGGCGGCTCGATCGCGACCGTCAGACCGGAGTCGAATCGCGAGATCAGGCGATCGTCGATACCGGAGATTTCCTTCGGATACGTATCGCTCGTGATGATGACCTGCGCCTTGTTCGCGACGAGCGCCTCGAACGCGTAGAAGAACTCTTCCTGCGTGCGCGATTTGCCGGAGAAGAACTGAATATCGTCGATGAGCAGCAGATCGAGCGAATGGTAATAGCGCTTGAAGTCGTCGAACGCCTTGCGCTGGTATGCCTTCACCACGTCGGACACGTACTGTTCCGCGTGAATGTAGCGGATGCGCGCGCCGGCCTTGTCCATCAGCAACTGATTGCCGATGGCGTGAATCAGGTGGGTCTTGCCGAGGCCCACGCCGCCATACAGGAAGAGCGGGTTGTACGAGATGCCGGGATTGTCCGCGACCTGAATGGCGGCCGCGCGAGCAAGCTGGTTCGCCTTACCGGTGACGAAATTGTCGAACGTCAGCACCGGGTTGAGCTTCGAGCGCTCGTAGGCGGAATCGGTTTCACCGCCCGCCGACGGAGCGCCGCCCGGGCGCCACGTGCGCCGGCCCGCAGCGGCTTCGTTGGCGTCGAGGCTCGGGAGGTCGAGATCGGCCTGATCTTCCTGCGTGGCTTGTGCCTGTTGCGCCGCTTCGGCTGCAAGCGCGTTGATGTGCGCCGTGGCGTTCGCGTGCGCCACCACCGTGGGCGCCTGCGGCGCGGCCGCCGAGGGCGCCGGCGCGCGCGGCGCGGCGGGCGCGCTCGCGGTCGGACGGGGCGCGGCGTTCAGCCCGCCGCCGATCGCATTGCGCGCGGTCGCTTTCGGATCGAGGACGAATTGCACGTCGATGGGCGCGCTGAAAAATTCGCGCGCGACATCGGCGATGCGGCCCGAGAACTGGCTTTTCACCCAGTCGAGCTTGAAGCGGTTGGGAGCGGCGATGCGCAGGATGTTCGCGTCGGCATCGAAGTCGACCGGGGTCAGCGGCTTGATCCACGTGACGTACTGCTGCGGCGTGAGTTCGCGCGCGAGCAGTGCGGAACAGTGTTCCCAGAAATCGTTCAT